>JAVHLB010000001.1:0-351722 GCA_031082425.1 Candidatus Edwardsbacteria bacterium | reverse complement strand
GGTATTTGGGCCCAGTTTCTGGTAATTTAATAAAAGGTAAAACCCTTTATATCTACTTTTCTTCAAAATCATCAAAAATAGGCAGGAAAATTAATTAAACTTTAAGCTCTTATAAATTGATATTAAGATCTATCAATATATATTTGTGTTCTCCCCAAGCAGAAGAGATGCCATACATCAAAAAGCTGTGGGCCGACCCCCTAAGCATGGCCGAGGTGGGCGGGCCCATTCACCTAACAGAAGAGCAGGCGGCCAAATGGTTCTCCAAGATGGTCTCCCCCGGAAGCAAAACAGACCGGTATTTTCTCATATTCAACCAGAACGACCAGCCGGTGGGCGAGATCAGCTTCCACCGCTACGACCCTTCTACCGGCACCGCCGAGTTCAACATCAAGATCGAACATTGCCACCGCGGCCAGGGCTATGCCAAGCAGGCCGTTCCCCTGATACTGAGATATTTCTTCTTCGATTTCGGGGGGAAAGTAATGTGCGACCCGGTGGCGTTGGATAACCAGCCGGGACAGAAAGCTTTGATCAAGCTCGGCTTCAAAAAGGATGCCTCGCGTCAGGATGTCTGTCTTTTAAAAATGACCAAAGAGGAATTCATCAGCATCTACGGAAATAAATAATCATGAAAGGGACCATTATGAAGAAAGCTGTTTTGCTTCTGCTGGCCGGCCTATTGCTCGTCGGCCCGGCCCTGGCCCAGCCCGGTTTCGATGAGGCCCAGGACCTCTGGACCGACCGGGGAAACCAGTCCTCGCTGGAAAAGGCCATCGCCGTCTACGAAAAGGCCTACCAGACCAATCCTTCATACCCGCTGGCCGAGAGGCTGGCATACGCCTACTACTTCCTGGCCGACGCCTTTCTGGAGGGCGATGCCAAGGCCGATAATTATTACCAGGGCCACGAATGGGGCCTGACCTCGCTCAAATACAACGGCGAGTTCAAAAAACTGACCGAGGTGGACAAAAGATCCATGGGCGATGCCGTCTCGGTGCTGGGCAGGGAGTATGCCGGGGGGATCTTCTGGACCGCCACCTGCATCGGGAAATGGGGCAAAATGAAAGGGATATTCAAGACCGTCAAATCATCTAAGCAGGCCCGCAAGATGGTGGAGCATTTGTACCAGCTGGACAAGACCTACTATTACGGCGGCCCGGCCCGCTGGCTGGGGGCTTATTTCGCTTTGGCTCCCGGCATGTTCGGCGGGGATATGAAGAAGTCCAAACAGATGTACGACGAGGCCCTGCAGATGGCGCCGGATTATTTCGCCACCAGCGTGCTGATGGCCGAGAACTATGCCAGCAAGATAAAGGATCGCCAGATGTACGACCAGTTGCTAGACAAGGTCCTCTCCAGCCCGGCCGGCATCATCCCCGAGATCCTGCCGGAGCAGGTTGTGGAGCAAAAGAAGGCCCAAAAACTCAAGGAAGAGAAATTCTGATGGACGAAAAAGAGATATCGGCCTGGGCCGAGGCCTCCGGGATTTCGGTGGAGCAGGCCAGGGAATACCTGAAGAAGCTGGAGCCGCTGGATAAAAAGGAAGCCGACATCCTGCGGGAGGTTTTCTCCGGAGTGAACCAGCCGGTATTGGAGCTCAGCGCCGGGCGGGGCGAGTTCACCCGCCAATTGCTGGAGAAATACATCACGCCCCAAGGGAAACTCTACACCACCGAAAGACTGCCGGAGGTGGCCGAAAAACTTGTCCAGGCAATACCCGATAAAAGGCTGGAAGTGCTGGTCAGCGATTCCTCCACCCTTCCCCTGCCCGACGGTTCTGCCGGGCTGGTGATCTCTCGGGCCGCCCTGCATGATTTCGTCAGCGACGACGGCGACGTGGTCAAGGCCCTTAAGGACTGCGTCCGGGTGCTGGTACCGGGCGGAACATTCGTCATTTACGACAAGATCAAGGACGGTTACCAGGATGTCGTAACCGAATCGGCCGAGGGACGGATGGAAAAAATGAATGTCGAACTGGCGGCATTGGAGGGCAAGGTCTGCTGGGGCCTGCATTATCTGAAGGATTACGTCAGACTGATGGAGCAGATGGGCTTTGCCGATATCAAGACCTCCGTCCTGACGATGCCGGACCAGCCGGGATATGTCAGATATATGACCGGCAACCTGAATGAACGAAGAGCGGCCTATGTCAAACGCTGGGGAGAAAATGTCCATGCCGTCCTGGACAGCCTGGCGGCAGATTTTCAGAAAACCCCGCCCAGAGCCCTTTCCATGGCCTTTATCTGGGGAAAGAAGAATTAAGATGCCGCGGAACAAATGTCCGAAATAAAGATATCCCGTCCCTCCAAGGACGAACTGGATCAGCTGGGGATCGCCCAATGGTCCTCCTGGGAATGCGATCCCTCGGAGTTCGACTGGCAGTACCCCGACCGGGAGACGGCCTTTGTCTTCAAAGGCAAGGTAGTGGTCACCACGGACGACGGAGAGAAGGTCGAGATCAACGCCGGAGATCTGGTGGTGTTCCCCAAGGGACTCAAATGCCATTGGCAGGTGCTGGAGCGGATCGAGAAGGTCTATAAGATGGGAGACTAGTGGCTCCAGAAACGCTATCATTACTTTAACCATTATACCGCCTTTAGCACACAATCGGGGCTACCGACCCAGGTGTCGCCTTAAAATTATCAGCGAGCATCGCAGAAGGAGCCGTTAATAATTTGTCAGTGAGCGAGATTTGTGTCAATCTTGTGTTTGACAAATTTAGGCGATTCGAGAAGCACAGCGCCCGGATAATTTTTGAGCGACGAGCTTTTTTCTTTTTGGTTCTTTTTCATTTTGGCGGCACAAAAAAGAAAAAGAACGATTGCCAAGAGAAATATGCTTTTCCAATTTAAAACTACAGGAATATTATGTCAAAGCTAAAAGTGGGCGTCATCGGCGTGGGCAGCCTGGGCCAGCACCATGCCCGGGTCTACTCCGAGATCAAGGAGGTCGAGCTGGTCGGGGTGGCCGACAGCGATCCCCAAAGGGCCGAAGAGATCGCCGCCAAGCACAAGACCAAGGCCTTTTCGGATTACCGGGAATTGCTGAAAGCTACCCAGGCGGTCAGCGTGGTGGTGCCCACCAGCCTGCACTATCAAGTGGCAAAAGAGGTGATTGCATCCGGCAATCATCTGCTGCTGGAAAAGCCCATCACCGCAAGGATCGCCGAAGCGGAAGAATTGGTAAAGTTGGCCGAAGAAAGGGCGATCAAATTGCAGGTGGGCCATATAGAGCGCTTCAACCCGGCCATTCGGGCCGCCTCCGCCCATATCGACGACCCCAAATTCATCGAATGCACCCGGATCGCCCCCTTCGTCTCCCGGGGCACCGACGTGCCGGTGGTGCTGGACCTGATGATCCACGACATCGACATCATCCTTTCCTTCGTCCGTTCCCCGCTGAAGAACATCTCGGCCATCGGCTTCAACCTGATCAGCGAGAAGGAGGATATCGCCAACGCCCGTCTGGAGTTCGTCAACGGCTGTGTGGCCAACGTCACCGCCTCTCGGATCTCGGCCAAGAAGGAGCGCAAGATCCGCTTCTTCCAGCGCAACGCCTACATCAACGTCGACTACATGAAGCCGGAGGCCCGGGTCTACAAACTAAAAGGGGATCCCAAGGGCATGCTGGACCTGGCCAAAATGGTGGAATATCATGAGCTGAAGATCGACAAGATCGAACCGCTCAAGGCTGAACTGTCCGCCTTTATCGACTGTGTGACCGGCGACTCGGTTCCGTTGGTGACGGGACAGGACGGACTGATGGCGTTAACGGTGGCCGGGGACATTCTGGAGACCATCGAAAAGCATAAATTTCAGTTTTCACAATAACCGGAGGCATTTTATATGGAATATAAATATTTTGCCATGCCCGGCCCGGCCAACACCGAAGAGACCTTGCGGCTGGCCCTGTCCCGGGCCCGGGAGCTTGGCATTAAGAACATCCTGGTGGCCACCACCACCGGGGCGACGGCCCTTAAGGCCGCCGAACTGTTCTCCGGATTCAACCTGGTGGCGGTGACCCATTCGGCCGGCTTCTCGGCCAAGGATTCACAGGAATTGACGGCTGAGAATAGAAGTGCGCTGGAAAGGGAAGGCGTTAAGATACTTACCTGCCAGCACGCCTTGGGGGGCGTCAACCGGGCGGTCAGAAGGAAGCTCAATACCTACCAGATGGACGAGATCATCGCCTACACCCTGCGAACCATGGGTCAGGGCTTCAAGGTCTGCCTGGAGATGGCGCTGATGGCGGCCGACGCCGGGCTGGTCTCGGTCCAGCAGCAGGCCGTCGCCATCGGCGGCACCGGCAGCGGGGCCGACACTGCGGTGGTGTTGACCCCGGCCAACGCCCAGGATTTCTTCGACCTCAAGGTCCACGAGGTGATCTGCAAACCACGCAATATATAAGGTCGGCGGATGCATCTTGACAGGCTTAAATCATCTGACTTCTGGAGTTATCTATTTACCGAGGGATGGCGTCCCTACTTTTGGATCGCCCTGCTGGGGGCGGCAGTTTATTTCAGGTCGGTTTTCTTCGGGTTTGCCTATTTTGACGACGACCATCTGATCCTGGAGAACTTTCACCGTCTGGCGGATCTTAAGAACATTCTGCTGGCCTTCAGGACCGACATGAACTGGCAGTCCCCCGGGACCTATTACCGCCCCCTGGTAACCCTGACCTTCATCGGCGACGCCCTGTGGAGCGGCCGGAACCCCTGGGGTTACCATTTATCCAATGTCATCTTTCACCTGACGGCGTCCTGCCTGCTGTTTCGTCTGTTCAGGACCCTTAAATATTCCCATAAAATATCCCTGGCTTTCTGCCTGACCTTCGCCGTGCATCCGGTGTTGAACCATGCGGTGGCCTTCATCCCGGGCCGATACGACTCCTTGCTGGCGGTCTTTTCTCTGTTCGCGCTGACAACCTTCATCAAATATCTGGAGAGACCATCCCCGGCCCTCCTGCTGGCCCACCTTCTGTCATTCACCGCCGCCCTGTTCACCAAGGAGACCGCCGTGATCCTGCCGGGGGCCGGACTGCTCTACTACCTGCTGTTCCACCGCCGGGAATTCCGGAAGATTCTGGCGCCGGCACTGATCTGGCTGACGGGTCTCTCCCTTTTTCTGTTCCTGCGGAGGCAGGCGGTGGGACCGGTCTCGGTGAATTACAACACTTTCGCCGAAAACCTGGCCGGTCTGGTGAGCTATCTGGGCAAGATATTTTTCCCTTTCGATCTTTCGGTGATGCCCATTCCGGAAAATACCTCACTTTGGCCGGGAATGATAGCGCTGACCGGCCTGCTGGGCCTCCTCATTCTGGGAGGATTGAACCGAAAGCGGCATTTTATGTTCGGGCTGGGCTGCTTCCTGCTGTTCCTGGCCCCCACCGCCGCCAGGACCCTGGGGTTCGCCTACCTGCTGGAGCAGCGGTTGTATCTTCCGATGACTGGTTTTTTTATCATGCTGATGGAGTCCCGGGCCGTTCTGAAGGTCGCGGAAAGAAAATTTGCCCCGTTATTTCTGGCTCTTTTATTGGCCCTGCTTTCGGCGGTTTCCCTTTGGCACCTGGCTGTATACCGGGATGATATCTCTTTTTGGGGCAACGCTGTAAAATACTCCCCCGATTCCTACTTCGCCCATAACGTACTGGGGCAGAGGTATGCCGCCCGAGACAGGTGGCCGGAGGCGGAGGCGGAGCTGGCCCGGGCCGCGGATCTGAACCCCGGCAATGCCGCCATCCTCCACGATCTGGGGCTGATCCTGTATCAGCAGAAAAAATATCCCCAGGCCCAGGCCGCCTTTCAGGGGGCCGTTGACGCCGACAGCCTGGGAGCCGATGCCGGCCTCTATCTGCGACTGGCCAAGTCTCTGATCAAACAGGGCCTGACCCTTCCGGCCCGGAAGCCGCTGAAGCAGGCCTTTGCCCTGGACCCGGTCGATGTCGAAGCCAACGAGCTTCTGTCCTTCCTGTTCCTGAACCTCGGTCAGCGGGACAGTTCCCTTTATTATTACCACCGGGCGGTCCGGCTGGGCCTGCCTTATAATCCCGAGGTTATCCGCCTGATCACCGGGAAAGATCCGGCAAAACCTGAACCGCAATAATTTAACAGCCTTATCAGCATGTTTCTAAAATCATCCTTTATCCCGGCAAAACGGCAAATGCTGCTTCTGTCCATCGGAGCCATGGCGCTATCCGCCTGGCAGATAGCCCAGACCCTGTTCAAGATATTTCCCGCAGCCCTGCCCCCGGCCGGACTGCCTGTCTATCTGATAGCCGGCCTGGCAGGTTTTGCAGTGCTGGCCGCCCTGCCCGGGCATTTTATCAGGATAATAAGATCGGCCGGCCAGGGAAAGGATCTGGCATTCAACTGGGGCGAATTGGCCGATGTTCAGAACGCCGTCCTGGCCCCGGTTTTCAAATTCCTGCTGATAACCTTCTGGTCTTTTATGCCGATCGAAATGTATCTGGCGCTGATGATCAAAAACCAGGGGACCATATCGCCTCTGGCCATATTTACTCTTTTGGTTTTCAGCTTCTTGTACTTTCCCATGGCCTTGCTGATGACGGCCGTCACCGGAAAGCTGATGCCCTCACTGCTGCCTTCCAATATCATTGAGCCGATATTCAAGACCCTCAAACAATATATCCTGTTTCTGTTTTTATTCTGGGCCGTTTTTCTGCTGCCCCTGCTGGCATTGCTTCTCTGGCCGGTCCCTTTTATCGGACCCCTGGCATTCTCTTTCATTCTTTTATATCTTTGGTCCTGCGGCATGAACTTGCTGGGAGGCTTTTACCGTAAGGAAAAAGAAGGACTGAACTGGCAATGAAGATAGACTGCTATTCCTTTGGGTACGTTAAAATTGACGGCCTGGATTATCGCTCCGATGTCATCATCTATCCCGACCGGGTGGACGACAAATGGTGGCGCAAAGAGGGACACCGGCTGCAAATGGAGGACCTGGACGAGGTCTTTGGCCAGAAACCGGAGATATTGATAGTGGGCCTGGGCCAGCCGGGCTTGATGAAGGTGGACGGCAAAGTAGAGGAGTATTGCCGGAAGAACGAAATCCATCTTATGACAGCCCCCACCGAAAAGGCGGTTGAAGAGTATAATCATTCTGCGGCAATCACGCAGAAGGTCATTGCCTGCCTGCACCTGACCTGTTGAAAGATGGAACATTCCAGACACCATAAATATCTGAACCCGTCCGGACTTTATTGGGCGGCCTTGGGGGCAGAAGGCGGCGGAGACTATTTCCCATACCATGTTCTAAGGAACAAGGCGTCGGTGCTGGACCTAATCGGGCAGTGGGATCAGGCCCAGAGGATCAGGGTCGAGATATTGGAACAGACAAAAAAGGGCGGGGCGATAGCGCTGGCGGCCGAAGCCAGCCGCGACCTGGGTGCCCTGTTGTTGAAAAGAGGCGATTCCGACGCGGCCTGGCCTTATCTCCAGAAGGCCCGGGACATATACTGCGGACAAGGCGACGGGAAAGGCACCTGTACGGTGCTAAATCAGATGGCCAGCTATTACGAGACCAAATCCGATTATCCCCGGGCCCTGGAAGTTTTGGAAACGCAGCTAAAACTGGCCGAGGAACTCGGCGATAAAACCGAGATCAGCAGTGCCCTTAACGATATAGGAATTTGGCATTGGCGCAAGGGTGAACGACAAAAGGCCATGGAATATTACCACCGCCGGATAAGTATCTGCCGAGAGCTGAATGACGAGATGAACCTGGGGAAAACCTACGCTAATATCGGCATAATCTGTTTTGATGAAGGCCGGTATCAAGAGGCCCTTGAGCATTACCGCCGGGATATTGAAATATCAAAAAAATTTGGCAATAAAAAGGGATGGGCAGTGTCCATCGGAAACCTGGGGATGGTCTATCACCTCCAGGGGAACTATGCCCGGGCCATGCAGTGCTACCAGGAAAAGCTCAGGATATCTTTGGAGATGGGCGACCGGGCCGGACTGAGCATGCTGCTTTGCAACATCGGAGTGCTTCATTACTACCAGGGCCAGCTTAAGGAGGCCATGGATTACCACCGCCGGGACCTGGCCCTTTCCCGGGAAATGGGCAGCAGTAGCGGAGAAGCCCGGGCTCTGGCCAATATGGCCAGCATCCATATTGAGGATCAAGACTATCAGGCCGCCAGGGAATGCTATGATAAAGCCATCAACACCGCCCGGGAACTAGGGATCAAGCGCTACCTGTGCGAGATGCTTTACGGCCGGGCCGGGCTGTTCCTCCTGCTGGAAATGCATGCTGAGGCGGAGGCGGATAACAGCGAGGCTTTGATAGTGGCCGGGAAGATAAACCAGGCCCAGACCCTTTTCAACAGCCGGGTCCAAAAGGCGATGATCGTCGGACGCAGAGATCCGGAGCAGGGCGTTGGAATTTTGCAGGAACTGGCGGGGGCCTGTTCCGATGCCGAACCGAGGGCCTCCATCAGCTATGCCCTATATAAAATCACCGGACGAAGTGAGCAGGGAAAGCAAGCCCTGGAAAGGTATACCGATCTGGTTTCCCGGACCCCCAACATTGAGTTCAATAAAAGGATTGATGAACTTAATGAAATCTTTGGAAATTCATGAGCCGGATCAAACGATATCAGGCCGGGATCCACTGGGTTTCGGCAGGGAATAATGGTGCGGGGGAATATCATCCCCTGCCAGTGCTGCTGAAAAAGGCCGAGGTGTTGGAATTGGTGGGCAAGTGGGACGGCTGCAGGAAGATCTGCGTTCACTGCCTGAAAATCGAGGAGCTCCGGAATAACCCGGCCGGCATGGCCGATGCCGAAACGATGCTGGGCAATTTAAATATCGCCCAAAGCGATTTTTCCTCGGCGATGGACCGTTACGCCCGGGCCAGACAGCTGTCGGAACAAAGCGGTTATCTTAAGGGCCGGGCCAGGGCTATGGGAGGCTTGGCCCGCATAGCCCTGGATACCGGGGATTTCAATAAAGCCAAGGAAATGTACCGGGACACCCTGAAACTGTTCCAGGAGATGAATGACCCCCAGGGCATGGCCGGGGTGCTGGGCAGCCTGGGTATAGCATACAGTGACACCGGGGAGAGCCGGAAGGCCCTGGAATATTATGCCCGGCAGATGGAGATCTGCCGGGCGCAGGGAGATTTGAGGGGGGTTTCGCGGGCCAAGAACAATACCGGCTCGGCGTATAAGAATCTGGGAGACCTGGGGCGGGCCGTCGAATGCCACCAGGAGGCGCTTGATCTCCGGCGCCAGCTGGGGGACAAGCCCGGGATATCGCTGATACTGGGGAACCTGGGTCTGGCCTATGCCGATATGGGGCGGGAGGACGAGGCCATGGAATGCTACCGGCAGCAACTGGCCATCAGCGATGAACTGGATGACCTGGGGGCCAAGGCCTACATTTACGGGGCCATCGGTGTGATCTGGGAGAGCCGCGGCAGGTACCAGGAGGCCCGGGAATACCATCAGAGACAGCTGGATCTCAGCCGCCGGCTGGGTGAAAGGATCGCCGAATCTATGGCGGTGGCCAACCTGGGGATGGTCCATTTCCGGCTGGGCGAGAATGAACCGGCCGAAAAGATGTTCCTTGAATACCTGGCAATGGTCCTGGAGATGGACGACAAGGCGGGCCTGGCCTGGGTCAAGAATTGCCTGGCAAACCTTTGTTTCCGGTTGAATGACAACTCCCGGGGTGAGGCCCTGCTGGACGAGGCCATTGCAATGGCCCGGGACCTGGACGCCAAGTACCATTTGTGCAGTTTTCTATCCCGCAGGGCAGAACGGCTGGAACAGGATTGCCAAATAGAAAAGGCCTCGGCCGTTAATGCCGAAGCCATGGACCTGGCTATTTTTTCCCGAAGAAAGGATGTTCTGTTCGAGACGGAGATGACCAAAATGAGGCTGGAGTATAAAACAGCCTCTTCCCCGGAGGGGAAAGGCGTGATCCTGGCAACATTGGAGAAAAAACTGGGCGGTGCCGGCGTCAAGGAAAAATCCCTGATACTCTTCACCCTCTGCCAGCTGGACGGAACCGGGAAGAACCGGGAGATGGCCCTGGAGGCGCTGAAAGATGTCTACCGGAAAAATCCGGACATATATTTCCTGGAGAAGATCCTGGAGGTGGAGAAAACCTGATCCGGTACATTCTGCAGGGTCAAAAAGGTAGGGCCTGGTATTCCTCCTCAGTCAGATGCCCGTATTGCAGCATTTTTTGGGCGATCCATTTCCGGCGGGTATTCATCCGTTTGCTGTCGGTAAAGGGTCCGTATTTCCTGGGATTGACGATGATCGAAGCCAGCCTGATAGCCAGCTCGGGATCAAGCTCCGAAGCGGAACAGCCGAAGTATTGAAGCGATGCCGCCTGGCAGCCGAAGATGCCGTCGCCCCACTCGATATAGTTCAGGTACAGCTCGAAGATCCGGGCCTTGCTCAGCTGGTCGTCCATCCGCCGGGCCAGCACCGCCTCGGATACCTTCCGGGTCAGGCTCTTGGAGGTCGACAGGTACAGGTTCTTGGCCAGCTGCATGGTGATGGTGGAGCCGCCCCTGGCCCAGCGTTTCTTCTTCCAGTCGGTCTTGATGGCCTCCTTCAGCTCGCCGTAGTCTATTCCCTGGTGGGAGAAGAAGGCCGCATCCTCGGCCACCAGCACCGCATTCTTAAGGTAGGGCGATATGGAATTGTAGGGGATGTGCGACTGGCTGATCCGGTAGGGTTTTTTCTTGGCCCGGGCCTCTTTGATCCTTTGCTCCATCAAAGCGGTCTTGGCGGGGTTCTTCTTTACCAGGCTGTCGATGGCCGGCAGGTGCATCAGGTCCAGAACAATGGACCCGGCGAAATAAAAGATCGTCGCCGCAGTCAATATGATGATGAATTTTATTTTGGGATTTTTCTTTTTGCTCATAGCCCAAGTATTATCCGCAATAACAACCAACTTGTCAAGGCATTGAAGAATGAAACGGTCCATTTCCAACAATCCGCTGACGCTTCTGGTCTCGGTCCAGGTGATCATGGCCGGGACCTTTCTGATGACCAAGCTGGGCCTGCGGGAATTCTCCCCGCTGGCCCTGGGGGTGCTGCGTTTCGGCCTGACCGCCCTGGTCTTTGCCGCCTTGCTGGGCATGAAAAGAATGTATTTCACGCCCGATCGCCGGGACCGCTGGACCTTCCTCTGGCTGGCCCTTTTCTCGGTGCCCTTCAACCAGGGCCTTTTCCTTTACGGCATGAAATACACCCTGGCCGCCCACGGCGCCCTGCTTTACGCCGCCACCCCGATAATGGTGCTGTGCCTGTCCTGCCTCTGGCTTAAGGAGCGGCCGTCGGCATTGAAGATAACCGGCATCGCCCTGGGGTTCGCCGGGGTTCTGTTGGTATTGTTCGAAAAGGGGATCGACCTCTCCGGCCAGACCCTCAAGGGCGACATCCTGATATTTTTTGCCGTCCTGACCTGGTCGGTCTATACCATATTGAGCAAGAAAATGCTGCGAATATACCGGCCACTCCAGGTCACGGGGTATTCGCTGATGTTCGGGGCGATATTTTTTCTTCCCATCGGTCTCCTGCCGATACTCCGGCAGGACTACGCGGCGGTCACCTGGTCCGGCCTGTCATCGATCCTTTATCTGGCCCTGCTGACCTCGGTTGTAGGGTACCTGACCTGGAACTGGGCCCTGTCCCAGATCGAGGCCAGCAAGGTGGCGGTGGTGTCCAACCTCCAGCCGGTGTTCGCCGCTGTTTTAGCCTGGCTATTTTTGGGGGAGAAGATCACCTATAACTTCATTATCGGGGCGGCGGTGGTGGCCGCCGGGGTGATACTGACCGAGAAGGGGTAAAACCATATCCTTCCGTTTACAATCCCGCGCTTTTGAGCACCAGCTCCAGCCCCTTCACATCCTCCTGGCCGAAGGAATCCAGCTCCCCGCTGTCCAGGTCCAGCACATAAAGACACTCCCCGTTATTCTCCAGCACGGGCATCACCACCTCGGAAAGGTTGTTGGGGTCGCAGACGATATGGTCGCCTCCCAGGGCGTGGACATCGGCCACCACCTGGGCCTTTCTTTCCTTCCAGGCCCGGCCGCAGACCCCGTGCAGCCCGATGGGCGAGCAGGCCGGCTTGGGCTGGCGGCACACCAGCAGCATTTCCTTTTTGTCATCGGTGATCTTATAGAAGCCCACCCAGGCCAGACCCTCATCCTTCATCCCCCGCCAAAGAACATCAGTGACCGCTTCCATTTTCTGCTCCGCCGACGCCAAGTCCTTTGCCGCCAATCCGGCGGTCGCGGCAATTTCCCGATAATTTCTTTTGTGTTTCATATCTCCTCTAGAAATTTTGATCAGCCAGTTGAAAGCATAACCCCCGATTATAATGCCAATTGTCAGGATGGAAAAGAAGGCTGCCAACCGCGGCACTTTGAGAACCTTCCTCAAAATGGCCATCCCCGGGAACGAGACCCTCTGCTGCAATGCATATAAGGACACAGAGCCATAATTTTTAAGGATCTCCAACATATAATCCCTGGCATAGATAACCCGGCACCTTAATGTCTAGTCCTCTTCCAGCGTCTCCGCCACCTTGGCCTGGCAAACAAAACCCTCCACCCATTTATCCAGTTTCAGATTTCCTGTGATATATCCGGCCGTCACCGCAGTATCGGCATTGATCGGCCTGACACGTAATTATCCCGTCATACCGCTAAAATCCGGCTCTCCAATTTTACAGTTATTGCCGGGTCCAGGCTGTTCAGAACAGAGCAATATTTATCCTTGACCATCGCCACCATATCATCGAATACTCTCTGTTCGACATTTCCCTGAACTTCAAAAGCAAGGGCAATGGAGGTGAACTTTCTGGGGTGCTCCTCCGACCTGATCCCATCGGCCAGAACCCGTAATTTCTTGATCGACAGCCGTTTCTTTTGGAGGATCTCCACCAGGTGATTGCTCATGCAGCTGGCGGCGGCTATCAGAATCAGCTGGGTGGCCGAGAAACCGGCCGGAGTATTGTCCCTGCGGGACTCTACAATGGCCGAGTGGCCGGAGTCATCGCTGGCCACGTTCCGCAGATCGCCCAGCCATTCAATGGTAAGCGGCATTATAATACCCTTCACTTAAGGTTATAGTTGGCTCAGAACAGCCAGCCGTAAAGCATCCCGGTAAGCGTGGCCATGACCACAACCAAAACGATATACACCGCCGCTTTCTTTGTCCCTATCACCGTGCGGATCACCAGCATGCTGGGCAGCGACAAGGCCGGACCGGCCAACAGCAGGGCCAACGCCGGACCCTTCCCCATCCCCGAGCCAATAAGCCCCTGAAGGATCGGCACCTCGGTCAGGGTGGCGAAATACATAAAAGCGCCGACAATGGAGGCAAAAAAGTTGGCTCCCAGCGAATTCCCGCCCACCATTTTGGCCACCCAGGCCGAAGGAATGATGCCTTCGTAACCCGGCCGGCCCAGGAAGAACCCCGAAGCCAGCACTCCGAACAACAGCAGGGGAAATATCTGCTTGGCATAGCCCCAGGCCGACTGGAACCAGGTTCCGGCCTCGCCCTTGTCGGTAGCAGTGATGACCGAAAGCCCGATGACCGCGGCGCCGAAGGTGATCAGCGGCTCATGGGAGAAGATGAATGACAGCGCCGCCACCATCGCCCCGGTGATGGTTATCTTCCACCAGGCGATCTCAAACCACTTCCCCAGCACCCAGCCGAAGGCCATGGCCGAAATGCCCGTCAATATCCACTTGTTCGAGTACATGAACTGCCAGAATTGCCCGGCCCCCTGGGGCTGGCCCCAGTTGCTGAAGATAAGGATGACCACCATCAGTCCGAAATAGATTACATTCTGCCACAGCCCTCGTTTGGCTTCCGGGACCGGCATTTCGGCCAGGCCCTGGGCCCGCTTGGCCTCGTCTTTGCGGAAGATGAAGTGCATCAACAGTCCTATCACCACGCTGAAGACCACCGCCCCCACCGCCCGGGCCAGGCCCATCTCCGGGCCCAGCACCTTGGCCGTTAAAATGATGGCCAACACGTTGATGGCCGGACCGGAATATAAAAAGGCCGTGGCCGGACCCAGGCCCGCCCCGGTGTTGTAGATGCCGGCGAACAGCGGGAGTACGGTGCAGGAACAGACCGCCAGGATGGTGCCGGAAACCGACGCTACGGCGTAGGCCAGCACCTGGTTGGCCTTGTGCCCCAGGTAGCGCAGCACCGATTCCTGGCTGACGAAAACCGAGATGGCCCCGGCAATATAGAAGGCCGGGATCAGGCACAGCAGCACGTGCTCCCGGGCATACCATTTGGTCAGCTGCAGCCCCTCGACTATGGCATTATCGAACCGGGGCCAGCCCACCGGCAGATAGAAGAAGGCCAGAAAGCCTCCCACCATCCATAACAGATATTTATATTCTTTTTTCCAATCCATGATCTATATTCCTTGTTGTTATCTGGCCGTAAATATCATGTATACCCCGCCCAGGATCACCAAAATTCCGCAGACGATCTTGACAATGGCCGTGCCTTTGGATTTCTCGCTCCAGTTCAGGTACCGCTGGATTAGCTCGGTGAAGGTCCCGGCCAGCACCAGCACCGAACAGTGCCCGACCCCATAAGCCAGCAAGAGCCCGGCCCCGTACAAGGGATTGGTGGAGGCGGTGCGGAAGGTGACCGCCAGCATCGGCGCCATGTAGGCGAAAGTGCAGGGCCCCAAAGCTATTCCGAAGATCAGGCCCAGGACCAAGGCCGCCAGCAGGCCCTTGCGCTTATAGCCGGAGGCGTTGGCCCCGGCCCAGGGCATGGGGATCAGGCCGATCAGGTGCAGTCCCACCAGGAAGAAGATGACGGCCACAAAATAGTTTCCCCAGCGGCCGATGTCGCCCATCATCCGGCCCAGGGCCGCGGTGATGGCACCGATGGCACCGATGGTGACCAGGATTCCAACCCCGAACAACAAGGAGATTAGGAAGGCCCGTTTGGTGGATATCCGGCCCTGCTCGTCCACGAAACCCACTATCAGGGGGATCGAAGCCAGGTGACAGGGGCTGAGAATGATGCTGAGGATGCCCCACAGGAAGGAGGCCAAAAGGGCGATGGCCGGGGCTCCCTCCACCGCCTGGGTAAGTTTTATGAAAACAGTTTCCATCATTGTTTGAACTCGAAACCCAGTTCCTTCCACTTGGCCAAAATGTCTTCCCGGGAATAGAACCCCTCATGCCGGAAAAGCTCCCTGCCCTCGGAGCTGTAGAATATCTGGGTGGGTATCACCCGGATCTTGTACTTGCTGCCTTCGTCCGCGTTCTGCCAGACGTCTATGAACACCACCTCCAGCTTGCCGGCGAAATCTTTTTTCAATTTGTCCAGGATGGGCGCCATCATTTTGCAGGGGATGCATTTATCTGCGCCAAGATCAACCAGTTTGGGAAGTTTTGGATTTTTAACCCTGGCGCTGTCCATTTTGACGGACGGAATATTGACAGCCACCGGATCGGCCTTGGCCTGTTTTTTTACGGTTACGGTATCTTTGGCCGAAGATGCCGGTTTTGCCCCCATGGCCCATACAAAGCTGGTCAGAAAGAAAAGTGCCGTAAGGACAAGAACTATTCTATGGGGTTTTTTCATTGTATCCTCCATTTTTTAGATCAGCGGGAATCCCTGTGGATCCGCGTCCCATTAAGTTATCAGTTTTTTGATCTGCTCCGGTGACAGCAGATGACCGGTGGACCTGACCACGCCGTCGATGGCCAGGGCCGGGGTCATCATCACCCCAAAGGCCATGATATCCTTCAGTTCCGAGACCTTGACAATCTCCGCTTCTATGCCCAGCTCTTTGACCGCCTTCTCGGCGTTGGCGGTCAGGGTCTTGCACTTGGGGCATCCGGTACCCAGTATTTGGATCTTCATTTATTTTCCCCTAGTATTATGGTTTTATTTACAATCACAGCCGCACCCCGACGGCTTAACCTTGGGATCATTTTCGCCAAAATAACTGATGGCCCCGGAAGGACAACGCTTCTGGCAGCCGCGGCAGCCATCCACACATCCTTGGGGATGAACCACCACCATCATTCCGCCTTTGTCGGCAAAAACGCCGTGGCTGCACTTTTTAAGGCAGGCGCCGCAGGCAGTGCACAATTCATAATTGAGTATCGGGTACCAGTTCTTTGACATGTTTTATTCCCCAAAATTTAATTGAATAATTTATTCTGTTCCTTAAGGCTGTTTTTCATGGTTTCTTCAGCGCAGCTTAAGAAGCCCATAATGCAGGGAAGCTTTAGATGGTAGAATACCTGGGTGCCCTTTTTCTCCACCGCCACCAGGTTGGCGTTTTTTAGAACAGTCAGATGTTTGGACACTGTGGTTATGTCGTCGCCCACCATGGCGGTAAGTTCACAAACACAATGCGATTTTACCGACAGCTTATCCACCATAAATAACCTAGTGGGGTGGGCCAGAGCCTTGATAATGGCGGCCCTGGCCTGGTATTTGGCTTTCTCTTTTTGGGTCATGATCATCCTTTATGTTTGGCTATTTGGCATTATAGCCAAATTAATGATATTTGTCAAGGGGGCGCCGGTTATTTTCTTAAGCTACTCTTTATGCGTTCCGCAGTTAACCGGGGAGCAGATCATCTCCGCGCACCCGGTGCATTCGAACTGAATGGTGGTGTGCAGAATTCCGAAATTATGCTCCAGCAGTTCCCGGATCTCTTTTAAAAGGGCATCACTCTGGCTGGTCATCTGGTCCTCTATCTGCACATGGGCGCTCAAGGCGTGGATCCCCGAGGACAGGCTCCAGATGTGCAGATGGTGCAGGGCTTTGACCCCTTTGATCCCGGCCAGAACCTTTTCAATTTTCCGGCTCTCGATCCCCGCCGGGGCCGCCTCCAAAAGGACATCCACCGATTCTTTAACCAGGCCGTAAGCCCCTTTCAGGATCATCAGCCCTATCAGGATGCTCAGTATCGGGTCTATCAACAGCCAGCCGGTGAAGCGGATGATCAGCCCGCCGATGATCACCGCCACCGAAGACAGCAGGTCGCCCACCACGTGCAGGAAGGCCCCCCGCACATTGAGGTTCTCTTTGCTGGAGGCCCGCAGGATGAAGAACCCGGCCACATTGACGGCCAGCCCGGCCAGGGCGACTATGATCATCAGTCCGCTCTTGATCTCGGTGGGCGAGCCGAAGCGCTGCCAGGCCTCGTAGAAGATGTATCCCGACAGGACTATCAGGGTCACCCCGTTCAGCAGGGCCGCCAGGATCTCCAAACGGTAGAAGCCATAGGTCTTTTTGGCGTTGGCCGGAGTGGCGGCAAAGCGGATGGCCAGCAATGACAGGCCCAGCGCCAGCACGTCGGTCAGCATGTGGCCGGCGTCGGAGACCAGGGCCAGCGAGCCCGACAGCCAGCCGCCCAGGAACTCCACCAGCATCAGAACAGCGGTAAGGACCAGGGTCCACGTCAGCCCCTTCAGACTGTCAGCCCGGTGATCGTGGCTATGTGACATTGGGATTGCCGCCGGGTTTGATGGCTTCGATTGAAGCGGAAATGACAAAATCCGTTATTTTGCTGCCGGGCGCCCAACTGCGGATAACCGTCCGGCTTTCCTCTTTGGGAACTATCCGAACCTGACAGAATCCCGCCGTCCGCAGCATCTGTTCTACCTCAGAGATTGACGAGGCTCCGGCGATGCAACCGGCATAAAGAGCCAGATCCTGCTTGTATTCTTCGGGAATTTCGGCAAAGGCCACGATGTCTGAAACGGCCAGCCGGCCGCCTTTCTTCAATGCGCGGTGGGCCTCCACAAAAACCCTCGGCTTGTCGGGGGACAGGTTGATCACGCAGTTGGAAATTATTACGTCTGCGGTTTCGTCCGCCACCGGCAGGTTCTCAATTTCGCCCAGACGGAATTCAACATTTTTATAGCCGCCCTTATCGGCGTTGGCCCTTGATTTTGAAATCATCTCCGGGGTCATGTCCACGCCTATTACCCGGCCCGTGTCGCCAACCTGCCTGGCGGCCAGAAAGGCATCAAACCCTCCACCGCTGCCCAGATCGAGAACAATTTCCCCCGGCTTTAAAGCGGCGATGGCTTGCGGATTGCCGCAACCCAAGCCCAGGTTTGCCCCTTCGGGAACCGTGTTTATCTCCTGGATCGAATAGCCCACAGCCTGCGACAGGTCCCCGGCAGTAAAATCGTCCGGTGCCCCGCAACAACCGGTAGCAGTGCATCCGCATCCCGGAGTTTTCGCAACAGCTGCTTTGGCGTACGTCTCCCGGACAGCGGTGCGAATCCTCTCTTTATCATTTAATTCATCCATGACCAGCCTTTCTTAAATGTATCTGATTGACTTATGTCTCAACCAACTTAACAGGCTTATTTGCGCCGCAGCCGGCAGGTGCAGGAGCCCGACAGTTTCTTGCTGTCGTCCACCTTCAGCGGCAGGCCGTCGTGCTCCCAGTCCAGGATCCCGCCGTTGAGGTTGGCCGCGTTTTTCCAGCCTTTAGACATCAGCAATTTGACCGCCTCCTTGCTGCGCAGGCCCACCGAATCGGCCAGGATCAGCGGGCAATCCTTGGGTAGTTCGGACAAACGTTCTTTGAGCTCCGGAGCCGGCAGGTACAGCACTTCCGGGACATCGAACTTCTTGTAGTCTGTCTCGATCGGCGTCCGCAGATCCACGAACAGCGCCCCGTTCCTGGCTTCGGACAGGGCCTCCGCTCCGGAAAGGTGCACCATCCCCTTTATCAGCAGGCCTTTATTGCTAAAATGATTTGCCATGATCTTCATTGTGTTTGGTGGGCAAAGTATCTCTTTCTGAACCACAGGGCCACGTTCACCAGCCCGATCAACACCGGCACCTCCACCAGGGGCCCGATCACCGCGGCGAAGGCCGCCCCGGAGTCGATCCCGAACACCGCCACCGCCACCGCAATGGCCAGTTCAAAATTATTGCTGGCGGCAGTGAATGACAGGGTGGCGGTCTTGGCGTAGCCGGCTCCGGCCCTTTTGCCCATCCAGAAGCTGAGCAGGAACATCACCACGAAATAGATCAGCAGGGGAATGGCGATCCGCACCACGTCCAGCGGGATCTTCACTATGTACTCGCCCTTGAGGCTGAACATCACCACGATGGTGAACAGCAGGGCGATCAGGGTGAGGGGGCCGATCTTGGGGATGAACTTGGCGTGATACCAATCCCTGCTTTTCAGCCTGATCAGCGTGAAGCGGGTGATGATGCCGGCCAGAAATGGTATGCCCAGGTAGATGAAGACGCTTTTGGCGATCTGCCCGATGGTGATATTGACCGCGCTGCCCTGCAGGCCGAACAGCGGCGGCAGCTTGGTGATGAAGATCCAGGCGTAGACCGAGAAGAACAGCACCTGGAATACGCTGTTGAAGGCCACCAGCCCGGCGGCGTATTCGGTGTCGCCCCCGGCCAGGTCGTTCCATACTATCACCATGGCGATGCAGCGGGCCAGCCCGATCATGATCAGCCCCACCATGTATTCGGGGTAGGCCGGCAGGAAGATTATGGCCAGAAAGAACATCAGTATCGGGCCCACCACCCAATTCTGCAGCAGAGACAGCCCCAGCACCTTCCAGTTCTTGAAGACATCGCCCAGCTCCTCGTATTTTACCTTGGCCAGAGGCGGATACATCATCAGTATCAGTCCGGCGGCGATGGGGATGTTGGTGGTGCCCAGGCTGAATTTTTTATTGAATGAGTGGACGATATCCGGCGACAGCCAGCCCAAAAATACTCCCACAGCCATGGCGGCGAAGATCCAGACGGTCAGGTAGCGGTCCAGGAAACCAAGCCTTCGCAAGACCGAGGCGTTCATATGCTGTCCTTTTTTAATTTTATCAATGTTCGGTTGAACAGACCGAAAGGACCACAATATACGTCCGGTCCTTTTTAACCGTGGCATCGGCATCCAGTGTTTTGAGCGCCGGCAGCAGCTTTTTGGCCCCCGCTTCGGAACTGAGCCGGTAGTGCACCCATTTGCCCTGGCGGCGGTCCTCGATCAGCCCGGCCTCCTTGAGGATCGACAGGTGCCGGGAGATCCGCGACTGCCCCATCTTCAGGGCCGCCATCAGCTGGCAGACGCACAGCTCGCCCCCCTCCAGCAGCTTGACGATCCGCAGGCGGGTGGGGTCCCCCAGGGCCTTGAAGGTTTTTACGGTCTGTCTCATATCTTCCTTAATTTCCCCTCTCCGCAACGGGGAGGGTAAGGGGAGGGGTTATCATATCAATATATCTTGATATGAATATATAACAAAGAACCCGTTTTGTCAATACATTTGTATAAATTTGTATTGAAGCCGGGCAGATTAAGTGATATATTTAAACATAACTTCCGTATCCGTGCCAACCGCAAGAAAGAGGATAAAATATATGCCCCAGATCGTCCTGCTGCGCCACGGCGAGAGCGCCTGGAACAAGGAGAACCGTTTCACCGGCTGGACCGACGTCGACCTTTCCCCCCAGGGCATCGCCGAGGCCCAGGCCGCCGGGCAGATCCTCAGAAAAGAGGGCTATTCCTTCGACCTGGCCTACACCTCGGTGCTCAAGCGGGCCGTCCGCACCCTGTGGATCGCCCTGGACGAGCTGGACCTGATGTGGATCCCGGTGGTCAATTCCTGGCGCCTCAACGAGCGCCACTACGGCGCCCTGCAGGGCCTCAACAAGGCCGAGACCGCGGCCAAGTACGGCCAGGAACAGGTCAAGATCTGGCGCCGCAGCTATGACGTCCCGCCGCCGCCGCTGGAGATGGCCGACCAACGTTATCCCGGGAAGGACCCCCGCTATGCCGGACTGTCCCGGGACGAACTGCCGCTGGGCGAATGCCTCAAGGATACCGTCGAGCGCTTTCTGCCCTGCTGGCACGGCACCATCGTGCCGGCGGTCCGGGCGGGAAGGAGGGTGATCATCGCGGCCCACGGCAACAGCCTGCGGGCCCTGGTCAAACATCTGGACAATGTTTCCGAAAACGACATAGTCGAACTGAACATTCCCACCGGCATTCCGCTGGTATACCACCTGGACGAAAGCCTGAAGCCGGTCAAGAGCTTCTATCTGGGCGACCCCCAGGCGGTGAAAAAGGCCATGGAATCGGTCAAGAACCAGGGCCGGGCCCAATGAAGGCCGGAACTATCCTCCGGCAGATGAACCCTGAATTCAAATATTATAGGCGGTAAAAATGAAGTTTTCCAAGTGGTACCTGTGGCTGACCTTGCTGCTGGCCGCCGTCTCGTTCTCCTTCTACCTGGCCCAGGTGCTCATCTTCCGCAAGCCGCAGGACACCTTCTTCTACATGCTGCAGGACCTGGCCTTCGTGCCCGTCCAGGTGCTGCTGGTGACGCTTATCTTGAACGACCTGATGGCCCGCCGGGAGAAAAAGGCCCTGCTCAACAAGATGAACATGGTGATCGGGGCCTTCTTCAGCGAGGCAGGCACCGAACTGATGGTCCATTTGACGAAGTTCGACCGGAATGCCCCCGAGTTGAGGTCTCTGCTGAAGATCGGGTCCGGCTGGAACGAAAATAATTTCAAGCAGGGCCGACAGAAACTTATGTCGCAAAATCATGCCATAGACCCCCGTTCGGGCGATCTGGCGATATTGAACGAATTTCTGTCGGCTAAGCGGTCGTTTCTTTTAAGCCTGCTGGAGAACCAGAATCTGCTGGAGCACCAGAGCTTCACCGAACTGCTGTGGGCGGTGTCGCACCTGACCGAGGAACTCAAGCTGCGAAGCAATTTTGATAAATTGCCGGAAAGCGACCTGGCCCACCTCTCCGGCGACATCAAGCGGGCCTACGTTCTGCTGCTGGCCGAGTGGCTGGAATATGTAAAACACCTGAAGAGCGCCTATCCTTACATATATTCGCTGGTGATCCGCTCCAATCCGCTGGACCCGGACGCCTCGGTGATGGTGAAATAAAACAGAACCTGTAGATTAGCTCTGTGTAATCTGCGAAAATCTGCGTCCCATTAAACCTAAAATGATTATGCGAACAACCCTGCTTTCCTGGAACGTCAACGGTCTGCGAGCCGTCTTCAAAAAGGGCTTTGCCCCATGGGTGGCCAAGGCCCGGCCCGATATTCTCTGCCTGCAGGAGACCAAGGCCAGGCCGGAGCAGGTGGCCAAAGAGCTGGAGAATATTCCGGGATATGACATTCACTTTGCCTCGGCCCAAAAACCCGGCTACAGCGGGGTGGCCCTGTTCTCCAAAGAGAAGCCGCTGTCAGTCAAACAGACCTTCGGGGCTGCCAGGTTCGACGACGAGGGCCGCGTCCTGCAGGCCGATTACGGCAAATTCATCCTGTTCAACATCTACTTCCCCAACGGCAAGGCCTCGCCGGAACGGCTGAAGTATAAGATGGATTTTTACGAAGCGTTTCTGCTGGAAATGAAAAAGCTGCTGAAGAAGGACAAGAAGATAATCATCTGCGGGGACGTCAACACCGCGCACAAGGAGATAGACCTGGCCAGGCCCAGGGAGAACTCCAGGGTCTCCGGCTTTCTGCCCCAGGAGCGGGAATGGATGGACCGCTTTTTGGAGCTGGGGTTCATCGACACCTTGCGGCTGTTCGATCCCTCGCCCGGCCGCTACACCTGGTGGGATGTGATCTCCCGGGCCCGCGACCGCAACGTGGGCTGGAGGATCGATTACTTTTACGCCAGCCAGAATTTAAAGAAGAATATCAAGAAGGCCTATATCCTGCCCGAGGTGATGGGCTCGGACCACTGCCCCATCGGCCTGGAAATGGAGATATGAAAAACATTTACAAAGCCCTGCTGGCGGAACAGCAAGCGGACGGCACCATCCCCCACCATCCCTATCACAAATGGCGGGGGGCCCACTGGGTGCTGCTGCAGCTGGCCGACCTGGGCTATCCTGCGGGGAGCCGGGAACTGATCCCCTTGCGAAAACAGGTGTATGAATGGCTGTTGTCGGAACGTCACCTGAAAAGCGTCAAGATCATCAATGACAAGGCCCGGCGCTGCGGCTCCCAGGAGGGCAACGCCATCTTCTCCACCCTGACCCTGGGAATATCGGATCAAAGGGTGGAGCAGCTGATATCCAACCTTGTAAAATGGCAGTGGCCCGATGGCGGATGGAACTGCGACAAAAAACCCTCGGCCCACACCTCGTCCTTCCATGAGACCCTGCCGCCCTTCAGGGCCCTGGCCCTGCATGCCAGGATCACCGCCTGCAAGACCTCCCGCCGGGCCGCGGAAAAGGCCGCCGAGCTTTTCCTGTCCCGGAAACTTTTCCTGCGCAAAAAAGACGACCTGGTGATGGATCCCGGGTTCACCAGGCTGGCCTACCCGGCCTATTGGCACTACAACATCCTGTCCGGGCTAAAGGCCATGGCCGAGGCCGGCCTCATTAATGACCCCCGCTGCCGGACGGCCCTGGACCTGCTGGAGTCGAAACGGCTGCCGGACGGCGGCTGGCCGGCCGAGGTCAAGTTTTACCGGTTTTCCCGAGAAACGTCCCGGGGAACGACCGGGATTGACTGGGGCGGGACCAGCAGGATCAAAAGCAATCCCTATGTCACCGCCGATGCCATCTTTGTGCTGAGGTCGGCCGGACGGATATGAAACGGTTTTCGAATCATTTTATTAGAGGATAGTTTCATGGAAGACCAGGAAAAATCTAAGGAACAGCTTATCAACGAGCTGCACGCCCTGCGCATTCGCCTGTCCGAGGCCGAGGTCCAGGACCTGGAGCACGACCGGACCCGGCAGAAATTGCGGGCCCTGGAACAGCTGGTGGACACCATGTCCCTGGGGGTGACCATCTCGGACATCGAGGGCCGGATACTGTACTCCAACCCGGCCGAGGCCCAGATGCACGGCTACCAGGTCAGTGAGCTGATCGGCCGGGAGGTGCGGATCTTCGCCCCCAACGGCATCTGGAACCCCATGACCCGGGAGCAGGCCCGCAAGATCAAGCGCCTGAGCCGCGAGGGCCTGAACATCCGCCAGGACGGTTCGATCTTCCCGGTGCATCTGGTATCGGACGTGGTCAAGAATGCCGCCGGCGAGCCGGTGGCCATCATAACCACCAGCGAGGAGACCACCGGCCGGAAGCAGGCCCAGGCCCTGCAGTCGGCCCTGTACAAGATATCCCAGAAGGCCGCCGCCGCCCCCAGCCTGGAACAGCTGTTCTCCGACCTGCACAGCATCCTGGGCGGCCTGATCTACGCCCGCAACTTCCTGGTGGCCCTGTACGACCAGGACAGCCAGATCCTGGAGTTCCCCTATCATATCGACGAGTTCAGCGCCACCCCGCCCCCCGCCAGGCTGGGCAAGGGGCTGTTCGAGTACGTCATCAAGAGCGGCCAGGTGCTGTTCGCCACCTCCGAGACCATCGCCGAGAAGATGCGGGCCGGGGAGATGGACGAGATGAACGCTCCCTTCGTCAACTGGCTGGGCATCCCCCTGAAGAAGGGGGACCGGACCGTCGGCATCATGGTCATCAAGAGCTACACCGAGGAGATCTCGTTCAGCGAGGCCGAGAAGGACCTGCTGATCTTCGTGGCCCAGCAGATAGTGGGCGCCATCGACCGGCTGGAAAAATGACTCCTGCCCTCCCCCAGCCTTGTGCTATAATTGATGTTCTAACTTGACGGAGTTGCCGATGGAAAGCCGTATCAAGGACCGGTTCAACCAGCATATCCTGGCCGAGGCCATGGAGCGCTATGCCGTGCCGGAAGAAAAAATCCGGGAACTGGGCGGGTTCGAGAGTTTCATCTATTCGTTTGAACGGGATTCCAAGCAGTACATCCTGCGCCTGGGCCACAGCCTGCGCCGCAGCCAGGAGCTGATCCGGGGCGAAGCCGACTGGATCAACTACCTGGCCGGGAACGGGGTGCCGGTGGCCGGGGCGATAATGTCGGAGAACGGCCGACTGGTGGAGCCGATCGACGACCGCCAGGGCGGGCATTTTTTGGCCACCGCCTTTGTGAAAATAGACGGCCGCCCGGTCCATGAGGCCGGCTGGAGCCCCCAGCTTTACCGGACCTACGGCCGTCTGCTGGGAAGGATGCACGCGTTGACCAAGGACTATCAGCCGAAAGACCCCTTGGCCAAGCGGCCCCAATGGGAGGACTCCGCCAACACCGAATGCGTAAAGCATCTGCCGGAGCCGGAGGCCCTGGCCCGGAAAAGATACCGGGAGGTCATGGACCGGGTGTCGGCCCTGCCCCGGGACCGGGAGTCCTTCGGGCTGATCCATTATGATGCCCACAGCAGCAATATGTTGGTGGACCAAAACGGAAACCTTTGCCTGTTCGATTTTGACGACAGCCTGTATTCCTGGTTCGTCTGCGACATCGCCATCGTGCTGTTCTACATGACCGCTGGCAAGGAGCCGGATATCGCTTCGGTCGAAGAATTCCTGACCCACTTTCTGGCCGGCTACGCCCAAGAGAACCAGCTGGACCCCAAGTGGCTCAAGGAGGTCCCGCATTTCCTGAAGATCCGGGAGATAGACCTCTACGCCGTGATCCACCGCAGTTTCGACGTCAGCAACATCACCAACCCCTGGGTGGCCGGGTTCATGAAGGGCCGCAAAGAGCGGATCGAGCGGGAGGTGCCCTTCCTGGATCTCGACTTTTCAGCGTTGTCGCATCTGCTGAAATGACTCTCCCTGCCTAACAGCTTCCCTCTCTTAATGTCTTAGGAGAGGAACCGAGGGTGATGTCAACTAATAACGAATAACTATTAACCATTTACCAATACAGAGGCATTATGCTGGATCTCAAATTCATCCGGGAGAACATCGAACTGGTAAAGGAGGGCCTGGCCAAGAAGGGCGAGAAGGCCGACCTGGGGCCGTTCCTGGAGCTGGACGCCAAGCGCCGGGCCGTCCTGCAGGAAGTGGAGACCCTGAAATCGGAACGCAACAAGGTCTCCGAGGAGATCGCCAGGCTGAAGAAGGAAAAGTCTCCCGAAGCCGACAAGAAGGTTCTGGAGATGCGCCGGGTGGGCGACCAGATAAAGCTTTTGGACGACGAGCTGCGCTCTGTCGAAGAGAAGCTGACCGAGATCACCCTGGCCCTGCCCAACCTGCCCGACCCCACCGTCCCGCCGGGCCAGAGCGAAAAGGACAACGTGGTGGAGAAGACCGTGGGCGAAGAGAAGAAATTCGGCTTTGCCCCCCAGCCCCACTGGGAGCTGGGCGAGAAGCTGGATATCATAGATTTCGAGCGAGGGGTCAAGATGTCCGGCACCCGCTTCTATCTGCTCAAAGGGGCCGGGGCCCGCCTGCAAAGGGCCCTGATCGCCCTGATGCTGGATGTTCACACCCAAAAGCACGGCTACCGCGAGATCCTTCCGCCCTACATAGTGAACCACCACTGCCTGATCGGCACCGGCCAGCTGCCCAAGTTCGCCGACAACCTGTATCACGACGCCGAGGAGGATTTCTGGCTGATCCCCACCGCCGAGGTGCCGGTGACCAACATGTACCGGGGCGAAATTTTGGACGGAAGCCAGCTTCCTTTATATCACGTGGCCTACACCCCATGCTTCCGGCGGGAGAAGATGTCGGCCGGCAAGGATGTTAGGGGCATCAAGCGGGGCCACCAGTTCGACAAGGTGGAGCTGGTCAAGTTCTCCCTGCCGGAGAATTCAAATGAGGAACTGCAGAAGCTGCTGGCCGACGCCTGCGCCATCCCGGAGATGCTGGGCCTGCGCTACCGCGTGGTCCAGCTGTGCACCGCCGACCTGACCTTCTCCTCGGTGAAGACCTACGATGTGGAGGTTTGGGCCCCGGGCTGCCAGGAGTGGCTGGAGGTCTCTTCTTGCTCCAACTTCGGGGATTTCCAGGCCCGCCGGGCCAATATCAAGTTCCGCCGGGAACCCAAGGCCAAGCCGGAGTTCGTGCATACGTTGAACGGCTCGGGCCTGGCCCTGCCCCGGACCATGATAGCGGTGATGGAGAATTACCAGAACGCCGACGGCAGCATTACCGTGCCGGAGGTTTTACGGCCGTTTATGGGGATGGATTTAATCAAGTAAGCTTGCAATATTAAAACGAGGGGAAAATGAAAAAGAGAACAGGGTTATATCTTTCGCTTTTTATTTTGATCATTGTTGCTGTTGTCTCATGCAGTAGCCATTACATTATACCTGTTTCCAAAATGCAGCCTCGGTTGAGTTTTTATGGATTTACCGTGGCCAGACCGCCGGATACGGGGTGGTTTGTATTGTTAAGCGAGCAAAAAGACGATGTGGCACGTTTTAGGAAGAAACTTCCATCAACTACTCACACCGCCTTTGTAGAGATCAATTTAAGAAGAATGGCGCGTGCGGCCACAAGTCTTGAGGATTTGGTAGCAATTGACAAAGAAAAACATACGGTTCATGATACTTTACGATATAAAATGGTAAACTTTACCCAGACTCCCACTAACCGGCAAGGACAATGGTGTGTTAACTGGACCGAGCGGGTCATCGACCGTAATCCGGCCCAGGCACCAAACACACCACTTAGCTTACGCTCACAAGGTTTTAGGTGCATCCACCCTATTTATAAAAGCAACCGTGTGATATTGGAGGCTGAAATATCAGAACGGGGGTTGGAAGGAGAGCTTGACTCTTTGATCATCAAAGAAGGTGAAGAAATCCTAAAAAGCATTATGTTAACCGATACTATGGGCGTACCATTTAAATAATTTTGGCATTACCGTACCGGAGGTTTTACGGCCGTTCATGGGGATGGATGTAATCCGGTGATCCATTTATTTTAAGCGATACCATTAATGATATCGCTGGTTATTCATCAAGGTTTCTACGAAACCTCGTACGGCCCAGGCCGCAACGGCGGCCTTGGTGACAACCAGCGATGGGTTTCAACCCATCGCCCAAACCCTGAAGGTTTTACGGACGTATATGGGGATGGCTGTGATAAAGAAATATTTTTACTGTTTTATAGAGGTTAAAATGAAAAAGAATAAAAAAATATTTGAAGAATATATTGATAAGGAATATAATAAATTTTCACTTACATTAGATTCAAAAGACGATGTGGTTTTAGTTGTATTACGTTTTCATCTTATTGTTGAAAATTTGATGGAAAGAATAATTAAAACCAAATTAAAGCGTGGTGATAAAATAATTGAAAGCGGGCATTTATCCTTTAATCAAAAATTACAATTAGTTGACGCCTTTGATATATTAGACAACACATGTATACAAGCAATTAAAAATTTAAACACCGTGCGCAATAAATGCGCACACGACAAAGATAAAACAATTACTGTTAACGATATTGAAAACATTGGTCAATCATTGGGTCACGAATATATAAAAATAAAGCGGGTGAGTACCGATAGTCTTAATTTATTCATAAAAGGTGTTTTTCTCATATTGTTTCACAAAATATTCGAACTTGTTGCTTTGTTAGAATTTCACGATGTCATAGGGAAGGATGGTAACTTTAAAGAATCTGATATAGCCAACTAATGTTATATGTTCAAACAGCACTCGATAGGTTATTAATAAAAATAGTGCACACTAAACGAGGAAACACCCATGAAATGCCTGATCACTTTATTGCTATTATTGGTTGCGACGGGTTGCTCTAAAACACCCCTTGACCACGCAAAGAAAGCGGTTAGTAAAAATATCGGACAATATCTTAATGATCCCAGTTACTACGAAAGTGTTTCTTGGAATACTCTTGATTCTGTATTTTATGAGAAATATTTTGATACACCAAGGGCCAGCAAAGTATTTGATTCTTGTGCTTTATTGATACCCTTAAAGAAAAATTCTTCTAAAGCCAAGCTACAACAGCTTTTTAAATTACCGATGAAAGAAAAGTATCTTAAGGTTTATAGGGTTTTTACTGAAGATGAAGGTATAAGTGGTGAAAAAATTGGTGCCCTGTGGCGTTTGGTTGCAAAAAATTATTATGCGGAGGAAGATACATTCAAACCCTATTTTAAGGGTTATAAAATAGGCCATACCTTCCGTGCCCGGGGACCAAAAAAAGAAAGGGTGTTGATAAAATACATATTTACACTCGATTCAACTTTTAATGTCATTGACGCAGAGAAGCTACCAATTGAAGCATTTGATAATACTAAACCCTGAGTAATAATATGCCTCAAAATATGCCCCCGCCCCTACCACCACCAATTGAAAGGCTAAATGGAAAACCAAACCAACCAAATAAACGCTGTCGCCAAGCCAGTGCCGCCGGCCATGCGGCGGGTTTTTGCTTATGTGTTTCTCATCCTTTCCTTATTCCTGGCCTTGCTGGCCGCCGACAAGATCCTCACCGAGGGAATGATAGCCATCAGCAGGGCCGAAGCCCCGGCCAGGGTGGTGGGCAAAGAGGCCGCCACCAGCCGCACCGGCAGGTCGTATTACCTGGCTTACGAATTTGAGGCGGGGAAACAACGGTACCAAAGAAAAGTATTGTTCGGGCTGATCCCCAAGATGACCCAGGTCCGCCTGGCCGATTTTGAGGCCCTGGCCGAAGGAGCTAACGTCAACATCATTTATTCAAAAGCGAACCCCGCCTTCAACCTGCCGGTGAACGACCCCTACAAGAATGACAAACTATGGTTCATTCTGCTGGGTGTTTTAATTTTTGGCATAATATCGGTCAATGAATTCAGAAGCCTTGGAAAAATGAAAGACGGAATTGTAGCTGATTAATAGCACACTGATTTTCACGGATTTATTAAGTCACGGTCATAAAAGATCCGTGTTCATCCGTGTCCCAAAAAAGATTATGGATATCCTCATCCGCCCATACCAGCCAACCGACTCCATCCCGGAGATCACCGCCCTCCTGCACCGGGCCTACGCCAAGCCGGCCGGGCAGGGCGTCCGCTTTTGGGCCTCCCGCCAGGACGACTCCGTCACCGAGAAGCGGCTAAAAAAGGGCACCTCCTTCCTGGCCGTCAAGGACAATGCCCTGGTGGGCACCATCTCGGTCTACGGCCCGGACAAAAATTCCCCGGCGGAGTTCTACCGCCGGGAAGACGTCAGCTTTTTCGGGCAGTTCGGGGTGGAGCCGGCCCTGCAGGGCACCGGCCTGGGCAAAAGGCTGTACCAAACGGTGGAGGACCATTGCAGAAAGAACCGGGTAAAATTCCTGGCCCTGGACACCTGCGAGAACGCTACGGACCTGATAGAGATGTACCAGCGCTGGGGCTTTAAGCAGGTGGACCGGGTCAAATGGGAGGTGGTGGATTTCCGCAGCATCATCATGGCCAAGGAATTGACATAGTTAACGGGAACCTTTTACCGCGAAGACGCGAAGTACGCAAAGCCTTAAATTTAAAATACCTTGGCGATCTTGGCGTCTTGGCGGTTCAATAAGGTAAAATAAATTATGCCAGCCACCGATCCCCGCCAGCATTCGGCGGAACACATACTGACTGCGGTCTTCGGACAGCTCTTTAACGGCAAACTGCTGGACACCCGGTTCAAGGGCACCAAGGTCCGCTGTGATTTCAGCGTCCAGAGCGGCCTGCCCCTGGAGCAGATCATCGCTCAGGCCGAGGCCAAGGCCAACGGGATCATCTCTCAGAACCTTGATGTCACCTTTGAACAGATGACCGCCGCCGAGGCCGCCGCCTACTGTTCCCTGCACCGCCTGCCGGAGGGCGCCCAGGATGTCCGGCTGGTGCGCATCGGCCAAGACGTGATCACCCCCTGCAGCGGCCCGCATGTAAAGAACACCTCGGAGATCGGCCGGCTTCATATCAGGACCTGGAACCTGGTGGAACCCGGACTGATAAGACTGACCTTCGTGGTGGAGTGAAACATCCGTAAAGGCAATTCATGAATTGCCCCAACAGTAAGGGCGGGTTTTAAACCCGCCCCCAATCGAGAGATGATCCTATGACCAAATCCAACTGCCCCCACTGCGGGGCCGCCTTCACCGGCCTGATCTGCGATTTCTGCGGGGCCCTGGTGGGCATGACCGACACCGTGGAGCGGCAGCGCCAGGCCCTGGATGAGCTGCACCGACTGATCGTCAACAGCCCCTGGGAAAAACAGCTGCTGCTGATCAAGAACGGCTACCTGCCGGACGACGCCAACCTGCTGATGGACGCCGGACTCAAGTGCATCTCTCTGATCAACGACGCCGAGGTCCGCTCCGGCCGCAGCGATGCCGCCTGCGGGCGGCTGGAGGCGGTGATCACCAAGCTGCAGCTGCGGCCCCGGGACCAGGAGATATCAAAGGCCCTGCAGCTGTTCCGGGAGCGGCTGGACAAAAGCGCCCGGTCCAAGGCCCGGGATACCCGGCTGGGGCTGGGCCTGTTCGCGGTGATCGCCGTCATCATCGTGGTGCTGATCCTGCGCTGTTAAATTATTCGATGGTAGGAATAATTTCTGGCTTGCCCCTGCAATCTATCCCATAAAAATTAATATCCATTGCCTGGAGAAAGAATGAAACATCAGAATGTCCTTTGGACCGCCCTCCTGTTCATCGGCCTGGCCGCCCTGGCCGGCTGCGGGGTCAGGACCGACTGCCCCACCGCCCAGGAGTTCATCAAGTCCTACTCCCAAGCCTACCGCAACGGCGACGCCAAGGCCATCATCAAGATGCGGGCCGGCATCGGCCTGCTGGAGAAGCTGGGGATCGACCCGGCCCTCAGGGAGCAGATCGCCGATTACACCCTGGAGAAGGAGCAGCAGGATCTGGAGGAAAGCCTGGAGCGCGACGACCTGTGGGCCCGGGCCTGGAAGGATACCGAATATAAAAGCCAGAAGGACCATGGCGACCATATCCACGTCGGAGTGCTGGTCAACGGCATTCCCTCAGCGGTGGTGCTGGTGCGGGAGGGGGAATTCCTGAGGATCCATCCCCGGCCCAGCTGGTTCGACTGATCAAAAGGCGGATATTGGATCATTGCATGTCAGCCGACCGCCGAAATAAAAAACACCCCTGCAAAGCCCGTCTGCTGTGGATAGGCGGCGGCCGGGGGCGTTATTATCCCGCCCAGGTGCATCTGGCCACCATGGAGGTCCGCTTCCGCCAGGGTCAGTGGGCCGGGGCCGAGGAGGTCTGCCGCCAGGGGTTCACCGCCTGCCGGGAGCTGGGCGACGAATATCACCGGGGGCTCTTTCTCAACCAGCTGGGCAACATCCTCTCCTACCGCGGGGTAAGGCAGGAGGCCCTGGACACCATGAAGGAGGCCCAGCTGGTGCTCTCCCGATGGCCGGGCGATATCATCATGATCTCGGTCCTTTACAACATGGGTTATGCCTGCGAACACTTCGGAGACCTGGACGGCGCCCTGGAGAACTACCGGGCCGGCCAGGAACTGGCCCGCCGGGCCGGGGACCTTCGGTCGGAGAACCGGGCCAACGGCAATATCGGCATCATCTACGCCATGCGCGGCGACTATAAGACCGCGCTGGATTATTTCCACCGCCTGCTGGAATCATCCGCCCGGCTGGACGACCTGGCCGGGGTGGCTTTGGCCCACGGCAACCTGGGCCTGGCATACCTGTACTCCGGCGATCCGGAGCAGGCCGAGGTCCACCTCAGGCAGAAGCAGGAACTGTCCCGCAAGATGGGCGACCGGCTGGGGCTCTGCCAGTCCTTCGGCAGCCTGGGAGACCTGCTGGCGGCCCGGGGCGATTACCCGGGAGCGTTGGCCAGCTATGCCCAGGCCCGGGAACACAGCCAGGCCATGAACAATCTTAACATGACCGCCACCGCCGACGAGAAGTCGGGCGAGATCCTGGCGCTGATGGGGAACCACGCCGAGGCGGAATCCATCTTTATGGGCGCGGTGGAGCTGGTGGACAAGATGGGATCGCGCCTCTCCCTGCCCTCTCTCTGGCAGAAGATAGGCGATTGCCGGCTGGCGCTGGGGCGGCCGGGATCGGCCGAAATAGCCTTCCATAATTCCATCGCCATCGGCCGGGAGAAAAGCCAGGAGCCGTTCTACATGGGAGCCTACCGGGGCCTGGCCGCCCTGGAGCTGGGCCGGGGGAATCTCGATTCCGCCCGGGAGCACTGCAAAATATTCCTGGAGCTGGCCCAGAAATACCACGACCAGGAATACGTCCTGGACTGCCGGATACTGGAAGCGCGGATCATGGCGGTCGATGCCCCCGGCCCGGCGGCAGAGGATCTGCTGAAGTTGCTGGACCAGCCCCTGCCGCCGCCCCGCCGGGCCGAGGTCCTTTACTGGGTGTGGAAACTGCGCCAAGGACCCCGGGACAGGCTTGACGCCCTGGAGGCCCTCAAACAGGCCTCTTTGCTGGCCCCCACCGCCGAAAACCGGAAGCGGATTGACGAACTGGACGGCCCCGGGCCGTCTTAGATCCCATAATCAATTAACTTTTTAGGGAGAGACCATGTTAAAACATCAAAAATACCTCCTGGCCGCCATCCTGTTCGTCGGCCTGGCCACCCTGGCCGGCTGCATCCCCGGCGACGGGCATAACACCGTTCAGAGGCCGGCCGGTTTCTTCTGGGGCATCTGGCATGGCTGGGTGGCCCCCATCTCGCTGATCATGAGTATTTTCAAGAAGAACATCCGGCTTTATGAGGTTTTCAACAACGGCTGGCTGTACGACTTCGGGTTCTATATTGCGGTCATCAGCGGTTTCGGCGGGCTGTCGCTGTTCCGCCGCCGGAAATCGTCCTGCTGTAAATAATAACGTAGGGACATGGCGGAGCATGTCCCTACAATAAACACCACCCATCCGTCCCCTCCTTGATCAAGGAGGGATTAAAGGGGTGGTCTAAAAAGAAGCCTGGTTACCCAGGCCTCTTTTTATTTATCCCAGGAAAGGATTGAAATAATCTATCTTTGTCTTGGGCAGTTCCTTCTTGAATGATCTGATCAGCTCCGCGATGCCCATGGCCCGGCCCTGGGGCCGGGGGATGGTCCGGATGTACCACCAGGGATCGATGGACAGATTCCTCATCTGGACCATGTCCACCTTATGCTGGGCAAACAATCTTAAAAGCCCCTCGGCCTCCCGCTCCCTATCGGTGTATCCCGGAAATACCAGCAGGTTGATGCTGACGAAAAGTCCTTCGGCCTTGGCCGTCCGGATGCTCTTAATGACATCGGAATATTCATAATTGACCGGCCGGTAGTAGGCATCGTAGCATTTTTTGAGCGAGGAGTTCAGGCTGATCCGCACCGAATCCAGCCCGGCCGCCGCCAGGGTCTTTATCTTACTAGGACTGTAGCCGTTGGTGTTCAGGTTGATGGTCCCCTTGTCGGTCTGTTTTCGTATCAGTTTGACGGACTTTCCGATGGTCTCCGACTGCAGCAGCGGCTCCCCCTCGCAGCCCTGGCCGAAGCTGGCGATGGGCGAAGGGGCATTCTGTAGATGGGGTATGGCGATGGCGGCGATCTCCTGCGGGCTGGGCACGAAGGCCAGCCGGTCCTGCGAGGCGCAGCAGCCGTCCTTGCCGGCCGGCTGCCAGGACAGGCAGCCCAGGCACCGGGCGTTGCAGGACGGCGAGGTGGGCAGGGGCAGCTCCCAGCGGCGGTAAAAGGTGTTCTTCCCGGCAAAGCAGTGATACTCCAAAGCACAGCGGGCCAGCTGTTTTAACAGCCGGTTATCCGGCTCCAGTTTCAAACGCTGCCCGACTAATTTTATCAGCTTCTTGTCCTGCTCCGGGCTGTGCAGTTCGGGGTCGGCCTTGGGGTTCCTGGCCACCAATCTGGCCGCCCCGCAGATCTTCCCTTTATGCCAGGCCACCGCGGTGTAGGACCACAGCGGCAGCAGGGGATCGGATGACCGCTCCAGATAGGCCGGCATCAGGCTCCGGGTATAGCCGGCCGGCATGAAGGCCGCCACCGGGTAGACCTTTTTGTTGCCCAGCTTCTCCAGATAGACCTGATTGCCGTCGAACTCGGAAACGATGATCCCCTTTTTTATCACGAACAGCTCGCTGCCCTCCGGCAGGGGGATCATCTCCCCGGCCGGGATGGGAACAAAGTCCCCGCCGGACAGGCCCAGGGCCTGGTGTTGGGGGGAATCGAATATCCGCCCCTTGTTATCGGCATAAAGCAGGTTTGGCATGCCGTGATTATACGGAATATTGGTATATTTGTCAAACCGGCCTGGCCGGATGAACGATAATAAAATAGTTCTTGACAAATATTGCCCGGAGGTTTAATATCGATCGAATAGCATTTTGACGATCCTGTCACCATTATTAATAGAGATTACCATGAAAATATTTCGTTGGTTAATCGCAATATATTCCCTGGTTTTGACCGCCGCCCTGGCCCTGGCCGCCACCGTACCAGGAAAAAAGATCACCGTGACAAAGGTTATGTCCCAAAAGGTCCTCAATGCCAACGCTTGGGAAATATACACCACCAATTACGGGCCTTTTGTAAAACCACAGACTGGCAGCGGTGCCTTCTGGCCGGCCGGGTCGGGCCGGGGATATATCTATGGCGCCGGGCTGTGGGTGGGAGCCCAGGATACCGCCGGAAATAAAATCGTGGCTGCTGGCTTTAACGGCAGCGGCGGCCATGAATTCGGGCCGGTCAGCCTGGATAATAGTTACGAGGATTATCTTACCGATCCCCTGGCCAGGGTGTACCTTTCCACCGACCCCACAGATCTATATTATTGGCCGGTGCTGGACAGCGCCGGGAACAAGGTTGTCCGGTCCCGGCAGGACAGCTATTGCAAATACAGTGACCAGAATCCCGACTTTACCTTTTCGGGCGATTCCACTCTTGGTATTCTGGTGGAGCAGTTCAGCTATGCCTGGAATTATGCCGATAACAACGACATCGTCTTCTTTTATTTCAAGATAAAGAACCTTTCCGATCAGATATTGGACAAAGCTTATACCGGCCCCTATGCCGACTGCGACATCGGAGATGAGTCTGGAACCTCCGGCAACGACCGGACCATATTCGACTATCAGCGCAACCTGGCCATCCAGTTCCAGAGCGAACCCGAGAGCGGCTGGCCGGAGACCGGTATGGTGGGTTTCAGGTATTTTGAGAGCCCGATCAATAATACCGGGGCAACGGTGCATGTGGTAGATAACCAGTTTGCCCATGACATCCTGCCCGGTTCAGCCTTGGGCCTGACCGCCTTTAAAATTGTAACCCTGCAGACTGCTCCCAGCACCGATGCAGAGCGATATTTGATGATGTCTGGTTTAGATCAGTGGGGCATGGTGATGGATGCATACGATGAATGGGGAGCCATTACTCCGGCCGACAAGCGTTTTATCATGTCCAGCGGGCCGTTTGTTTTAAAGCCAGATTCGACAGTCACCACCTGCATCGGCATCATCGGGGCGCTGGATACCACCGCCCTTAAGACCGCCTCGGATGTGGCCCAAACCATATATGACAATGGTTTCGCCCTGGCCGATCCACCCGCATCCCCCTCCTTTGTCTTTACCGCCACCGCCGGGGACGGCAAAGCCTGCCTGAGCTGGAACAAGGCCGTCGAGACCACCCCCGACCCCTATTGGGCCATGCTGGCGGATGTTAAAAGCTGGAACACCTATTTCCCCGGCTCCTGGAGCAAGCTGTCCTCGGCCAGCCAGCTGCTGGTCGACAGCTTTGAGGTTAAGGATAAGTTATCAACCAGCTATATCAGGATCGCCCGGGATGCTGCCCAGCCGGCCAATGGCGGCGACACTGTCAACGCCTTCTATAACCACAGATCCCTGTATGAGCCGTATGACTTTCAGGGATACCTGGTTTACCGGGCAGCCAGCCTGGCCGACCTGGCCGATCCTTCAAAAAGAAGCCCGGTGGGAAGCGTCAATTACGGCACCAGCGGGGCCTTCGGTTATTTTTATGACAAGGTCGACGGTTATCAGATAGTTTTGGATATAGGTAAAAACATCTATGCCACCCCGGATACCGTTTATTACCTGCCCAAATACGACACCCTCGGCACCGACCGGGGCCTGGCCTATTGTCTGATAGACAGCGGCCTGATCAATGGACAGACCTATTACTATTCCGTGGTTGCGTATGACTACCAGCCCAACGTGTATTTCACCCATAAATGCCCCACCACCATGTCCAGCGATCCTCTGGCCATTGCCCGCTCGGTGGTTCCGCTGGCTAACGATCCGGGATATATCCCGCCCAATATCAGCATCCGGGTGGACGGCGGATCCGATATTCGTTATGGCGGGACCACCGATTATTTTTACAACGCCACGGTGGGAAATCCCTCGGCGGTTCAAAACGACAGCTTTAAGATCCACTGGAACCCCGTGCAGAAAGTGGTTTCCGGGCTTAATCGCAATCCGCACTATACCGGAAAATTATACAGCTCCGGCAATGTTCTGCTGGATTCGGTGGGAATAATCCCGTCATGGTCCTCGGGATACTATGGTTATACTTTTATTCCCTACGGAATATTCAGCGGCCCGGCTTATTCTCAGCTTCCTTTTGGGGGAATCGCCCTGCAGCCGTATTATACATTTGACAAATATGATGCGGATATCGACAGTTTCAATATCAGTGAAAATCCCAGCGGGAGCAGGACTTATCCGTTGGATAGCGTAAGTGTAATATTTAATACAGGCATTTTCTCCGAATATGTCTGCCTGTGGCAATGGCGCGGTTCCGATTTCGAGATCCGGTGGAAGGACACCTTAACCGGCCTGACCGCCGAGGTCTGGGATCTGACCAATAATATTTTGGTCCCGCTGGAGACCGGCGTCACCAAAGCCAACATGACCCAAAGCTCATGGTGCTTTAACCCCACCTCCAGCACCTCCTCGGCCTGGATAGCCACCTCCACCAGCGCCGATGCTTATGGAATGCAGATCTGCGGCATCACTGTCTATTTCAATAAACCTTACATTACTTTACGGAGAATGGATTGGCCCAACCGCCCGGAGACCGGCGATATCTGGCGTATATATTGCTCCGGCCCCCGCCCGCCTATTGAAGGAGATATAGCCACGGTATTCACTTATGCCGAAGGCGCGGGCGGAACGCATTCCGGCAGTGCCTTAAGCTTCTTCCTGGCCCAGAACGCCCCCAACCCCTTCGGGCACTCCGGCACCAATATCAGCTATCAGATCGGCGGAAATGGCCCCGTTCCGGTCAGCCTGAAGATCTACAACATCACCGGACAGCTGGTGAAAACACTAGTGAATGTTAACAAGACTCCGGGCTATTATAATGCAACCTGGGACGGACGATCGGACAAGGGACAAAAGGTCTCGGCCGGGATATACATCTACCGCCTGCAGGCCGGGGAGAAGAACATCACCAGGAAGATGGTGCTGATAAAATAAACTTAAACCCTCTCCTAATGCTTTAGGAGAGGGCGGGGTGAGGTCAGCCCCGCCTTCCCGGCGGGGCTTTTCATTTGCATTTGGCCGGTAAAAGTGGTATCCTTACTCTCGTTTAAAGATCAAAGGATTTTCAAGTTATGTCTGTTTTCGATGTCTTAAAAGAACGCGGTTTCATCCAGCAGATGACCCATGAGGATGAGATCCGCCAGCTTCTGGAGAAGGAGAAGGTCACCTTTTACATCGGCTTCGACCCCACCGCCGACAGCCTGACCATCGGCCATTTTTTGCAGCTGATGGTGATGGGCCACATGCAGCGGCACGGCCACCGGCCCATTGCCCTGCTGGGCGGCGGCACCACCATGGTGGGCGACCCCTCCGGCAAGAGCGACATGCGTAAGATGCTGGGCCGGGAGGATATCGCCCGCAACGCCGAATGCTTCAAGAAACAGATGGAGAAATTCATTGATTTCTCGGATGGCAAAGCGATCATGGCCAATAATGCCGACTGGCTGCTGAAGCTCAATTACGTTGATTTTCTGAGGGACATCGGCTCGCACTTTTCGGTCAACCGGATGCTGCAGGCCGAATGCTTCAAGACCAGAATGGAGAGCGGCCTGACCTTCATGGAGTTCAACTACATGGTGATGCAGGGCTACGATTTTCTGGAGCTGTACCGCAGGCATCACTGCACCCTGCAGCTGGGCGGGGACGACCAGTGGTCCAACATCATCGCCGGGGTGGAGCTGGTGCGCAAGATCGAGGCCAAGCCGGTCTTCGGGATGACCTTTACCCTGCTGACCACCAGCGACGGCAAAAAGATGGGCAAGACCGAAAAGGGCGCCGTCTGGCTGGACCCCCAAAAGACCCCGCCCTACGATTTTTACCAGTACTGGCGCAACGTGGCCGACAGCGAGGTCAAAAGGTGCCTGGCCCTGCTGACCTTTCTGCCGATGGACGAGGTCGATCGTTTGGGCGGCCTGAAGGACCAGGAGATCAACCAGGCCAAAAAAGTGCTGGCCTACGAGCTGACCAAGACGGTGCACGGCGAGGACCAGGCCCAAAAGGCCCAAAAGGCCGCCGAGACCCTGTTCGAGGGCGGGGCCGATCTGCAGGATGTCCCCACCTCGCCGATAGCCAAAGACCTTCTGGGCAAAAGCATCATCGAGGTTCTTTTCGCCTGTCAGATCATACCCACCAAAAGCGAGGGCCGGCGGCTCATCGCCCAGGGCGGGCTGTATGTGAACTCCACCCAGGTGGAGAGCATCGACCTGAAGGTCACCGGCGACCTGTTTAAGGACGGGATGATGATGGTCCGAAAAGGAAAGAAAGGATATCATAAGGTGGTGATCGAATGAGCCAGACCAAGGCCCGGTTGAACAAATATCTCTCCATGTGCGGCGCGGCCTCCCGCCGCAAGGCCGACGAGATGATATCCCGTGGACAGGTGCGGGTCAACGACAAAGTGGTCGACCAGCTGGGCACGGTGATAGACATCTACAACGATATCGTCAACGTCGGCGGAAAAACCTTGCGCCTGCCGCAGCGGGCCGGTTACTTCATATTCAACAAGCCGGCCGGCTGCCTCTGCTCCAAGAGCGATCCCGAGGGGAGAAAGACCATTTATGACCTGCTCCCCCCGAACCTGAGAAAGCTGAAATACGTGGGACGGCTGGACAAGGACACCGAGGGGCTGCTGCTGCTGACCGACGACGGGGACATGATAGAATATCTCACCCATCCCCGCAACCAGCTCCCCCGGACCTATCAGGCCCTGGTCCGATGGATCCTGCGCGACAGCGACATCGAGCCGTTAAGAAAGGGGGTTGATTACCTGGGGGAATCCTATGACCCGGCCCAGGTGAAGATCCTGTCGATCGACCGGCCCAAGAACAACACCCTGCTGGAGATCACCATCAAGGAGGGGAAGAAGCGCGAAGTGCGGATGATGCTTCGGGCCCTCAACCTCCATGTGGACCATCTGAAGAGGGTCGCCTTCGGACCGCTGAGGCTGGACAATACTCCGGTCGGCCAAACCCGGCCCTGCAAGCCCAACGAACTGGAACGGCTCAGGAAGATCTCCAAGATAAAAGCCCCGCTGTAAGGCGGGGCTTTTACTTTTTCGGGCGGAATATATCAAAAATCTAATGTGCTGTCTTTGTCGCGGTAAGAGGCAATATCTCGAACCGGTCGCCGCTGAAATCCGGGCAGTTGACGGGAACCTTTATGCCCTCTTTTCTGGCCTCCCGGGCGAATTCGCGGTAGGCCTGGCCTCCATCTCCGGCGTGCATGGGAAACACCGCCCGGGGCCGCAGTTTCTCTATGGCGTAGAGTGCCCCCATCCGCACCGCCACCACATCCCCGAAATTGCACCCGGTCACCGGAGTGAACAAAACATCTACCGGCCGGTTCAGTCCGGCCATAAAATCTATTTCTTCCTTGTATGGTTCGGAAAAATCCCTTTTGCGGTTGGCGTGATCCCCGGGATGGCAGACGGTGACCCCGTCGACAGTGACCAGGAATCCCTGGCCACTGTCGTTGGACTCGATGGCCGTGACTTCGGCTCCTCCAATGCTCCGACTCTCATGAGCCGCCAGCTGAACAAAGCCCTCCCTGTCCCGGGGAGAAAATCCCATCACATAGGTGATATCATTCAGGTCCTTTCTCCAGTCGAAGATGGCCGGCATGTAATGATCGGCGTGGACGTGCGAAGCGAAGACGATGACCTTAAGACCATTCAGCTCGGCGGGGGCGATGGAGCCGTTGGCCAGGCCCGGATTATCCGATTGGCGGTCCCCTTTGAAATAATCGAACACCATTAAATGACCGCTGGTCCTCACCGCCCATCCGCTATGTCCCAGATACCAAACAACTGCTTCGCCGTTTTTTAGCGTTTTGGATATCGGAGCGATCTTACCCTCTTTCTCCGCCTGTTTGTTTCCTTTGGCTCCTTTTGTTTTCAGCAGCGTTGTGCAGGCGATCTGGCCGTATTGGGCGGCATAATCTAGTGCTGTCTTGCCATCCCTGTCCTTGGCGTTGACCACGACCCCTTTTTCTATCAGCAGACCGGCAATATCGCCGTAGCCTTTGATAACAGCACAGTGCAAAAGAGTACGCCTGCTGGATGAATCCACCCATTGGACATCAGCGCCGGATTTAATAAGGATGTCCGTAAGCTCGGCAAAACCCCTTGATACCGCCAGGGATAGCGGTTCCCCTCCGTTAGAAGCAGATGCATTGACATCGGCCCCTCTGGCTAGTAGAGCTTTTGCGCCATTAATGTTCCCCTGCGAACAGGCATTGTGCAATGGCGTTCTGCCGTCAATGGATTTCTGATCAACCGGAGTTTTATGATCTGCCAAAAGATATATCAGATCTTTGCCGCCCTCCCAGGCAGCAGTATGCATTAATGTCCAGTTGGGGGGATATTGACTCTTAGGGCTTAACTTGGTTGAAGCACCCAGGCTGATCAACAATTTTACTGCCTCCGCCTGCCGCCGTTCCATTGCCAGGGAGACTACCGTATTGCCTACCCGGCTTAATGTATCGTTGACATCGGCTCCCCGGGAAACCAGAAATTCTATCATGGGTAATCGCCCCAGGGCTGCGGCGTAATACAAAGGAGTTTCGTTGTCGCTTTCCCGGGCATTAAGGTCGGCTTTTTTTGATAATAGGTACTTGGCCACATCAACGTGTCCGTTCCAGGCGGCAAAATGGAGCGGCGTCAATTGGTAGCTGGTATCGCGTTCAGCTACGGAAGAACCCTTTTTCAGCAAATATTTAACGATATCCAACTTCCCCTCAAAGCAGGCTGTATGAAGGGGCAGACGGCCTCGGGCATTGGGAACCTTTATGGTGGTTTTATCTTTTTCAACAATCTTCTTTACCGCCGTCAGGTCGCCGGCCTGTATTGCAGTCTGTATGTCGGTCTCAACCGCCATTGCGGGAATAAACGAAAATAGTGCCAGCAGACAAGCCGCAGAAAAAATGATTCTTTTCATCGCCGTCTCCTAATTAAAATAACTGTACAATTATTGTTTTTTGGTTGTGACGGAAACCCCCTCGCACAGCAGTGGAGGAACCCAGGCTCCGCCGAACGACGGATACAGGGTGTCTCCCAGCTCTACCACATTGGTCAGTGTTTCGTAGATATTCCCTGTCACCATGGCATCTTTGATTTGGCCCACTATCTGGCCGTTCTCCACATACAGCCCCGGACCGACCCCAATCGAGTAATCCCCGTTGGGAATGTTCCCGCTATGGGCTCCCAGCGCCCCTTCGACAATGATGCCTCGATCCATCATCGAGATCAGTTTGGCCAATGCAGCGTTTCCGGGCTTGATGAAAAGGTGTGCCGGGAACGGTCCCGGCTTGGTGGTGACGGGATCTCCGCCCCAGGGGCCGCTCCGGTAGCCGTGACCCGTAGAGGGAACTTCCAGCTTTTTGGCATACTTAAGGTCGTAGTAGAAACTTTTTAATACCCCCTGGTCGATCAGCGTCAGCTGGTTGCAGGCCACCCCCTCATCGTCAAAGGCCCGGGCCAGGGGATAGTTGTCGTTCAGGGGATCATCGGTGATGGTCAGTTTCTGGCTGAATATCTTTTGTCCCGTCTTGCCGGCGATAGGAGAAATATTCTCGTAAATGCTGCGGCCGCTGAGACCGCTGGTGATCCGCCATAGCAGGGTGATCATGCTGTCGGGCATGAACAGAACCTTCATCCTGCCGCCTTTTGGTTCGATCGTCTTCTGTCCCTTACCAAATAGTTCGATTATTTCTGTGATCAGGGCCTCCGGCATTTTTTCCAGCCGCTTATTCTGATGTTGCCTGTCTATCCCGCTGCCCGAACCTGGGAAGATGGTACTGCCGTAGGTTCCGGCAATGGAGCTCTGCCGGCTGATGTCCGTGCCTTGGCTGTTTAATATTCGCAGTGAATCCTGCTCGGTAAAGGCAACAGCCCTTATCTCGGCTTTTGCCTTGGATTTGAGAGTATCGCAGATTCGTTGGGCTTCATCTATCAATTCGCTACTGGTTGTGGTCTTTATTTTCGGGTCATAGGTATCAAGGTTTTTGGTGGCTTTGGTGTCCGGTAGATCGTACGGAGCCTCCACTCCGCCCTCCAGAGAATGCAAAGCATTGTCCAAAAACTCCTGGCGGTCGATCAAGTTCCGGGTATAGGCAAAACCCAGCCGGCCGTCCTTGATTATCCGCAATGAGATGCCGGACAGAAAATTGGTTTCTATCTTATACAGCTTGGCGTCCTGAAAGGATACCACATTAGAAATATTTTCTGCTGAGTAAATCTCGGCCTGGTCAGCAGCCTTTTTGGCCATTTCCAAAAGCTTTTCCATTAAATGCCTCCCACTACCAGGTTATCGATGATGATGTGCGGGCCGCCGTTGCAGGAACGGATATTGGTCTGCCCCTTGCCGCAGCCGCCGGTCTTGGAAAGTTCCAGATCGTTGCCCACCGCCTGGATGTCCATCAATGTTTGGTAAAGGTTGCCGGAGATATTTATATCCCGGACCATCCGGCCGACCCTGCCGTTCTTGACCTCGTAGCCGTAATTGGCCCCGAAGGTAAAATTCTCCCCGGCTGTCTGGCCGCCCTTGGCGTCCAGCAGGTACAGCCCGTCGCCTGTTATCCGAAGCAAGTCGTTAAAGCTATTTTCTCCCGGCTCTATGTAAATGGTGCCCATGCGAACGATGGGAGCATACCGGTAATCTTCGGCCACGCAATGCCCGCTGAGCGGTTCTCCGAATTCGGCTGCGGTTCTCCTGGAGTGCAGCCTGCCGACCAGCACCCCATTCTTGATCAGCTGGGTCGGCCGCACCAGGACCCCTTCGTCATCGTATTTGTAGAACCCCAGCTGTCCTGGCCGGGTGGCATCGTCGATGATATTGAGGATCCCGCTTCCCAGCCGGGTCCCCAGCTTCATTCTCTGTCTCATGGCCGGCAAGGTCTCAATTATGTCGGCTTCCGAAAAGTGGCCAAAAGCCTCGTGGGCAAAAACGCCGGCCAAGCTTGGGTTGATGATGCATCGATAGACCCCGCTTTTTACCGGTTGGGCCTGCAGCAGGTCCAATACCAGTTTTGTCTGTTTTTCAAAATGCTGCTCTTGACCCCGGATGCTGCCGAAACCGTCGCTGCCGCCCACGGCTACCCGGATATTCTGGGTAAGATTTCCTTCCTTGGCGGTGATCAAGCCCCGGACGCTGGTGGTCACTAGGTCCTCCTGGATCCGGCTGCCCTCGCTGTTCAGGTAATACTTCCTCCGGTGGACCTCGCTGTATCCGATAGTGGTATTGACCACTTTCGGCTGCGCCAGCGGAATATCATTATACTTTCTCACCAGCTCCAGTTTTTCGGCCATGGATAGCTGCCGTGGATCCTCGCCCAGTTTCGGTGAAACTGTATCTTGGACGACTTTGGTCTTGGCCAGTTGTATCGGTTTCGCCGTATTTTTAGCAAAAAGCCTGGCATTTTCTATCGCTGATTTGATTGCCTGTCCGGCTTCGGCCTGCTTGGTAAAAGCCACCGTGGCCATGCCCCCTTTGTCGAGGGTCCGGACCACATAGCCGTCGGTGGAGTTGGTTGACAGGGTGGTCAATTCCTTGCCGCTGAAACTGATAGCGGTCTCTTGCATCACTTCGTAGCGGATGTCTGCAAAATCGCCTCCTGCCCCGGCCAGAATTTTTTCTAGAATCTCGAACATCGGATCTCCTACAAAAATATTAACTATTCTTTCATTTGATATTTCAACCTTGGCCGCTTTGCTGTGGCCTGCACCCGAAGCTCATCGAACTTTGTTGCTCTGGTCATGTCGACTTCGGGCTTGTGACGCGATACCAGAACTATAATTTCCTCCTGCAGACGTTCTAGTTCGGATAGGGCTTTGTCCGGTGGGTCAGAATACATGCGTTTGATCCTGGGCCAAAGATTTGGCGGGCATAGTTTCATCTTCTGTGCCCGGAACTCTATCCATCTTGGCTCGCCAGCCCAAAAATACAGTCCGTTCAGCGCAGCCAGGATGTTGATCAGTTTCTTCAGCGTGAAAGACATGGCATCATACACAAAAAGCAATTCCCCCCGTTTCAATCCTTGACCCTTCAGACACCCCTTCCAGAAGAATCCCAGGTTCTGTTCTATTGCTTTCTTGGCAAGCTCTTTGGGATATTTTGGGATGGCGGCTTTGACAGCTAGATACCTGTCTTTCCCCGCCAGGGGCATGGCATCCATGAATCCGCCGATGGAATTTATTATCGGTGGCTTTACCTGGAAATCCTTCGTCACTTCCTTGATTTCCATTTGCAAGGAGTCCGCGGTAGCATGGCCTATCTCAACGATCAAGCCATCCAGGGTATATATCTCCAGTATTGCCTGTTCTTCCGGCATGTCCAATAATGTTATCATTTTGCATCCCAGCTTCTTCAGCGGGTGGCTTTTGATCCAATTAGCATCCAGTTTTTTCCAATACAGGACCACATCCATGTCCGAATACTGGTCCGCCAGGCCCCGAGCCGGAGATCCCCCCAACAGGGCCATTTCCAGTCCCGGCCTGGCTGAATAAGGTTTGATGAGTTCTTTGGCCAGTTCGCGGCGCCACAAAGAGGCTTGGGTGGGCTTTCTCATAAACACCTTTTATTTTGCTGATAAATATAATGATCAAATCATTTAAAGCTATCCTGATTTGCTTAAAAATAAAGCAGATATTTAGCCTTAATTGCGCCAATGGCGTACTTTTGTGTCATTACTCCTTCAGGATTGGTTGTATAATCAAGCGAATTGTAATCGTTCAAAGCCACGTACAGCCAGCTCTTGGGGGAGAAGTTCCAGGAATATAAAAGCCCAAAACGATCCGAATAAAGACGGGTCTTTTCGAAATTGCTTTCCGGGGTGGCGCCTACCATCTCGTTGAATACCGAAAGCGTCATTTTAGCGGTTATCCGGTAATCCATCCTGGGGCGGAATATCGGGGTCATGGCTACGATCTCTTTGCCGGGATCCCATTCCACCCATAACATGGAGGTCAGGGTGGTGCTTAAGGGCGAGATGATGGAATAACTGAATGTCAGCCAGTTCGACCCCTGGTATGCCAGGTAATTCCTGGCGTAATTGTAACTGTAATTGTAATCGCAGCCCCCGTTGATGTTGTTCCCCATCAAAAAGCCCCAAAAATTGAAACTCATGTCGCGGCTGATATAGTTTATGCATTCTTCCCTGCCAACAAAGGGATTGTAGATCAATTCGTAATTTCTACCATAGTTCAGCTCGAGATTTGCCCCCCAGTTATTCCTCCAGTTTGGATTGATGGAAAAATAACCGGCGGTTGACCATTCGGGACAGCCCGGCTCCCGCATCCGGGCAATGCCCGGAGCAATGTAAAGATTACGTAACGCTCCCTGTTTGAATGTCCAAAATGGCCCCCCGATGAATAATGCCCGCTGCCTTCCGGCCCAGGGCACATAACCGATACCCTCTACGGAGAAAGAGTCATCCACCGCCTCGTATGCCGACATGATCAAGAACTTGTCGATGAACCCGCGGAATCCGGTGCTTATCGCCATCCCCTTTTTGCCCGACTCGTCGCTGAAAGCCCCCTGCATGATCAATTGGTTTGGCCCTTTGCGCAAAGATGCATCCAGGCCTGCTGCGTAATTGTATTCATCCGCATTGGCAGACATGCCGCTAAACAGCAATCCAATATCAGAGTTGTTTAATACCCTTCTGGTCGCCCGCAAAACGCCAAATTTCCTTTCCGGCTCTGTCAGCGGCAGGCCCCAATAGGAATAATCATATTTCTCGGTATACGCCGCCAGAGCGCCAATATTCCAATCTTCGGTTTTGTGGGTCAACTTCAATCCTCCGATGATCGGCACCGCACCGCCGTCGATGGACTTCCCCACCCGGCGGGAATAAAAAATATTGAGCGGCTGGAAGAAACCGCTGCCCTGGAATTCCGAAAAGCGGAATATCTCCCGCCCCTCCACAAAGAACGGTCGTTGTTCCTGCAGGTAGGTGGGATAGCGGGAAAGATTGACCGAGGACGGATCTGATTCTATCTGGGCAAAATCGGGGTAGGCCGTGGCATTGATGCTGGTCTGCGGGGTCAGATCCCACTTGGCGGTCAGGCTGCCGTTGACTTTCCTGGCGGTTGTTCTTCCCTTAAAATCCTCATAGCGTAAAAACCCTTCGGGATACAGCTCGAAATAATATCCCGAAGCCTGGGGGTTGATGTTCTGGGCCACCCCCCAACGAGACACCAGATCATCGTCCTTTTGGGTGACCTCGGTCCAGTAGTCATCCTCGCGATTGGTGGCGATGTGCCGGGCGAACTGAACGCCCCAGTTTCCCAAGCCCTTTTTATAGCGCAATGTCTTGAAGGGGATCTTCATCTCCACCTCCATTTTGTCGGGGTACATCCTTACCGCATTATCCCAGACCCCCTCCCAGGAAAGGTCCTGGCTGCGTCCGTCGTCCATGATCAGACCGTCCCAGAAAAGGCCGCTGCCGAAAACCAAAAAGAAATACCCGCCGGTCCGGCTGCCGAAAGGATCAATCTTGATGGTCACATAGTCCTCGTCCTTGGTGAAGCAGGCCACCGGTGGATTTTTGTCTGCAAGGCAGCGAAATGCCACATATAGATTTTCGGCATCCTGAAGCAGGTAGACCACCGTCCGCTCGGTCGGAGCGGTCTTTTCATACGGAATATGCTGGACGAAACCGGTGGCCGAATCGGCCGACAGCCACAGGTCTTCTATGATCCCGTCTATCTTCGGCGCGACCTCGGTTTGCCGGATATCGACGCTTTTTTGCACCCTCGAGCCTTCCTCCTGTGCCATAAGTGGGATTGCAGCTCCAAGCATGAAAAGGCAAACCAGTGAAAATAGCTTTTTCATAGTGACTCCGTATTGTGATTCAAAGGTTAAGTATCATAGCAAATTACATGGATAGCGTCGGTTTTGTTTCGTTTTTTATACCCATTAGAACATATTATGAATCGCTTCATTACCAAGGCTTGAGGCCTGGGTAAGAAACGGGCTAAACCCCCGCTCAAAAGAATGCCCTCTTTATCTGGGGATTCGTTTAACTTGCCGTCAGCTACTGTCGCAGACAGCGAACAGTATCGCCTGGAGCGCGAATCAGGTCAAATCCGGCCACCGTTCCGGCATCATCGACCCTGAACAGTACCTGCCCGCCCACCTCGTCAACCACGAAATTTTTCTCCGACAGGGGAAGCAGTTTCCATTTGGGGCCCTGTTCGCGCCGGTAGTAAAGCTGGCCCTCCGCAAGGCTGATGGTCCTAAGGCCGTAGCTTCCGGCGTACCGCTGCAGCAGCTCTGCCGGAACATTTACCGCTGCAAGTGCAGCCTGTTTGATGGTCCTGATGGAGGATAGTTCCTGTTTTTCGCCGGGATCGATGGCAGACTTGAGCAATGTATCCAGGGCCATCAGGTAGGCGATATCAAGGGCGCTGTCGGCCGGTACTTTGACATGGGGCTGGACCCCGGTGCCCTCCCAGTTGTTTTTCGATATAGGGTTTATGGCCCGGCCGATCGATACCTTTAGTATGAAAAGGTCATTGAGTATCTTAAAGTCGACCGGATGAGCGCCACCTCCGGTGGTCTGGCCGACGATGGTGGCCCGCCTCAGTTCCCGCAGGTTATTAGAGAACTCCTCGGCCCCCGAGAAAGTATAGTTACTGGTCAGAATATAGACCGGCACTTTGGCCAAGCGCGGCCCCGGCACCCAGGGAAGTATCCAATACTGTTGGGTAAGATTGGAGGGACGGAGGTAAAGATCGTTGAGGTGGGCCTCGCCCTCGAACAGGTAGGTGCTTATGAGCTGGATCATCTCGGGACATCCCCCGCCGTTTCGGCGCAGATCGAAGATGACTGCCTGGGCATTGGCTATAAAATTCATGGCTGACACCGCAGCCGCACCGGCCCCTGGCAGCTGTGTATTGTCGAACATCCTAAAATCTATGTATCCGACGTTCCCTGGCATCAGTTCAACCTTTCGAAATCCGAAATTATCGCGCTGGTGGGCCCGGATGACCTCCGGGAGGGTTTCTCCATTTATGGTATCGCAGCGCATTTGGGCAATTCGTTGCGGACCATATATCACCGCCAGATGGCGGTCCTTAGTTACTGACCGCAGGTCGTTGGTAAGACGCTCGGCGAATTCCTCCGGATTGGATAATCGATCATAAGTGCCGACTTTGAGATTCTTCCGCAGTAATGCCGACATGGCCTTGGCCTTGTCGGGGAAAACATAGTTATCCGCCAGCAGTTTGGAAACCGAGTCGACCACCGATTTTCTGATGGCCTTGTCAATAGCTGTCTGTGTTGCCGGCAGGGCCGGGGCCAGCCCCGGCAACATTACTGCGATCAAAATGAGAAAAAATGTTTTTCGCATCATGTTTGTTGCTCCTTCGATTGTGATTATTTTAGGGTGAGGGTCAATACGATCGTTGACCGCTGATAGTCGCCACTATGGTCGTTTCCGGAATATTTGAAGCCCATGCTGCGGTACAGCCGATTAGCCGAGTCCAATCTGGGATTTGTACGGACCAGCAATATTTTTGCCTTTAGGGCCGTAGATTCTTTGATTGCGGCCAAGACCAGTTTTTTGCCCACCATTCTTCCCCGGAATTCCGGGGCTACCGCCAATTTGGCCAGCTCGTATTTGCCTTTTCCTTTATTTATAAGGGCCACGGTGCCGATTGCTTTTCCGCCAATGACGGCAAACAATATTTTTCCTCCGGGCTTGATGATATTGGCCTCTGGGTGCAACAACAGGCTTTCATCAGCCGGCTCAACGGTGAAGTATTCCTCCAACCACTGCTGGTTCAACTGATAAAAGGGTTCTTTATATTTTGTTTTGAATTCAACGATATCGACCTCCTTATACTGGCGGCTTTTTATTTTCTCCGCTACCCGTTGATACATGCTTTTATGTTCCAGGGCATCCTCTATCTGACCGATCATTTGCAGAAAATTACAATCCAGTTCTCCCAGCAATTCAGAGGTGCTTGTTTCAATGACCTTCCACAACGGTTTTATGGAGGTCATCAGGGACCGGCCCTTTTCGGTCAAGGATATAAGCCTTTTCCTTTTGTCCTTTGGGTCGCCCATCGAATCCACCAACCCCGCTCTGGCCATCTCGGCCGCCAGCTGGTTGACCGCCGGATAGGTGATGCCCACCTCCCTGGCCAGCTCGGTAACCGACATCGCCGGTTGCCGGGTCAGTTGATAGAAGATCAGGAACCACTTGGGTTCAAAATCAAGCCCCTGCTCTTTATACACCTGCCCCACATCGTGCATCAGGCTTTCACCCAATCGCTTAATGCGGCTGGCCGCAGCCAGTTCGCCCAGTCTTTTTATCAATTCGGTCACGGCGGATCTCCATATTGGGTAATAAATTAAGTAAGAACTTACATAAATATACAAAATTTACCCCCTTTTGTCAAGAGGGAAATTAGAATCTTTTATATATCGGGTCCCCAAAATCCAAATAAAGCCTTAGGTATTGTCTGTATTCCGGTATCGAGAACCAGCCTTTCTTTCCCTTGTCGCCCCCGGCTCTTTCTATGTGAAACTGCTGGGCCGGCATAAAACTGTAGCCTATAAGATAGCGCTCGTTCCCCTTGTCATCCCGGCAAACATCCATCACCACCGAAACATGTCCCACCCCTCCGGTTTGATTTTGCACCAGCATGTCCCCCGGCCGCAAATCTGTCTCCGCAACCGTTCGGCAACCCTTTTTCAAGGAATAGGAATTTGCGTTGCCCATGGTCCATCTTAGAAACCCCTTGTATGTCTGGCCGCTATCCCGGTAGTACCTACGTTTTCCGTTATAATCAAAAAGGTAGAGTTGTTTCAGCCTTTTGGTCTGTTTAAAATACTCCGCCCGGAACCTGAAGCACCAGTCCGCACACTGCTCCAGGTCCCGGCTGAACAGCATTGGCATATCAACCACCGCCAGAACGCTGTAAAAGGACGAAATGACCGGCTCCCCATCGTATCCCAAGATAACATCGTCATCTTTTATCGGAAGCCTCTGAATCCAGCCAGAATACGAGCTGTCGGCATATTGCACCCGCGCATATCCGGAGGGAGTTGGTACATCTTTTAGGCCCCTTGCTTGGCAGATAGAAGGCACCATAAGCAACGCGCCTAATTTTATTGCGTATTTTAAATTTTTCATATATCGATCATTGTTATAAATCAAGAGCGAAGACCCTGCTGTCTTCGCTCTTTTTATCGTTTATTAAATTACTTCACCCTGTAAACCCAGCCGTACTTGTCCTCTTTTTCCCCGTATTGTATCCCGGTCAGGGTATCGAAGAATATTTTTGCCCACGGCCCCGTTTCTTGTGAGATGACATATTCATTGTCTTTATAATTTATCCTGCTCACCGGACTTATCACCGCCGCGGTGCCGGCGCCAAAAGCCTCGGTAACTTTTTTGTTATTGATGCCCTCTATCAGTTCGTCGATCGGGATCTGCCGTTCCTGGGGAACGATCCCCAGGTCCTCGGCTATCTGGAGCACCGATTTGCGGGTGATGCCCTGCAGGATGCTTCCGGAGAGTTTTGGGGTTACCAGCTTGTTGTCGATTATGAAAAATATATTCATGGCCCCCACTTCTTCGATATATTTGTGCTCCACTGCGTCCAGCCACAATACCTGGCTGCAGCCCTTGTCCTTGGCAATTTTGGAAGCCAGCAGGGTGCCGGCATAATTCCCGCCGGTCTTGGCTTCGCCGGTGCCGCCCTGGGCTGCCCGGGTGTAGCTGTCGCTGACCCAAAGCCCCACCGGGTTGAAACCCTCCTGAAAATACGGACCCACCGGAGAAAGGATGATGAAGAAAAGATACCTATCGGCGGGTTTTACCCCCAACGCGGCCTCGGTGCTGATGACCGCCGGGCGGATATATAAAGAGGCCCCCACGGCCGTGGGGATCCACCGTTCCTCCAGTTTCAACAACTCGCACTCCGCTTGTAAATATATCTCCTCCGGGATCTCCGGCATGCACATTCTTTTAAGGGAGTGGTTAATGCGCTTGGCGTTTTCCTGTGGCCGAAACAATAGAATCTCATCCTTGGGGGACTTATAGGCCTTTTGACCTTCGAAAACCTCCTGGCTATAGTGAAGAACATTGGCGGCGGGATCAAGCATCAATGGCTGATAGGGCTTTATCTCGGCATTATGCCAGCCCTTATCAATGGTATATTCCATGGTGAACATGTGATCGGTGAAATTTCTTCCGAAAACCAGTTTTAGAGGATCTTGAAACAATGGCTTCAGCTTATCTTCCGATAAAAGCGTCTTTTTGATATCCATCGCCCGCTCCCGTTTAATTAATGCCTTAGATACGTATCATAGATTACCAGATGATGAATAAAATTTCAAGTAAATAATTTGGTGATATCTTTAAAACAGCACTATTGTTTTGCAACGAACTCTATGCCGCCAAAAACCACCGTTGCATGGATCAGCAGGTGCCTCTCCGAACTTTTAAAATTGTCTGTTTTATATGTGTATTGACCGAAGGCCACCACATTGCCGTCCGGCAGATGGACCCCGCCGAAGGCCGAACTGGCGACGATCTTGGTGGGAACGGCGGGATCGATCTTAATTACCGACCCGCCGAAGATGGTGTTGATGTCCACCCTAACATTCTGATCCTTAAGCTCTATGCCGGAAAGGTCGATCTCCCCCTTGCCAAAGATCACATCGTACTTGTCTGAGGCCGTGGTAACTTCGACGGTCTTTTCCTCGAATACTGCTGTTTTTTTGCTTTTGTTCCAAAGAGAGATCCCGGTCAACATCTGAAGGCCCAGGTAGATCAGGAACAAGGCAAATAAGGTCCTGAAGACGGGTATCTTTATCCCGAATACCACATTGATTATCACGCCCAAACCTATCAGGATAAGCACCACCCCCCAAAAGACGCCGGTAAATATAAACCCCATTCTCATAACCTCCTCCTTTATTTAATAGATTATTTTTTGACACACGGCAGCCCCACATGAATTGTATATCTCCCGTTGAAAAAAATCAACGATAAAAATACCTCGGGAACATCATCGGAAGCCGGGCAAAATCACAACCGCTTAAAAGCTATGTAAAAATAGTATTTGCCGGAATTTGATTTTGGGGTTGTTTCACGTGGAACAACAACTCTCCTGCGGCCTGGTTTGCAGGAGAGTTGAACGTTAATGGTTTGTGTTATCTGGGGAATGTTTCACGTGAAACATTCCGTATTCGGGAACCGTGTTTATCTTTGCTCCGGGTTTTGCTCCCTTATGGCATACGCCAACTGTTGTCGGTTAATGCATCCCATCTCTACCAAGCACTCCCCGATCTTTTTTGAAGAATCGTTGATCTGTTTATATCTGGCCTGGATTATGTGTTCCACCGAGATGAACCCGTGGGTCATCATTATTTCCCCCAACAGCTTTTTGTTCCTTTTCATGGCTGTGCCCTTTTAAAAATTATAGTTAATCCCAGCATATGCCAGGAGTTTTTTATAATTATAGAGTTGATCGTTGGATGAATTGTTGGCATAGCTAACCCCCGCCTCCAAATCTAGGCTGTTTGCGCCTTCTGATAACGGAGCGGTGTAGTCTATTCCCAAAACAGTCTCTCGATCCAGCCGGACGGTCCCCAAGCTTTGTCTGGTCAGTATGCTGGCATTATCCGCTGCCGGAAGGCTATAGGCGTCAAGCTTGTCATAACTTCTGCTGGTATGGTTGGTCCAAAGGGCCACTTTCCCGGCGGGTTCTAGTTTTAAAGTTATTTTTGCCCCCACCCGGCCGCCGGAATAATCAAAATAATCATTCACCTCGTTCAGCAAAGTATCGGGCATGTAATAAGGATCAGCGGTGGTCACCTGGTTTGTTAAATAAGAGTATTCCAGGGAAAGGCCGACATTTGATCCAAACCCCTGGCTAACACGGCAACCCGGCGACAGGTTGGTAATATTCACTGGAACCTGGCTGTCGGCAGGCAATGGAGAGAAATCGTACTTTTTATATCCTGCTAAAATTGTCAAACCGCTCCGGGTAGGAAGAAATAAATTTATAGATAGGTTTGCTATTGATTGATCAAAGTCATATTTTGGCAAATTCTTATATTGATATCTCCCCAGGGCCCCGTCCGCTTTTAACAGCACCGGTTGAGCAATATATATTTTTGTCTCGCCGATAACTTTAAAATTATTGGTATCATAAGCCGAGCGGTCCGCAGCATTGAATTGAAGGCTATAAGCGCCACCCAAACCAACGAAACCATCTTTTCCCAAATTCCGCCACAGGATCATTTTCAGCAAATGGTCGTTTTGATTGATGCCCAGATAGCTGAGGTAGGCGCTGTAGCTGCCGGAATAATCAGCTCCCAGCACCATCCCGGCTAATTTCATGTCAATATCTGAGGTGAGGTCTAGAAAGGCGGTTCCGACCATGCTGCCTCCTCCATAGGAATCATTATAGGCATTGCTATCGTATTCGCCGCTCACCCCGATGCTTCCTTTGAACTGAGCAAACAAGGTTCCTGATAAAACTATTGTGATTATCCCGGTAATATAGAATTGTAAATTCCTCATGATTCGTCTTCCTTAAATATGATGCCACAAAGCAAGAAAAGCGCAGGCAAATTAAGTCCTGCGCTTCATTATTAAGTGCCGATCTACCGTCCCCGCCCGGTGGTTGTGCTGCTGCCCTTCTTGCCATTGGCCCCGCCCTTGGGGGTCATATCATCATCCTTTCCGTCCTTTTTTCGGGTACGGGTTCTGGTTTGCTCCTTGGTCTGGGTGGAATCGGATATACCATCCCCATCCTCGTCACGATATCTGGTCTGGGTCATTTCGCCCTGGCCCTTGTCGCCTTCCTCGGTGCGAGTGCGGATCTTCTGGTCCTGGCCTTTATTCTGGGTGCGGACCTTGTTCTGTTCCTTTGCCTCGACAGAATCTCCCTCGGCCAGTTTCTTCTCTTCCCTGGTTCTGGTCTGGATCATTTCGCCCTGTCCCTTTTGGCCCTCTTCAGTGCGAACCCTCAATTGGATCTCCTCGCCCTGGTTTTTGGTTTTGATCTCATTTTTCACCTTCAGGCTGTCGCCCTCTTCGGCCAAAGCTAATGTGGTCAAGGCCAGAGAAAAAGTTAAGATCGGCAGCAAAAGCATGATGAATTTCTTCATTTTATGAACCTCCTTATAAATTACGGGTTGGTTGCCAGTTATTGCTTGTAATATTACATTAGAGTTGCCCATTATTAATAAGGTTCCCAAACATAATTATAACATTGATATTGATATTAGACAATCAATATGTTATCATGGTTCAGGTATAGTTCAGATATTTTATGATTGCATCTAACTTATTGTGTCGCTTTGTATTATAAATATTATTAATTTATGGACAAAACCTTTGATATTATAATCATTGGCGGGGGCCATGCCGGCATAGAGGCATCGGTGGCTTGCACCGGCATGGGGCTGAACACTGCTCTATTCAGCATCACCCTGGACCGCATCGGGTGGATGTCATGCAATCCGTCAATCGGCGGATTGGCTAAGAGCCATTTGGTAAAAGAGATCGATGCTCTGGGCGGCGTTATGGGCCGGCTGGCCGACTTGTCGGGGATACAGTTCCGGATGCTGAACAAAGGCAAGGGGCCTGCTGTCTGGTCTCTCCGGGCTCAATGTGACCGGCCGCTTTATTCGGCCGAAGCCAAGCATCTTCTGGAGAACCTGCCGAATTTGGAGCTGCGGCAGGCCTTGGTTGATGATATTATATTAGAGGAGCGGTCCGGTAAAAAGTATGCGACCGGCGTGCGGACCGAAAGCGGCCAGGAGTTTTTTGCCCAGGCAGTGATCGTGGCCACCGGCACTTTTCTTAACGGTCTGATCCATATAGGAGACCGGTCCTTCCCGGCCGGCCGGGCGGGGGAATTCCCGGCCCGAAAATTATCAGATTCTCTAAAATTATCCGGACTGGAGATGGGCCGGCTTAAGACCGGAACCCCGGCCCGGGTTAATTCTCAAAGCGTAGACTTTTCCGCAATGTCCGAACAGCCCGGCGACCCCGACCCGCTCCCCTTCTCCCAGCAGACCAGGATTTACGAGGTCATCAACCAGCGCACCGATCAGAAAAGAAGGGTCTGGCCGGCGCTGCTTCAGCTTCCCTGCTACCTCACCTACACCAACCCCGTAACCCACCAGATAATCCGGGACAATCTTTCCCGCTCGGCCCTTTACTCCGGCCGGATAACGGGCATCGGCCCCAGATATTGTCCCTCTATCGAGGACAAGGTGGTTCGCTTCTCCGAGCGCCAGGGACATCAGGTTTTTATCGAGCCCGAGGGCCTCAATACCAATGAGCTGTACCTTAACGGCATCTCTTCCTCCCTGCCCGAGGAAGTTCAGGAGAAGATGATCCGTTCAATAAAAGGCCTGGAGAATGCTAAAATAACCCGGCCGGGCTACGCCATAGAATATGATTTTGTTTTTCCCACCCAGTTGTTTCCCACCCTTGAGACCAAACTGATATCCGGACTGTACCTGGCCGGCCAGATCAACGGCACTTCGGGGTACGAGGAGGCCGCGGCCCAGGGGCTGATGGCCGGGATCAATGCCGCTCAAAAGGTTTTGGGGAGCGATCCCTTCATTCTGCGAAGAGACCAGGCCTATATCGGCGTTTTGATAGATGACCTGGTCACCAAGGGAACCGAGGAGCCATACCGGATGTTCACCTCCCGGGCCGAATACCGGCTGTTATTGCGCCAGGACAACGCTGATCAGAGGCTGCTGGCTTACGGCTATGGGCTGGGCCTTGTCACCGAGGACAGCTGGACCGCTTTCCAAAGAACCCAGAGCAGGGTGGAGGCCGAGATCCAGCGCCTTCGCCTGGAAAAAGCCCTGCCGGTCGATGCCAATGCTATTCTTGAGCGACTGGGAACCTCGCCCATCAGCCAGCCAGCCAGCCTGGCCGAATTATTGAAACGTCCCGAGGTGACTTACGATGATCTGCTGCCATTGGACCAGTATCGCCCGGATTACGACCGGACGGTTTTTGAAAAGGTGGAGTTGGAACTTAAATACGGCGGATATGCCAAACGCCAGCAGGATGAGGCCCTGAGGATGAGGGGGCTGGAAAATATGGTGCTGTCGAACGACTTTGATTATGCTCTGGTTTATGGCCTTTCCACCGAAGCCCGCCAGAAACTGCAGAGACTTAAACCCCTCAGCCTGGGCCAGGCCTCGAGAATATCGGGGGTGTCCCCGGCAGATATTAGTATGCTGCTGATTCACCTGAAGAAAGCAAAACCTGCTGCCCATTAATTTCAACTTGATATCTGGGGCATTTTCTTGTAATATAATTGTGTTCGTTTTCAGTTATAATTTGGAGGACATGGTCATGAAAAAAATAATTATGTCGGCACTGGTCCTGATTTCTTTCTGCCTGTCCTGGGGGCAGGCCATTAAATTCGAATTCTCCAACATCCAGTTCCGCACCGGACGGGCCAGCATAGACCCCAGAACCTATCCGGCCCTGGATTCCCTGGCGGAATTTTTAAAGAACTCCGGAGCCAAGATAGAGGTTGCCGGACACACCGACAATGTTGGGGGATCCCGAGCCAATCAGCGGTTGTCCCAGCAACGGGCCGAAGCAGCCAGGCGTTACCTGATCTCCCGGCATCGTATTCCGGCATCGCAGCTGGTTGCCAAGGGCTACGGGGACCTTTTTCCCCTGGTTCCCAACCTGACCGCCGAATACCGGGCCCGGAACCGCCGGGTGGAGATCACCATACTTTCCAAGATCAGGACCGCCCGGCTTTCATACATCCAGGGCAATGTCTTCACCCGCAAACAAGGCATCAGCAGCTGGCAACCGGCGGTGCTGGACCAGGTGCTTACCATACAGGATGAGGTGGTGACCGACTCGCTGGGCCGGGCCGAGATCACCTTCGACAACGGCACCAGGATCAAGGTGCTTCCCAGATCGGATGTTGTGATCACCAAGCAGTCCTGGAGCGAAAAGGAGGGGGCCGGAGACACCGAGCTCAAGCTTTTGACCGGACGCACCCTCTCCAAGGTGGCAAAGCTCCGGAACACCCGGGAACGCTTTTCGGTGACCACCCCCACCGCAGTGGCCGGCATCCGGGGCACGGAATTCATCGTGGAGCAAAAGCCCGACCGGACCGCCCTGCTCTCTGTCTGGGAAAGCAATATATCCTGGCAGGGGCAGACAGCCGGCTCCATGGAGAAGGAGGTCCCTTCGGGCAAGGGGTGCCTTTGTCGTTACGGACAGCAGCCGGAACCCCCGGTGGACCTGCCGGCTCCGCCGTTCCCCAGATCCCCGGCGGCCAATGATACTTTCTTTTATAATCCGGACCGGACCCGTTCCATCACTTATCATTGGAGCAAGCCGGCTGATATTAAGGCCCACCTCCTGGTCTGGCAGGATGTTGATCAGAACGAGGTACTGGCTGACGCCGTTGTGTCCGGCGACAGCTTTAAAATGGCTCCTCCAAAGACCGACAAGATCTACTGGTCATTGACGGCGATAGATTCTATAGGATTTGAGGGCCAGCCCTGGCCCAGCCGGGTGTTGTATCTATCCCGGAAGCTAGATAATCCGCAACTGGAGATAAAAAACCCGCGACCCGATCAGAAAATTCCATCTGCTACCACTCTTGTCGCCGGCCTGAGCGAGTATAAAGCAGTAGTTACCATCAACGGGCAGGCATTATCAACCCAAAATGACGGCGGGTTTTCTCAACCCCTAAAACTGACCCCGGGAATAAATAACATAATAGTTACTTCTACCGATCGGGCCGGCAATATCACCTCGATGTCTTTCAGTGTGGTCTCTTCGCCTCTCAATCGTTATGAGCTGCAGCCCTTTGGTGCCGGCATCAAGCTGCTGGGGGGGGACCTCGACGACAGTGAGATCGGATTCCTGGCCGGCCTGAAGGTGGGATACAATCTGTCCGAAAAGATCGGGATAGGCGTCCTGGGCGGGTATGGGCAGGCCGGAGCCAAAAATGCCGGAGCCACTTCCCAGGAGTACCTTACGACCATTATGGCTGCCGGAGCCTGGGGGAAATATACCTTTGCTCCGGGAGCCGCGATCACTCCTTATTTGACAGCCGAGGCCGGAGCCATCATCTGGAAGAACCAATATAACGATGCCACAATTTATGAATCGAACAGCCCGTTCGTCGCCATCGGGCCGGGGGTGAGGTTCAATCTTAACCCCGGCATCGGATTACAGGTAGAAGGCAAGGGCGGTTTCCTGGTCAATAGCGATCCCAACTCCGGCCCGCTGGATGTCAACAATATGTTTCTGGCCGGAGCTTTGGGTCTATGTTTTGGTTTTTAAATAACCGTTGGTCTCAAAAATGATAAAAGGGCCTTCCTGCAGGAAGGCCCTTTTCAGCAATGATGCATCAAACATTGGGGTCGGCAATTATCTTCTTCCGGCACCTTATCCAACCGGCCAGCAGCCCCAGGAAGAAAAGCAGCAGGGCCAGAATTGCAGAGAGCAACCCCAGCAGATATTTATCCCGGGGGCTGGTTTGTCCGGGGTTGTTATCATAGCCCTTTTCCTTGACGGTCACATATATCAAGGCCTGGGTGCTGTCCAGCTGAGCAGAGCTCCTCAGCTGGCTCTCCAGCGATTCTATCTGCTGGGTCAGCAGCTTGACGATCTCCGGTTCCGGTTTTTCGGAAGAGATCGCCCTCTCCAGATATTTTTTGAATATGTCCAGCTTCTGCCGCAGGTTCTCCGGATCGTAATAATTCTGATATTCGCTGTAGCTTTTGGACTGGACATCGCCCAGTTCGGCGAAAGATCCCATAAGGGCCAGGGCCTTCTCCTTGGCGACCTGAAGGTTGATGTTAATGGAGCGTTTCTTGGTCTGATTATTGGTGTATTCGTTGAAGTTCTTGACCATGGGGTTGAATTCGGCATTGATCCGGTCGATCTTTTGGGCAATGCCCTTCATGCTCCCGACCTCTATGACCAGGTTGCCATTTCCGGCCCCGCCGGCCGATCCGATCCTGGCGGCGACACTTTCGGCACCAGCCATTCCCCACACCAGCAAAGCAAACCAGCACAAAATATTTCGTGCCATTCATCTCTCCTTAAAATATTAACTTTCCGGTCACAAAGCATCGTATATACCAGTATACTGCCGGTGATATTCCCGGTCAAGAGAATATTTATCAGGTTTCGGCCAGCACCACCCCGCCGATCAGGATCATCCCCCCGATGACCAGTCCGGCGGTCAAATTTTCCCCCAACAGGAAGATGCCAGACAGCACGGTCACCAGGGGTATCAAGTATACCACCGCTCCCAGCCGGGCGGCCTCGGTATGTTTTAAGGCCCAGGACCAGACCAGGAACCCGAAGATGGTGCACACCAAGGTCAGAAAAGCCAGCGCCCACCAGGCCGGAGCCGGCAACTGGGCCAGATTGCCCGGAATGAAAAAAACCAGCGGCAGGCTGCCCCACAATATGGCCGACATGGTTATCAGGCTGGGATCCTCCCGGCTCATCATGGGCTTTCCCACGATGGTGTAAATTGCCCAGGATATCGGCGCACCCAGTGTGATCAGCACCCCCCACAGGTAGTTGAAGTTGATGGGGTCACTGGTCCCCCAGCGCACCACCGCAAACAGGCCGGCGAAGGAGACGATTATCCCCAGCAGTTTTCTGGCGGTGATCTTTTCCCTCAGGGCCAGCTTGGAGGCGATCAGGGTGAAGATGGGGGAGAGGCCGACCATCAGGCTGGCGGTTCCGGCTGCAATTCTGGTCTCGCCGAAGTTGAGGGCCAGATTATATCCCAGGACGCCGGTAATTCCGTACAGCAAGATGCCCCGCCACTCTTTGCCCCAGACCGCCAGCATCCTTTTGGGGCCATAAAAGACCAGCATCACAGCCAGGACGATCGCCGCCGCCGGAACATACCGCAGAGCGGTTAGCCCCATGGCCGAAAATTTCTGAACCTCCAGCAGATATTTGATGGCCACAAAAGCAATCCCCCAAGAGAGGACCACCACCAGCATCAAGAAAAGCAGCAATATTTTTTTCATATATTTCCCGGATTATTTTCCCAGTTCGGCGGTGAGGGTCCCCGCCAGGATCATGCCCGCCCCCAGCCATCCCGCCATCGGCAGCCTCTCGCCGAAAAGCACAAAGGCAAAACTCGCCGCAAACAGGGGCTCCATGGTATAGATGATGGCGGCCCTGGTGGCGGTGGTCCTTCTCTGCCAGTAGAACTGGATGACCAGCGCCCCGGCGGTGGCCAGCAGGCTGGTGACGGCCAGGTCCAGCAGCAGGCTTGGTGACCAGTGCCAATGCGGTTTTTCCAAAATGCCGACGAAGAGGACCGAAAGAACAATGGTGGTTATTATTTGCACCATGATCATGTCCAGGGGGGGATGTTTTTGGGTGAACTTCTGAACCAGCACCACTTCCACTGCGAAGCTGACGGCGCAGAGGCCGGTCAGCAGGTCCCCCTGGTTGAAGCCTCCGGCCTCGGGACGGGAGAGAAAGTACAGCCCCGCGGCGGCCATGATCACCCCCAGTATCTGCCAGCCGTCGCTTTTGGTCTTCAAAATTAAGACCGAGAGCGATGGCACCAGCACCACGCACATTCCGGTGATAAAAGCCGACCGGGTGGCGGTGGTATGAACCAGTCCCACGGTCTGGAAGGCAAACCCGGCAAACAGAAAAATCCCGATCAGCATTCCGTCGCGCCAGCCCTCCCGGGAAAGTTTTTTCAATCCCGTATAACAGAACGGCAGCAACACCAGCCCGGCCAGCAGGAATCGCACCCCCAAAAAGACCAGGGGGGAGGTGTACAGCATGGCGTCCTTGACCGCCACAAAGGTGACGCCCCAGAAGAAGGTGGCCAGCAGCAGCCACATATCGGCTTTAAGGTGTCTGTTCGGCATAGGCCGACATTATATCATAAAAGACCGGGGTTTTAATATGCTCCGGCCCCGGCGAAGGAAAGAATATTCATATCGCCAGGCTGCGTTCCCGCTCGGAACCTGTTTTGTTTCCCATCATCCCCTCGATGCCGTTCAATATCTGCCTGATCTCGCTTCGGGTGGGCGGGTAGTAGCGGTCGGCCGGGTTGAGATTGGGGTCCCGGAACAGCTTGATCAGTTTCCCCCGGCTCTCCCGGGCGATGATGGTTGACAGCTTCTCGCCCGGCATGAATTTGGCCTGATCCTGGTTGCGGAAGGAGGGATTTATCATCAGCAGGGAGAGGGCCTGCTGGCGGTACAGGGAGGCCGCCCGGATGGTCTCCCGGTAGGCCGGCTCATCGAAGATGTCGGGGCAATGGGCGGTCAGGGGCTCGGGATAGCCGTCGCTGAGCAGGATGACCAGGTTGGTGGAGCCGGGCTTGCGGAACTTTTCCAGCCGGACCATGGCCAGGGCCTTCAACAGGCCGTCGGCCAGCGGGCTCTCCCCCCGGACCTTGAGGCCCATCAGCCCCTTGGTGATCACCCGGTAGTTGTGGGTGGGATGGTTGAGTATCTTGGCCTGCATGCCCTGCAGGGAGATCAGGCCGATGCGGTCCTGGTGCAGCTTGAAGTATCCGGTCAGGGAATCCAGTATCTCGGCGAAGATCTTGATGAAGGGGAAGGTGGAGCGGCTGACGTCCACCAGCAGCACCAGGGTCATGCTCTGGCGCTCCAGCTTCTCCCAGCCCACGAAGTCGCCGGGCCCGATGCTGAATTCCTTCCGGGACAGGGAATATTTGCCGCTTATCAGGGAGCTGACCACGGTCTGCAGCGGGGCCAGGGTGTTCTCCCCGGCCCGGAAGCGGACGATCTTGATGTTGCGGCCGGACCGGTCGCTGATGACCGACCGGCGTTTCTTGCTGCCGCGGACGGTCCTGGACTTTAAGCGGCTTATTTTGTTGAGGAATTTGAAGAAGGCTTTTTTTAGCTGGCTGAAGGTGCCGGGCGGCTCCTGGAACAAAACCGGGGCCGCCTGGTCCTGAGCCTGGGGGCGGAGAAGGATGACCGGTCTTTTCTTTTTTCTGAAAGGCAGTATCTTTTTGGAGAGATCCAGAAATTTTTCAGCTAGGGATTGCCGTTTTTTTTTACACCTTGCTGGTCGGAGGGAACGGCAACCTGGATCTTCTGTTTGGCCGTTGTTTTTTGGACCGGCTCTTTGTCCCTGGGCAGGTTTTTATGGAAATTATCCATTATTTCATCGGTGGTGGGCGGCTCCAGCAGTCCGCCGTCCCGGGTGCGGTGGATCAGGGTCAGCTCGGAGGCCAGCAGGATATCGCTGGAAATGACCTCGCTGCGCCCGTTGAGGGCGGCCAGGGTCAGGGCGGTCTTGATTATCACTATGTCGGGCCGCTGGCCGTCAACTTTAAGGGCGGCGCAGGAGGAAGCCACCGAATCTATCATCTCCGGAGAGACCGTCACCTGGGGCAGAAGCTCCCGGGCGGAGAGGATCTGTTTTCCGGTGGCCTCCTGCTGTCCGGCGAACTTTTCATGGAAGGCCTCCCGGTCATTCTCGAACTGCAGGTTGTTCTGCACCACTCGGGAGCGGATGGCGGGGTCCTTGATGGTCTCGATCTTCACGCACAGCGGGAAGCGGTCCAGTATCTGGGGACGGAGGTCGCCCTCCTCGGGATTCATGGTGCCCACCAGCACGAAATCGGCCGGATGCGAGACCGAGATGCCCTCGCGCTCGATGGTGTTCCAGTGGGTGGAGGCGGCATCCAGGATGTCGTCCACCAGATGGTCCGGCAGCAGGTTGACCTCGTCCACGTATAGGATGTTGCCGTTGGCCTGGCCCAGGATGCCTGGCAGGATAACCTTCTGGCCGGTCTTCAGGAGTTTTTCGATGTCTATGCTCCCGATCAGCCGGTCCTCGGTGCAGCTCAGGGGAAGGTTTATTATCCTCATCTTCCGGGTAGCGGCCGGATGGTCCGGCCTTTCGCGGCACAGCGAGCAGAAATCCTGGGACTTTTCGGGATGGCAGTTGAAGATGCAGCCGTCGACCGCCTGGCCATCCGGCAGGATGGACTCCACCGAATGGACGATGGTGCTCTTGCCGGTGCCCTTGGGCCCGCTGATCAGCAACCCGCCTATTTTGGGATTGACGATGTTGGCCAGGTAGGCGTACTTGAGCTTGTCCTGGCCCAGAATAGCGGAGAAAAGAAATCGCCTGTTTTGGAAGTTATCCATGATCCTCACACTTTATAATCAACCACCACCCGCTGCTGGCGCACCCTTCCCAAAAAGCCCATGGCCTTAAGGTGCTCGGGGTGCTTCTGGTAGACATCCAGTCCGGCCTGGTCGTCAAATTCCGAATATAGCGCCAGATCATAGGCCACGTCGGAGGGGTTGACATTATGCCCGATCTCCAAAAAGCGCACAGTGTCGATCTTGTCCTTGAGCCCGGCCAACATCTGGGCGGCCAGCTTTAGATTTTCATCCTTGCCCCGGCCGTCGGCATAGTCCTTGAAGGTCCACATTACGATATGTTTCACCATTTCATCACCCCCTTGGTTTCAGGATAAGGATACAACTTGACGGAGTTAAAATCAAGAAATATTATTAATAATTTATTGATAAAGTTTGGTATAATAAAGATGGAGGTGGAATGGACCGGTGCTTTCTTTATTAACCGATAGAAACAGATTGCTTCGTCAGAAAAGCTTTTTTGTCGTCTCGCAATGACCCTGAAAAAACAGTACCGTGCAAATCCGGATGATTCGTGTCATTCGCGTGCCATTAACAGGAGAATGATTATTAACGATCTTGAATCACAAAAGATAGGCCAGGCCGTCCAGGCTTTGGGCGTGACGCTGAGCCAGGAGCAGATGGAGAAGTTGTTTCAGTTTCAGGCTCTGGTAAGGCAATGGAATGCCAAAGTAAACCTGATCTCGCGGCGGGACATTGACAATCTTTTTGCCAATCATCTACTGGACTCGCTGACCGCCCTGCCGGCATTGGCGGCGAAGGCCTCGGCCGAAGTGATGGACCTGGGCCCGGGCGGTGGTTTTCCCGGCATTCCCTTAAAGATATGCCTGCCGGAGATAAAATTGACCTGCCTGGAGGCCACCCAGAAAAAGGCCCGCTTTTTGGAGCTGGCCGTCACCGAGCTGGGGTTGCCCGAGGTTGTGGTGATCGCCCAGCATTCCCAGGCGGTCCAGAAGGACAAAAATCTTTTGAATCGGTATGATTTCGTCACCGCCCGGGCGGTGGCGGAGCTCAAGGAGCTGGTTAAGATATCTTTTCCGTTCCTGAGGGTCGGCGGAAAACTGCTGGCCTACAAATCCAGCAAGGCCGGCCAGGAGATCGAGGCGGCCGGAGAGATCATCCATAGGCTGGGGGGGACCCTGGAGGGTGAATTGCGCCAGGAGCCAGGAGCGGGCGACAAGGACCGAAAAATAGTTATAATAAGGAAAGAATAAAAACCCATTTAAAAACACAACTAGCCTTATGAAAAACCCTTTTTTTATATTCTTGCTATTAGCGTTGCCGGTTTCATCCCTTTTGGCGCAGGATGCGGTCAGCGGGATTGCCGCCGATATCCCCATATTGATGCACCGATCGCTTTACACTCAAGGGGCCTTTCCTCTACCATGGAAAAGGAGCACCGTAATGTATGAACCAAACGACCAGAGAGGCCAATGGGCCTTTGGCTGGGGAAAGAACTTAGAGACAGAACTGGAATGGAGCAAACACTTATCTAAGCACATTTATTCATACTCGGTAAGGTGGAAGGTCCCGTTTGATAGCTCCTTGCAAAATGGTCTTTTTACCGAAGCCTATTACAGTTCTTATACAAATGGCAAACATTTAAATATTAATTTGGGTTATGTTTATAATATAAATAAAAATCTCTCAATAATTCCACGGTTAAAACTTCAAGGTTCGTCAAACATCGCACTCGGGATTAGTGCCACTTGGGTACCTTTAAAATTTATCTCCGGTAATCTGGGAGCAGAGAATATTTTTGACAACAAATCGGGAACCAATATAAATGCCCAGATGTCCCTAAAGATTCGTTTCTGGAAAGGAATCTTTGTGGAAGAAAAATTTATCAATGGATATGAATCCAACGTGTACTATAGTGAACATTTACAACAAACCCTCAGTAACACTAGAATATACCTTAGGCAGGAACAATACCTGGGCATAACGTTCTGATGAAATACACCCACCTGGTCCTTTTCGACATAGACGGCACCCTGGTGCATTGCGGGCCCACCCCCAAAAGGGTCTTCAAGCAGGGCCTGATCCATACCTTCGGCACCGCCGGCCCGATAGATAATTGGATATTCGACGGCAAGACCGATCCCATGATCGTCCGGGAATTGATGGCCGAGGCCGGAGTATCCTGCACTGATGAATTGGTGAACAAGGCCCTTGATATTTATGCCCAAGGAATAAAGAGAGAGCTTCCCGCAGAGGCAGAAAAGAAGATCTATCCCGGTGTCATCAATTTATTGGAGGAGCTGATCAAGCAGCCGGTTCTGTTGGGCCTGCTGACCGGCAACATACAAAAGGGGGCCCGGGCGAAGTTGGGATCGCTGGACCTGTGGAAATATTTCTCCTTCGGGGCCTTTGCCGATGATTCCTCGGTCCGCAAAGAGCTGGCCGATATTGCGGTAAGACGGTCCTTTGAAATTACCGGGCAGCGCTTTTCCGGGAAGCAGATCGTTATCATCGGCGACACCGAGCATGACATAAAATGCGGCCGGCACTTGGGAGCCAAAACCATTGGGGTGGGGACGGCCCGAAGTTCGGCCAAAGAACTGCTGGCCCACGGAGCGGACCACGCCTTTGAGGATCTTTCAGATCACGAAAAGGTATTGCAAGTAATAATGGAATAATGGCTAAACGTAAAGCCCCGGGGATACCCCGGGGCTTTTTATCTGTTTAAACCTCATTACGGATGCAGACCAAGCATAATAGAAAAAACAGAGTGCTTAATATCATAACTTTCGTAGGGTTCATCTTTAATAATCTTGCGTAATCCTCTGGTGTATCGTATATCCAGAGAAACTTTATGTTTTGTTTTTATTTCGGCACCTAAAACAAGTCCAATATCAGGACTGACGACGTATTGGCTCATATCTAAATCAAAAACTTTTGCATTAAGCAAGAAATTTGCCGCTGGCCCTAAATATGGACTGACCCTGAATTTTTTGGTCAGTGGTATTTTTATTAAAACAGGGATTTCAAAATAATTATATCTGCATCCAATGTCATATTTCCATCCTTTTTGGGAAAACAATACTTCGGGTTGGATGCCAAAAGAGACGAAATCAAAATCACAAAAAGCCCCACCGATAAAACCAAACCTGGAATCGGGCCCATCACCTTCAGTATCGTAAATATTAGATATATTCATCCCACTCTTCAGCCCGAAGGTGGCCATTTGAGCAAAACACAAAGCAGAGAACGATGCCAGTATCAAAATTACCAAGAGGCCTTTTTTCATGTTTAACTCCTGGTTATGGGTTGTTAAAAGCCCCGGCGTTAAGCCGGGGCTTATTGTTCCCAAATTTTAGAACAGTGCGAAACCTACCAATAGAGAAATATTAGTGTTCTTGATGTCTAAATTCCAGTCGCTGTCATCTATAGAGCTTAGGCCCATGGAATAACGGGCTTCGACCGACAACTTGACAGGGGTTTGCACCCCGGCCCCGAAGGTCAGTCCCATATCGGAACTTTTTACAAAATCATCAATATCGCCGGAGACGGAAACGCCACTAACAGTTATTTCTTGGGTGGCGCCAATCTTGGTGGCAAAATATGGGCCCGCCAGAATGTACGGTTTTACAATAGCCCCAAATGATATTTTCGCTAAAACAGGTATTTCCAGGTAATTAATACGGGTTGTGAGCTCAATCGGAGTGCCTAAAAAATCACCCGATTCCTTGCAGCCTTTTTGAGAATAAAAAATTTCCGGTTGAATTGCGATGTTGGGTAGAAGGCCAATGGTCGCATAGCCGCCAATTGCAATACCGGTAAGGCTTTCGGGATTGGTTAAGCTATCTCCGGTAAAACTGGCCATGTTCACCCCGCCCTTGATCCCCAAGGATAGTCCCTGGGCGGAACAGTATTGGGGAAGGTTGAAAACCAGGGCCGTGATCAGGGCCAACAGGACCAGTGCTGTCTTTTTCATTGTGATTCCTTTCAAATTATTAGATGCTGGGCTTTCGCTTGGATATATGCTATAATAATTGCGGTCATAAGTCAATACTTTATTTGAGGTTTAACGATTTTTCGAGGTCTTGCGGCTTTTCGGTTTTCCTTGACAAAGGCCGGCAGGCTATATTATCATATCAGTTTGCCAACCAACTTATCGGCATCCCCAATCAGGCTATTTTAGGAGCGTTTCAATGTCGCGCATCATCGCCCTGGTCAACCAAAAAGGAGGCGTGGGAAAGACCACCTCGTCCATCAACCTGGCGGCCTCGCTGGCCGTGCTGGAGAAGCCGACCCTGTTGGTGGACATCGACCCCCAGGCCAACGCCACCAGCGGGCTGGGCATAGACAAAAGCACGGTGGAAAGCGGCATCTACGACGTGCTGTTGAATGAGGTGCCCATCAATGACATAATCGTCCGGACCCAGCTGGACAAGCTGCATCTGGCGCCGTCCCAGATAGACCTGGCCGGGGCCGAGGTGGAGATGGTGGGAATGGAGGGTCGGGAGAACCTTTTAAAGCCCCACCTGGAAGCCTTGCGCGACAGGTACAAATACATCCTGATAGACTGCCCGCCCTCGCTGGGCCTGCTGACCATCAACGCCCTGACCGCGGCCGACTCGGTGCTGATCCCCATTCAGGCCGAATACTACGCCCTGGAGGGCCTGGGCCAGCTGCTGAACACCATCGACCTGGTGAAGAACGGCCTCAATCCGGAACTGGACATCGAGGGCATCCTGCTGACCATGTTCGATTCCCGCCTCAACCTGGCCCAGCAGGTGGCCGGGGAGATAAAAAAGCACTTTCCGGAAAAGGTCTACGAGAATTTCATCGCCCGCAGCGTCCGGATAGCCGAGGCCCCGTCCCACGGCAAGCCGATCATATTATATGACGTCAACTCCAGCGGCGCCCAGAGCTACCTGGCCCTGGCCAAAGAGGTGGCCGCCCGGAGGGGCGCCAAATAGATCATTTTCAGAAAGAGAGCCCAGATGAATAACAGACCATTTTCCGGCCTTCGTTTAATGGCCGCAATGGCGGCCCTGCTGGTACTCCTCCCGGGCTGCGCCACCTTGACCCAGATGGCCGGGGCGCTGTCCAACCTGCAGCGCCTGAAGTTCAAGGTGGCCGGGGTGACCGGCTTCACGGTGTCGGGGATCGCCGTTGCCGGCAAGCAGAAGATAGGGGACTTCACCCTGCTGGACGGGATCAACCTGATGGCGGCCTACCGCAATAAGAAACTGCCGGCCGGGTTCACCCTCAACATCGAGGCGCTCAATCCCAACGACGGCACCGGAGGCTCGCCCCAGACCAGCTCCACCCTGACCAGCTTCGAATGGCGCCTGCTGATAGACGACAAGCCCACCGTCTCCGGCAATATCGCGCAACCCATCGAGATCCCCGGCACCGGACAGTCGGCCGTCATCCCGCTGCAGATCAGCCTGGACCTGGTGGAGTTCTTCGGGGAGAAGGGATACAACGACCTGCTGAACCTGGCCCTGGCCCTGGGCGGGGCCCAGAGCGACATCAGCCGTCTGGCCATAGACGCCCAGCCCAGGGTCAGCACCCCGCTGGGCGAGATCACCTACCCCGGGCGGATCACCATAGTATCTCAGGAATACCGATAGAGGAGTATCCATGAACGTAAAGGGAACCGCACTGGCGGTGCTGCCGATCTTCATCGAAAGCAAATTCGGCCAGGAGGGCCTTAACAAGTGGCTGGAATCGCTGAACTCCGAGGCAGCGGCGCTGTACCAGGAGGCCAACGCCATCAAGATCAACCGGTGGTATCCCTTGAAGGAATGCTACCTAGAGCCCACCGCATCCCTGTGCGAGCTTTTTTATGACAACGATCCCAAAGGGGCCTGGGAGGTGGGGCGCTTCAGCGCCGACTATGCCCTTAAAGGCGTATACAAGGCCTTCGTCAAAATGACCTCGGTCAGCTTCTTCATCAAGCGGGCCAGCCTGCTGATGACCACCTACTACCAGCCCAGCAAAATGGAGCTCAAATCCTCCACCTACAGCCGGGCGGTCCTGCACATGACCGAATTTCCCGAGGCCCACCACCTGATAGAGTCGCGCATCGGAGGCTGGATCCAGCGCTCCCTAGAGATCCACGGCTGCAAGGAGGTGGCGGTGGAGACCACCAGGTCTCTGGCCAGCGGCGATCCCCACACCGAATTCATTTTAAGCTGGAAATAATCCCGACACATCAGAATATTGGAGACCCCCATGACCGCACAGAAAAGAGGCCTGGGAAAGGGCCTGTCGGCCCTGATCCCGGCCAAGAAGACAGCCGCACCGGCCATCCCGCATCCCGAGGGCATCGAGCGATTTTTAAAGCTGTCCGAGATCAAGCCCAACCGCTTCCAGCCCCGCCGCTCTTTCCGGGAGGCCGAGCTGGCCGAACTGATGGACTCCATCAGGGAGAAGGGGGTCATCGAACCGGTGATCGTCCGCCGCAGCGGCGCCGGATACGAGCTGATCGCCGGGGAGCGGCGCCTGCGGGCCTGCCAGAAGCTGGGCCAGGAGAAGATCCCGGCCATCATCCGCCAGGCCGGCGACCAGGAGGCCCTGGAGATCGCGCTGATAGAGAACATCCAGCGGGAGAACCTCAATCCCATCGAAGAGTCCCGGGGCTATGAGCGGCTGGCCAGGGAGTTCAGCCTGACCCAGGAGGCACTGGCCAGGAAGGTGGGCAAGGAGAGATCCACCGTGGCCAACAGCCTGCGTTTGCTGGCCCTGCCGGATGAGATCCAGAAGATGCTGGAGGACGATAAACTGACCGCCGGGCACGCCCGGGCCCTGCTGACGGTCAGCGACAAAAGGAAGCAGCTGGCTCTGGCCCAAATCATAATATCAAAGGGCCTGTCGGTAAGGGAGGCGGAAAGTCTGGCTAAGGGAGAGCCGATCAAAGCCGCCAAATCTTCGGGCGCTAAAACGCCCCGGCAATTGGACCAGCATTTGACCAACATCCAGAACGAGATCCAGAGAACATTCGGCACCAGGGTCCGGATAGTGCCCCAGGGCAAGAACAAGGGAAAGATCGAGGTGGAGTATTATTCGGCCACTGATTTCGAGAGGATCCTGCAGAAACTCAATATCAAGCTATAAAATTTAAGGCACGGCAAAGGACCGTGCCTGAATTTTATCCAAAAGGAGCCCCGATGGAAACAAAACTCGTCACCATCAAAAAGCCGGAGGATATCAACTTCATCCTGGGCCAGTCGCACTTCATCAAGACGGTAGAGGACCTGTACGAGATACTGGTCTCCTCCGTCCCCGGGATAAAATTCGGGGTGGCCTTCTGCGAGGCCTCCGGCGCCTGCCTTATCAGACATGAGGGAACGGACGATGAGATGGTCAAGCTGGCTATCGAAAACGCCAAGGCGATCGGGGCCGGCCACAGCTTCATCATCTTTTTAAAGGACGCCTATCCCATCAACGTCCTCAACGCCATAAAGAACTGCCCCGAGGTCTGCCGGATCTTCTGCGCCACCGCCAATCCCTGCCAGGTGATCATCGCCGAAAGCGAACAGGGGCGGGGGATTATGGGGGTGATAGACGGCTCTGCTCCCAAGGGGGTGGAGGACGAGGATGGCGTCAAGTGGCGAAAAGAGCTTCTGCGCCAGATCGGGTATAAGCGATAGTCAAATAAGTTGAAATTCATGGAGCAAAAAGATGAACACTTTATTTAAATTTGTGTTATGGGCGGGCGCGACATCTTGGCTTTTAGTTTCCTCCGGCAACGCCCAGCCGCCGGCCACCGGCCGCCCGGCACCAACATTAGAGAACACCGAGACCCAGACAACTATAGCGGTGCTGGTTTTCTTTTACGACAAGGGTTTTTCCACCAAGGACGAATTAAGAAGCGCCATGGATCGGCGCGGCCGGCAATTCTCCCCGCGGGCCCTCAAGCGCCGGGCCAAAGTTGGCCGGCAGGAGATGACCTTTGAAGATCTTCCGGTAAGCACCGATTACGTCCGCCGGATCGCGGCCCTGGGCGCAAGGCACCGGCAGTCGCTAAACTGGTTCAATGCCGCCAGCTTCGAGATGACCGAGGCCCAGATCAAGAATTGCAAAAACCTAAACTTTGTAAAAAGAATAGGCCCGCTTCCGGCCAGCAGGAAAAGGGTCCTGCCGGAAGTTGAAGATGCCAGCCCCAAGATGCCTGAGACCGAAAGTCCCAAGGCCCATCTGTTGAATTACGGCCCGTCATTCACCCAGGACAGCTTGATCAATGCCGTGGTCTGCCACGACTCCGGATATTCCGGGGCCGGGGTGCTGGTGGCCATGCTGGACAACGGGTTCCGCAAGGGACACCAGGCTTTCGATTCGATACGCGCCAACGGCCGCTTGGTGGATGAATGGGATTTTGTGACCAATGCCGACACCGTAGACTGGGACGCCCACGGCACCGGCACCTGGTCGGAGGCCGGCGGTTACGTCCCCGGTCAATTGATCGGTCCTGCCTACAGAGCTTCCTGGGCCATCTACCATACCGAGGACATGAGCCAGGAGATGCCGGTCGAGGAGGACCATTGGGCGGCGGCATTGCAGCGGGCCGACTCCATCGGCGCGGAGGTGGTCTCCAGTTCGCTGGGCTATCGGGATTTCGACTCGTCCCAATATTCGTATTCATACCAAGACCTGGACGGCAACACCGCCATTTCGTCCCTGGCCGCCCGTCATGCCGCATCACTGGGCATCATCGTCTGCAACGCCATGGCCAACTCCGGCCCGTCTCTGGGGAGCCTGGCCGCCCCGGCCGATGCTGATTCCATCCTCTCGGTGGGCAATGTGGATTCTTTCGGGGTCATCAACCCCTCCAGTTCCCGCGGCCCGACTTACGACGGAAGGCCCAAGCCAGAGGTCTGCGCCCAGGGAACCAACATATACTGGGCAAGCTGGAGCACCGTCAGCAGCTACACTCATTACGCCACCGGCACCTCGTGCGCCACGCCGTTGGTGGCCGGGGCCTGTGCCCTGATCCTTGAGGCCCACCCGGACTGGACGCCGATGCAGGTGCGGGAAGCCCTGATGATGACCGCCAGCCGGAGCACCAACCCCGACAGCACCACTTACGGCTGGGGGATCATCGATACCTGGGCGGCCATGCATTATTCGCCCAGCGGGGCAACCGAGGAAAAACCGGAGCCAGAGGTCGGGCCGGGGCTGGCGCTTTCCGGCCGCCCGAATCCGATGCGGTCGGGTGCTGTCATAAGTTTTGTTATGCCCAGACCGGGCAGCGCGATGCTGGCGGTCTATGACATAACCGGCCGGCTGGTTCATCAAACCGCCGCAATCTATGCTGCACCTGGAACAAATCATTTCTCCTGGAACGGTCGTGACCGCTCTGGCCGCTTGTTGGGTAACGGTGTTTATTTCTGCCGGGTGAACAGCGGTGGCCGGGCCGGAACACTAAAGATCACCATCATCCGCTGAACCTGTTTGCTTTCCAAGATAACTTTTCCGATAACTTGCTAAGAGGATCAATTTTGCATATCAAAGACTTTAAAAAGGCCGCCCTGATCTACCGGGGCCGGGAGATATCCTACGCCGAGACCATCTCCCTGGTGAACCGCTTCGCTTCCTGCTATCGGCTAAAAAAGGGAGACCGGGCGGCGGTCTTCTCCGAGAACCGGCCGGAATGGATCTACGCCTATTTGTCGGTGTGGAAGAACGACGGGGTCTCGGTGCCCATCGATTATCTGGCCCCGGCCGACGAGGTGGCATATATCCTGAACGACTGCCGGCCTTCGGTGGTTTTCTGCTCCCACAAGACCAAAGAGGTTCTGACCGAAGCGGTCCGCTCGCTGACGGGCGGCTACCGCCCGGAGGTCCTGACATTTGAGGAGCTTTCCCTGCCGGATAATGCGCCGGACAAGATGGCGGCCCAGCCGGACAAGCACCAGACCGCCACCATCATCTACACCTCCGGCACCACCGGCAGCCCCAAGGGGGTGATGCTGACCCACGACAATATCATGGCCAACATCGAGGACGTGGTGGATAACACCAAAATATACACCGCCGACGACCGGCTGCTGGCCATTCTGCCCTTCCACCACATCTTCCCGTTGATGGGGACCATCATGGCCACCCTGTACTGCGGCGCCACCCTGGTGATCCTGGAGAAGATCTCCTCCGAGGAGATCCTGGGCGCCCTGAAGCAATACGGCATTACCATCATCATCGGGGTTCCCCGGCTGTACCGGCTGTTCCACAAGGGGATGATCGACAAGATCAACGCCAGCCCGGCCGCCAAAGTATTGCTGAAAATTTCCCGGACCCTGAAGCAGCCGGCCCTGGGTCGCCTGATCTTCAAAAAGGCCCAGCAGGCCTTCGGGGGGCACATCAAATACTTCATCTCCGGCGGGGCCAAGCTGGACGAAAGGGTGGGCGGCGACCTTTACGCCATGGGCTTCGAGGTGCTGGAGGGCTTCGGCATGACCGAGGCCGCCCCGATGATAACCTTCACCAAGCCCGGCCGGGTGAAGATCGGCTCGCCCGGCACCCCCACCAGCCAGACCGAGGTCAAAATAGTGGACGGCGAGGTGCTGGCCCGGGGCCGGAACATAATGAAGGGCTATTACAACAAGCCGGAGGACACCGCCGCCATCTTGAGGGACGGCTGGCTGCACACCGGGGACCAGGGCTACCTGGACCAGAAGAACCGGCTATTCATCACCGGGCGCAAGAAGGAGATCATCGTCCTGTCCAGCGGCAAGAACATCAACCCCGAGGAGATCGAGAACCGTATCCTGTCGCTCTCCCCGCTGATAAAGGAGATAGGGGTCTATCCCCGGGAGGAGAAGCTGGGGGCGGTGATCCACCCCGACTTTCTGGCGGTCAAGAAACAGCAGGTGGTCAACTTGCGGGAGACCATCAAGTGGCTGGTGCTGGACAAGTTCAACCTGACGGTGCCCGGCTACAAGAAGATCCATCACTTCACCCTGGTCAACGACGAGCTGCCCAAGACCCGGCTGGGGAAATTAAAAAGGTTCCTGCTGCCCCAGATGGACGCCAAAACCGCCGAGACCCACCGCCTGAGGCCCGACCCCGACAGCCAGGAGTACCGGGCATTGAAGACCTACCTGGAGAAGGCCCTGGACCAGAAGGTCTATCCCGACCAGCATTTGGAGTACGACCTGGGGCTGGATTCCCTGGGCAAGATAGAGCTGGACCTGTTCCTGGAAAAAAGCTTCGGAATAAAACTGGAGGATGGGGAATCGGTGGCTCACCATACCGTGGAAGCCCTGAGCCGACTGATCGCCGAGCAGAAGAAGGCCGGCAGTTCGGAAATTTCGGACTGGCACAGCACCCTGCAGGAGAAGGCGGAGTTTACCATGCCCAAAAGCCGCTTTATGCAGTGTTCTATGAAATTGGCAACCGCGCCTCTATTTAAACTATACTTCCACCTGCAAGGACAAGGGCAACAGAGCCTGCCGCCGGGGCCGTTCATACTGGCTCCAAACCACCAGAGCTTTCTTGATGGAATATTTTTGTCCATCCTGCTGCCTAATCGGATCTTAAAGGACACCTTTTTCCTGGCCGCCGGAAAACACATCCAGACGCCCATCAACCGATTCTACGCCAGCCACAGCAATCTGCTGGTGATGGACATCAACCGGGATCTGAAGAGCACCCTGCAGCAGGCGGCGGCGGCCATCCGGCAGGGCAAGAACCTGGCCATCTTCCCCGAGGGGGCCCGCAGCCGGGACGGCCATCTTTCGGAATTCAAGAAGACCTTCGCCATACTGAGCAAGGAACTGCAGGTGCCGGTGGTGCCGGTGGCCATCTCCGGGGCCTATGCCTCGGTCCCCATCGGACGCAAACTTCCCAAGCCGGGCAAGGTGTCTTTAAAATTCCTCCCGGCCATTTATCCCGGACAGATGGACTACGACCAGATCACCAGCCAGACCAGACAGGCCATTGCGGAGAATATTTAACTTTAACTAATATTTACAATCAAACTTATGTCGCTTTCTAATATAAATACCGCCATCTATCACAATATCGCTTTGATATTGTTCATACTATATGGTCTATATATATTATTTGATACACTAATGATAACATTATTTAAATACCATTTTTATAGACTTGGCCTTAAATTACTGACCTTTTCTGAGGTTGTAAATTATAATATTGCCGAGATTGAAAAAAACAATAAATATGAAACCCAAGATGGTAAATTTATGCTAATATCAAGCGATAAGTGTATTTTTCGAACAAAATATCTTTTTAAACCTTTAGAATGGAACCCTTTTAATAATGGTGTTCCCACAACCGGCTTTATACACATAAAAGATGGCATTTTTACCACAGAAATTCGGTTAAGTCTTGGCATAACGATATTTATTGTCGTTTGGATAATAGGTTTCACCTCAGGGGTTATTTGGGAGGTTATTTTATCATTCTTAAAGGGAGAAAATATATATGAATCTATTATTTTTCTGGCTGTATTGATCATCGTGATTCTTTTATTTTTAGAATTTAAAAAAATTATGTTAAATAAATCATTAGCCATATATGAACAAATTAAATTTCATATTTCATAGTATATCTTTTGTCCTTTTTAATTTTTAATATTAACCTATGCCCCTCTATAATCAAACCATAGAACAATCCCTGGCCGAGCTGGGCTCCGATCACTACTCCGGCCTTTCGGAGCAACAGGTCGCCGAACGCCTGGCCAAGTATGGTCCCAACAGATTGGCTGAAGGCAAACGAACCGGACCGTTAAAGATATTCTTCGACCAGTTCAAGAATATCATGGTGCTGGTCCTGCTGATCGCGGCGGTGATCTCCGGGCTGACCCACGACCTGACCGATTCCTTCGTCATTCTGGCCATCGCCCTGATCAATGCCGTCATCGGCTTCCTCCAGGAATACCGGGCCGACCAGGCCATGGCCGCCCTGAAAAAACTTTCCCAGCCGCTGGCCAAGGTGGTAAGGGCCGGGAAGGTGCTGGAGATCCCCTCGGAAAACCTGGTGCCGGGGGACATCATCCTGATCGAGGCCGGTTCCCGGATCCCGGCCGATGCCCGGATACTGGAGGCCGCTTCGCTCAAGATAGAGGAGTCCTCCCTGACCGGCGAGTCCCTGCCGGTGGAGAAATCTTCTCTCCCCATTGAAAACGAGGCCCCCCTGGCCGACCGGAACAACATGGCCTTTTTGGGCACCATCTGCGTCTACGGCCGGGGAAGGGCGGTGGTGGCCTCCACCGGAATGAACACCGAACTGGGCAGGATCGCCCAGTCCATCCAGACCCTCCGGCAGGGCCAGACCCCGCTGCAGAAAAGGCTGGCCGGGCTGGCCCGGATCCTGGCCCTGGCCACGGTGATCCTGTGCGCCGTGATCTTCCTGGCCGGATGGCTGCACGGCATCCCGGTCTCGGTGATGCTGCTGACCGCCATCTCGCTGGCGGTGGCGGCCATCCCGGAGAGCCTGCCGGCGGTGATCACCATCGTCCTGTCCTTCGGCGTGCAGAAGATGGTCAAAAAGAACGCCCTGGTCAAAAAACTGCCGGCGGTGGAGACCCTGGGCTCGGTCTCGGTGATCTGCTCGGACAAGACCGGCACCCTGACCCAGAACCAGATGACTGTCAAAAAGGTATTCTGCAACGGCGTGCTTTATGATGTCCGGGGAGGCGGCTACCAGCCCATGGGAGAGATCCTGTCCCAGGACGGGAAAAAAGCCGACGACCCCCTGTTCCAGAAATTACTGAACGCCTCCTGCCTGTGCAACGATGCCACCCTGTTCCAGGAGAAGGCCGACGGCTCCGATGCCTGGAAAATAGCCGGGGACCCCACCGAGGGGGCCCTGCTGACCCTGGCCGCCAAGGCCGGGCTGTGGCGCGATTCTTTGGAGAAGGACCTGCCCCGGGTGGGCGAGCTGCCATTCGATTCCGAACGCAAGATGATGACCACCATCCACCGGATGGACGATGGAAGATACATCTGCTATGTCAAGGGGGCCCTGGACAATCTGGAGCATAAGTGCCCGGACTTTCCCGCCCAGGCTTTGGAGATCAACCGATCCCTGGCCGAAGGCGGGCACCGGGTGCTGGCCCTGGCCTATAAGATCATCGAAGCCCTGCCGGAGAAGCTGGAGATAGATCAGATCGAGAGGGGCCTGACCTTTCTGGGGCTGGCGGCCATGATCGACCCGCCCCGGGAGGAGGTCCGGGTCGCGGTGGCGCAGTGCCGCAGCGCCGGCATCCGGCCGGTGATGATCACCGGCGACCATCCGGCCACCGCCCTGGCCATCGCCCGGGAGCTGGGCATTTACTCGCCCGGCGACCTGCATCTGACCGGAATGGAGCTGAAGGCCCTGAGCGTGGAGGAGCTGGCGGAAAAGATAGAGAGAATATCCCTCTTCGCCCGGGTCTCGCCGGAGGACAAGATCAAGATAGTCCAGGCCCTGCAAAGCAAGGGGCGCATCGTGGCCATGACCGGCGACGGGGTCAACGACGCTCCGGCCTTAAGGGGGGCCGATATCGGCATCGCCATGGGCATCACCGGGAGCGACGTCTCCAAGGAAGCCTCGGACGTGGTGTTGCTGGACGACAACTTCGCCACCATCGTGGCGGCGGTGGCCGAGGGCCGGAGGATATATGACAACATCCGCAAGTTCGTGCGCTATATGCTGGGCACCAACCTGGGCGAGGTGCTGACCATGTTCGGCGGCATCATGCTGAACCTGCCCCTGCCCCTGCTGCCGATCCAGATATTGTGGATCAACCTGGTGACCGATTCCCTGCCGGCCCTGGCCCTGAGCAACGAGCCGCCGGAGGCCGACATCATGAAGCGGGCACCCCGCCCCCCGGCCGAGAGTCTTTTCGCCCGGGGCTTGTGGGCCCAGGTGCTTTTTTCGGGGCTGCTGATGGCGGCCGGCTGCCTGCTGATGTTCCATTGGGCCATCGGCCGGCACATCGAGATGGGTCAGACCAGGGAAACCGCTGAAATTATGGCCCGGACCATGGTCTTCATGACCATGTCGTTCTACCAGCTGTTCAACGCCCTGGCCATCCGCTCCGACAAAAGATCGTTCTTTGCCCTGGCCCCCTCCGGAAACTGGTACCTCTACGGCGCAGTGCTGATCACCGCCCTGCTGCAGTTGGGCGCGGTCTATCTGCCGGTCCTGCAGCCGGTCTTCAAGACCGCCCCGGTCAGCGGGCTGGACCTGCTGGCCTGCATAGTCGTTTCTTCGTCCATCCTGGTCGCGGTGGAGCTGGAGAAACTTATCCGCCAAAATATTTTTCGCAGAGCCTCTTGACAAAACCATAATTCGGGCATAGAATGAAAACCGTAAGGAGGACAGTCCATGCCCGGCTGTGTCTTTATGCACGCCTGCCTGTTCCCGGAGAACGGAACGGAACGTGACCCCAGTTGCAATACGATCCCGGGCCCTATAATTGCTAAGGCCGCCTGCCAGCAGGCGGCCTTAGGCGTTCATCCCCAAAGGCCCCTGGGTGTCCCGGCATGATACCCGTTCCGAAAAAAGCCAAAAAAGACAAGATCCGCCTCAGGCTGGCCGAGCCCTCCATGGATCTCGAGGAGGCTTTTCTGGAACTGGCCGCCGATTACCGGGCGGCCGGGGAGCAGCGCTATACCGACCTGCACGAGGTTCATGGCATAGCCTTTGACCGTTACATCAAGGGCCTGCAGCGGGAATGCCTGGAGCGGGACCTGTCGGACGGGCGGGTGCCCTGCAGCACCTTTTGGATGCTGTCGGACCAAGGGACCATCTGCGGAATCAGCCGGCTGCGGCATTACCTGACACCGGAGATGGAGACGGAGGGTGGTCACATCCTGCTGGAGGTGCCGCCATCGCTGCGTCGTCGGGGGCACGGGTCGATCCTTTTGGAAATGACCCTGGAGCGGGCGGTGGAGCTGAAGATCGCCAAGGCCCTGCTCACCTGCGACTGGGACAACTTCGGGGCCATCCGGGTCATCAAGAACAACGGAGGGATGCTGGAGAACACCATCCTGTCAACCAGGACCGGGAAAAAAGTGATGCGCTTCTGGATCGATCTGACATGACCCTTTCTCAAGATAAGTCCCCTGTCTTCCCGGCAGCCAAAAGGCTTTCGGGTTTTTTATTTTAAAAAACGTTTTTTATCATTGTATTCAGCCTGAAAATGATATAAAATAAATATCCAACGGCCTGGTCTTTCATCTCTTTTCGGGGAGGGACCGATGCGGGTCTGCATGGTCTGTTTTTCACAGACCGGGAACACCCAAAAGATAGCCGAGGCCATCCAGGAACAGATGGCCGAGGCGGTCGGAGATTGCGCCCTGCTGCGCCTGGAGCAGGCCGACCCGGCCGTCTTCTCCCGTTACGATCTGGTCGGATTCGGCCTGCCGGCTTTCTATTTCAGGGAGCCCATTAACGTCAATCATTTCTTTAATGATCTGCCCGATCAGGGCAGCGCCGGACGACCAAAGCCATTCTTTTTTTTTGTCACCCACGGCGGCACCCCCGGCGATGTGTATTCCCGGATCGACCGGCTGGCCGCCTCCCGGGGCCTGGAGACCCTGGGATTCTTCCAGTGCCTGGGGGTGGACACCTATCCGCCGTTCGCCGACAGGAAGCCCTTGACCGCCCAGGGACATCCCGATCAAAATGATCTATTGCAGGCCCGGGCCTTTGCCAAAGACATCATTCATAGAGCCGGAGCTTATCTTGGCCGGGGCGAATTAAAAAAGCCTCTGATCCCCGGGAATTGGATCACCAGGACAGTGGCTGCTCTTTTCAGCGAACAGAAAATACGCCTGCGGATGAAGCAGCATCTGCTTCCGGCCAAAAAGATCCGCCAGAATAAATGCACCCTCTGCGGCCTGTGCCTGGAGAGCTGTCCCCAGGGCATCATCAGCCTGAATCCTTACCCGGTCATCGACCAGTCAAACTGCATCGCCTGCTACCACTGCCAGCGGGTCTGCCCGGCCGGCGCCATAGAATGCGACTGGCGGATCTTTAAGCTGATGACCGGCGAATATTTCCGGCCGGGCAAAAAAGGCACCTCCCTCGATTAAATACATCACATTTAGGAGCATATAATGTCCCGCAAAAAAACACCCCCTGAAAAAAACACCCCGGAACAGGCCGGGGAGAACTCCACCTTAAAGCTGATCGAACGCCTGACCGCGGCTCCCGGGCCTTCCGGCTACGAGACCCGGGCCGCCCTGGCCGCCGGTGAGGAGCTGGCCCCCTTCGCCACCAAGGTCAAGGTGGACCAGATGGGCAGCGTGGTGGCCTTCAAAAAGGGGCTGTCCCGGGACGGCAAGAAGGTCCTGCTGGCGGCCCATCTGGACGAGATCGGCCTGCTGATCACCGGCATCGAGCCGGGGGGATTTCTGCGCTTCACCCAGGTGGGCGGCTTCGACGCCCGGGTGCTGCTGGGACAGGAGGTGCTGCTGCATCCCGTCGGCCGGCACGGGCCGGATACCAGGATCGCCCTGCCGGGGATCATCGGAGCCAAGCCGCCGCATTTCCAGACCCCGGAGGAATCGGGCCAGGTGATCCCCATGGAGGACCTGTATATCGACCTGGGGCTGGACGAGGCGGCAACCAAATCCAGGGTTTCCACCGGCGACCTGGCCACCCTGAGGATGCCACTTGTCAATCTCAAGAACGACCGGGCGGCCGGAAAGGCCATGGACAACCGGGCCTGCGTCGCCATCATGGTCCAGGCCCTGGAGATACTCAGCAAAGGCCATCACGGCTGGGATGTTTATGCGGTGGCCACCGTCCAGGAGGAGGTCTCCGGCCTGGGGGCGCTGACCTCGGCTTTTGACATCCATCCCGACATCGGGATAGCCATAGACGTCACCCACGGCGACATGCCGGGGGTGCCGGACAGCGACACCTTCGCCATCGGCAAGGGGCCCACCATCACCGTCGGGCCCAATATCCACCCGGCCGTAGCTGACAAATTGAAGAAGGTGGCCAAGCGCGAGGAGATCCCCTTTCAGATAGAGCCCTGTGCCGGCATCACCGGGACCGATGCGGTGGATATCCAGATATCCCGGGAGGGCATCCCCACCGGGCTTTTGGGCCTGCCCCTGCGCTATATGCACACCCCGGTGGAGACCCTGGCGGCGGTGGACGTGGAGCGCTCGGCCAGATTGCTGGCCCGCTTTATTCAGGACCTGGATGACATAAACTTGGAATGGAAGGACTGAGCATTTTATGATAGACCTTAAACTAATAGAACAACTGACCAACGCCTTCGGGGTCAGCGGCTGCGAGGGCGAGATCCGCAACATCGTCCGCCAGCACATCACCAAGAACGTGGACCAGATCCGGGTGGACGCCTTGGGCAACCTGATAGCCTATAAAAAAGCCCGGGGGGCAAAATCGGGCCCAAAGAGAACCAAGGTGATGCTGGCCGCCCATATGGACGAGGTGGGATTGATGGTCACATCCATCGATAAATCGGGTTTTCTGCAGTTCGACAAGGTGGGGGGGGTGGACAACCGGGTACTGCTGGCCAAGAAGGTGTTGGTGGGAAAGGATCAGATCCCCGGGGTGATCGGCTCCAAGGCTGTCCATCTCATCGCCCGCAAGGGAGAACTTAAAAAAGTTTCTCCTTACAGCGATCTAACGATTGACATCGGGGCCAGCAGCCAGGAGGATGCCCAGAAGTTCGTCTCACCGGGCGATTATGTGATGTTCGACACCAGGTTCGAGGACTGGGGAAGGAACCTCAAGGCCAAGGCCTTTGACGACCGGATCGGCTGTTATCTGATGATCGAACTGCTGAAAGGTAAATACCCCTTCGACATCTGCGCCGCCTTCACCACCCAGGAGGAGGTCGGCCTGCGGGGCGGCCGGGTGGCGGCCTATAGGGACGAGCCGGATATGGCCTTCATCCTGGAGGGCACCGGGGCCGGGGACATGCCCCAGCCCAAGGAGCGGGATGAAAGCCTGGTGCCGGGACTGGGACTGGGGCCGGTGGTCACCATCATGGACCGCTCGGTGTTCTGCGACCAGGGCCTGGTGAAGCTGCTGACCGACACCGCCCGGGCCAACCGGATCCCTTATCAGATCAAACGGCCCGGAATAGGCGGCACCGACGCCGGACGGATCCACCTGAGCAAGGGCGGCGTCCCCTCGGTGGTGCTGGCCATCCCCTCGCGTTACATCCACTCGCCGGTGTGCCTGTCAAGCAAAAAGGACATCCAGAACGGCCTGCGGCTGATGCAGCTGGCCCTGAAGAGGGTCAAATAAAAAAAGAGAGCCGGCGGGCTCCCTTTAGGGTTTGTCCTTTATTTGAACACTCGGCGGCTGTTCACACCGCCGCAGCTATCTGCTCCAGAAGTTTCAGGGTGTCGAAAGGCTTGGAGACCACGTCTATCACGTTGAACTTGCCGGCCCGGGCCCTGAGCTCTGGGCTGCCGAAGGCGGTGATGATGATCACCGGAAGTTCCGGCCAGCGGTGCCGGACCTCGCACAGCACCTCGATGCCGTCCATGCCTGGCAGCATGTAGTCCAGCAGCAGCAGGTCGGCCGCTTTTTTGCCCATCTGCTCCAAGCCGCCCGGTCCGTCGTAGGCCACCATGGCCTCGTACCCCTCGGACTCCAGCAGGGTGGTCATCATCTCACCCACTGCCGGCTCATCGTCGATGATCATTATCTTCTTGTTCATCCGTTCTCCAGAAATGATACTGTCGGGGCTGCCGCCCCTTAGCTTATCAATCAGTATATAACAATTTTTTTTACAAAGTCAAGCTTTTTCTAATCCGGCCAATACCAGCCGGTAGCTTCTGCCGGATGATGTTGTGGACGAAGCCGGGGATTTTATCATTGACAGCCGGGGCAAAAAGCCATAATATTGACCGTGGTCCCCGGGTTTAACAAGTATTTACAAAAAAGATAACCCTTTATAAGGAACTATTCAATGAAAGACATCATCAAAAGGCTCACTGAGGCCTACGGACCCTCCGGCAGCGAAAGCCAGATCAGGGAGCAGATCAAAAAAGAGATCCGGGGGCTGGCCGACCAGGTCAGCACCGACGTGCTGGGCAACCTGATAGCGGTCAAGAAGGGCAAGGGCTCCCGGGTGATGGTGGCGGCCCATATGGATGAGATCGGGCTCATCGTTACCCATATAGACAAGAACGGCTTCCTGCGCTTCTCAAACATAGGCGGGATCTACCCCTATAACATCATCGCCCAGCGGGTGATCTTCGAGAACGGCCTCATCGGCACCATCAACGAGGAGCGCCAGGAGAAGCCCAACGATCCCCGGCGGCTGGACCGGATGTATATCGACATCGGCGTCAAGGATCATAAAGAGGCTTCTGCCCGGGTATCGGTGGGCGACGTGGCCGGGTTTCACCGGAGCTGCGAATTCCTGGGGAATAGGGTCATCGCCAAATCCATGGATGACCGGATCGGCTGCGCCATCATGATCGAGGCCATGAAACAGCTCAAGAAAAGCCCCAACCAGATATATTTCGTCTTCACCACCCAGGAGGAGGTGGGGCTGCGGGGGGCCACCACCGCCGCTTTCGGGGTGGCCCCGGACCTGGGGATAGCGGTGGACATCACCGGAGCCTTCGACACTCCCGAGGAGAAGCCCAAGCTGCCTTCGGTGCTGGGAAAGGGGACCGCCATCAAGATCAAGGATGCCGGGATGCTGGCCCACCCGGGGGTGAAGAAAATGCTGGTGGATACCGCCCGGGCCGGCCGGATCCCCTACCAGTTTGACATCCTGGAGGGCGGGACCACCGACGGATCGGTGATCAACAAGACCAGGTCCGGCATTCCCACCGGTGTGCTGTCGGTGCCCACCAGGTATGCCCACTCGGCCTCGGAGATGGTGGACATGACCGATGTTAAGGCCACGGTGGACCTGCTGGTCAAATTGCTCTCATCGAACCTCAAGGCCAAGGGATTCTAATCCCGATTTTTAACTCCAAGGTGATATTATATAAAAAAATGAAGAAACGGGAACGGTACATATCATTGATCATCGCGCCGCATCATAAGGCCCAGCCCTGGCAGATGGATATCTCCTATACCAACCTGAAGAGCATCGCTGTCCTGCTGTCGGTATCATTCCTGGTGGCGGTATTTTTCGTCTTCAATTACGGCCATATTTTCTGGCGGGCCAGCCAGTACGAGCTCATGAAAAAAAGGACCCGGGAGGTTGAGGAAAAATTCAGCGAACTGCAGGCCCTGAAAAGGGAGCTCTCCGACCTAAAAAGGACCGAGGCAAAGTTGCAGCACATGCTGGGAATCTCCCAGCAGCCGGTCCTGCTCTCCCTGGGCGACATTACCCGCAATACTTCCTTAAATGGCTCGATCGCCGGAGACCCGGCCCCCCTGAGCAACTCCGAAGATACGCTATCGGTGAACCTCGAGCGCACCACCCCCAGCATCATGCCGGTCAAGGGATGGATCTCGGCAAAAATGGGAGCCAATCATAACGGGGTTGATATCGCCGCCCGGGAGGGCGATCCGGTGGTGTCGGCGGCCGACGGTATAGTCACTTTTGCCGGGTGGGATAATTATTTCGGAAGCAAGGTGGAGATAGCCCACGGCCAGAAATTCAGCACCATGTACGGACACAACGCCAAACTTTTCGTCAAAGAAAAACAGATCGTCAAGCAGGGCCAGGTGATAGCGCTGGTGGGCTCCACCGGGCAAAGCTCCGGCCCCCACCTGCATTACGAGGTCCGGATCAACGGCAAACCGGTCGATCCATCCTATCACTGGATAAACCATTGACCGAAACGATAAAATTTCTCTTGACAATTTGGAACTAACCTGATATATTTATCAAGCTGACAAATAAATACGTATCCCCCTTATGAAATCGCGGACTTTATTTCCGTGGTTTCTTTTTGTTTTTATAGCCATCCTGTGGAAAACCATGTGGATAACTTCCCTCCAACGGTGTTTCCTATTAAGTCCTTGTTAAATCAAAAATTAGCCCCGGTTTGGGTCGTGTGGATAAATAATAAATAAACTGTTTGATATTTGTGTTAGTTCTTTTATTGCAACATATTATGTTGATCAACCACCTGTGGATAAATCTGTTAAGAACCCGTAAATAGCGCTACCAGTAGTATAATAACTAGCAACCCTCAACAACCCTTAAAAACACTGACTTTCTGATTGTGGATATCCTATGAACCAACAAATACAAGCGCTGTGGGCCCAGTCCCAGGACAGGATCAAGGAACGGATAGGTTCCCAGAGTTATGACACCTGGATAAAGCCGCTGACGGCCATGACGGTGGGCGATGACAGCCTGACCTTAAAGGTTCCCAACCATTTTTTTGTGGAATGGCTAGGGCAGCACTACCTTAATATGATGAAAGAGGTGGTTTCTGATATCTTTCATAAGCCCCTCTCCATAGTCCTGGTCCCTCCGGTAGGGGAAACCCAGGCCGCCGCCCGCCAGAAACCGGATAGAGCCGAGTTCGTCCCGGCCCATCCGACCAGCGACAGTGGCCTCCGGGAAAGATATATCTTCGACACCTTCGTCATAGGTAAAAGCAACGAGTTCGCCTATGCCACCGCTTTCGCCACCGCCCAGGACCCGGGGAAACTTTACAACCCACTGTTCATCTATGGCGGAGTGGGGCTGGGAAAGACCCATCTGATGCAGGCTATCGGCCATTTCACCAAGAGCAAGAGACCAAAGGCCCGGGTGCTGTATATACCGGCCGAGAATCTGATGAACGAACTGGTCTATGCCATTCAGAACCGCAAGATGCTGGAGTTCAAGAATCGTTATCGTTCGCTGGATATTCTGCTGCTGGACGATGTCCAATTCCTGTCAGAAAAATCCGGCCTGCAGGAGGAGATCTTTCATACTTTCAATTCGCTGTACGACGCCCGCAAACAGATCGTCCTGACCTCCGACCGGCCGCCTAAGGACATATCACACCTGGAGGAACGCCTGGTGTCACGATTTCAAAGCGGACTGGTGGCCGACATTCAGGCTCCGGACCTGGAGACCAGGGCGGCTATATTAAAGAAAAAAGCCGAGATGGACGGCCTCTCCATACCCAACGACGTCATCTATTTCATTGCCGCCTCGGTCAAATCAAACATCCGTGAGCTGGAGGGTTCACTGATAAGGGTGGTGGCCTTTTCCTCGGTATCGGACCAGGAGCTGACGGTGGACTTCGCCCGCGAGGTCCTCAAGAACATCATCTCCCAGAAATCACGGCTGATATCCATCGAACTCATCCAGAAAATAGTGGCTAACTACTACTCCATACCCGAAGAGGCCCTCAAATCAAAAAGGCGGATCAAAAAACTGGTGCTGCCCCGGCAGCTGGCCATGTACCTGAGCCGGGAACTGACCGCCGCCTCCCTAAATGACATCGGCAACCGCTTCGGCGGAAAGGATCACACCACGGTGCTGCATGCCATATCAAAGATAAAGAAAATGATAGCCTCGGACGATGAGATAACCTCCCAGGCCGATAGGATAACTGAGTTGATCAACGGTGGATAGATTATTAATACCCGCCCTTGGTCCCCGCTTGATGTTGACCGCTGTTGACAACTGCGGCAGATATCAACAGCCGATCAAAAACATATCCCCATGTTATACATTCTTTATTTTTTTAAACAGCATGGCTTTGCGTCAATCCGACAACAATATCAAGAAATACTATTGACTTTTATTATAATTTAGATATATCATATATTAGTTATTAAGCATAAATTTAAAACCAAAAATTTGGAGCCGGGATCAAATGAAATTTTCCGTTAACCAGGAGAAACTTTTCACCTGCCTGCAGAGCCTGATCGGGGTGGTGCCAACCAAAAGCACTTTTCCGGTTCTTACCAATATTCTTATAGAGGCCAACAATAATAAGCTGAAATTATCGGCCACCGATCTCGAGATAGCGGCCGTAACCCAGATAGATGCTCAGACTGCCGGCAATGGTTCCATCACCGTGCCGGCCAAACAATTCTTCGAGATAATAAAACAACTGCCGCCATTGAACATCGATATCGATGTCACCGGCAACAAAGTATCCATCAAATGCGACCGCAGCCGATTCAACATCATTGGTCTGCCCAAGGAGGACTTCCCAAAGATACCGGAGATCAGCAAGGAGAGGAGCGTCAAACTAAGCAGCGGGATCCTTCAGAACATCATCAAAAAGACCTTGTTTGCGGTATCCACCGACAGCTCCCGCCCAGACCTGTGCGGGGTGTTCCTTCAAATGAGCGGCGACAAGCTGAAAGTGGTCACTACCGACGCCCACCGGTTGGCCATGTTGGAGACCATGATCCCTCCCATCTCGCAGAACAGCGAGCTGCTGCTGTCACCCAAAGGTTTGAACATCGTCAACCGGATGCTTCCGGGCTCGGATACCGAGATCACATTGCGGTTCGACGACAGCTATTCCCAGTTTAGTTTCGAGGACACCCAGGTCTATGCCCGGCACATCGAGGGACCCTACCGGGATTACGAGAAGGCCATTCCCAAGAACAATAAAAAGACCCTGACCGTCAATGTTGACCTGTTGACCGCTGCGGTGCGCCGGGTGGCCATATTGTCCGACACCTTCACCCACCAGATCAGGCTTTCCTTAAAGACCGACAGCATAGAGCTCTCCAGCCAAACGGTGGATATCGGAGAGGCCCGGGAGACCATTGCCGCAGTATTCAAGGGCGAGGAGATGGAGATAGGATACAACGCCAGCTATCTGCTGGACATCATCAAGAACGTGGACTCCGAGGAGATGGTCTGCTCCCTGAACACTTCGTTATCGGCCGCCCTGATCAATCCGGCCAAGCAGACCGAGGACTACAGCCTGATGTATCTATTGATGCCCATCCGCCTTCCGGAATAGAGGGAAAAACACCCAAAAAAGGAAGTAAGTCTTCCGGCCGGCCGGCACCGGGACCATGCCCGATATAAAGCACGGCTTCAGGGCAGCCAGGCCGGGCGCCTGACAGTATGCTTCCTTTTTTTAATCCGAAAAACATTCAAGGACAGGTGAAAATTGGCCGCTGAGCAGAATATCAAGCCACAGGAGACCAGCCTCTACGAGGTGGTGGATCTGCTATGGAGAAGAAAGACCCTGATCTTGGTGTGCCTGGCCGGGATATTGCTGCCCATCATCATCGCCAATTTCACCCTGCCACCGGTTTACGAGAGCCAGACCACCATCATCTTCGAGCAAAGCCGGGAGCCCATCGCCGCCTTCGACGTCTCGGATGCCTTCAGCCGCAAGAGCTACATCGTCAACCAGATCGAGGAGATCAAGGCCCGAACCTTGGCCGAGGAGGTGGCCCAGAGACTGGATCCCGAGACCGCCGCCGAGATTCTCAAGGACCAGGGAAGGGGTCTGTCCCTGGAGGGAAGACGCCAGCTGCTGTCTCAGCGCATAAAGAAAGGCATCTCGGCCGAGCCCATCAGGGACTCCGATGTGATACTGATAAAATTCCAGGGGCCCACCCCGGCCAGCGCCGCCCGGACGGTCAACCTGGTGGCCGAGACGGTCAAGGAGCGCAGCTCCCAGGTCAAGAGGGAGCAGGCCTCCTCCACCAGAAAATTCATCGAGGTCCAGCTGCCGGCGGTGGAGGCCGGGCTCTACAAGGCCGAGGACGCCATCAAGGGCTTCAAGGCCCGCAACCAGGTGGTATCGCTGTCCGACGAGGCCCGGGAGGTGCTGGCCCGGATGACCGAGATCGATAAGATGTACGCCGGCACCGTCACCCAAAAGATGGCCCTGGAGAAAAAACTGGAGGCCATCTACACCAAACTGGAATACCAGCCGGATTTCTCCGAGGGCAGCAGCAAAATGACCTCCGGCGCGGTGGCCGATTCGCTGAGAAAGAGCCTGTTAGATCTGCAGATCGAGGCCACCCAGCTTTCCATCAAGGGCTATCCTCCGGAACACCCCCAGATATACAAACTGAACCGGCAGATCGAGGCCACCAAGAACAAGCTGGTGGAGGAACTGGCCAACATCAGCCGGGGGGGGCAGGCCAAGCCCATGCCGGAGATGTCCGACCTGCTGGCCCAGATACCGCCCCTCCAAATAGAGCTGATCTCCCTGGAGGCCCGGGAGCTGGCCATCCGTGATTTCAACACCGGCTACGAAAGCGACCTCTCCAAGCTGCCCTACAAGGAGCTGGAGCTGACCCGCCTGCTGCGGGCCAAGGATGTCAACGAGAACATCTACAAGATGCTGCTGGAGAAATACGAGGAGGCCAAGATCACCGAGGCCGGAAAGATCGGCAATGTCCGGGTGATCGACCCGGCCAAGGAGCCCCTTTCTCCCATCAAACCCCGCAAGGCCCTGAATCTGCTGATCGGGCTGGTGGTGGGGCTGGTGCTGGGGGTGGGGCTGTCATTCTTCTTGGATTCCATGGACAATTCGGTCAAGACCGCCGAGGAGATCGAGACCAATTTCGGGATACCGGTGCTGGGGCTGATCCCCAGTATCCAGTCCGAGGGCCCCCGCAAGAAGAGGCGCAACGGCCGGGACGAGATCTCCAAGATCGCCTCCACCCTGGTGACTAAATACACCCCCCGCTCGCCCATCTCCGAGGCCTACCGGGCCATCCGGACCAACATCCAATTCTCCAAGATCGACGCCCCGCTGCGCTCCATAGTGGTGACCTCGGCCGCGCCCTCGGAGGGCAAGTCCACCACCGTGGCCAATCTGGCCTTCACCACCGCCCTGGCCGGGGCCAAGACCCTGCTGATAGACGCCGACCTGCGGCGCCCGGTGGTCCACTCGCTGTTCGGGCTGGAGCGGGAGCCGGGCATGACCAACATCCTGGCCGAACGGCTGGCCCCGGAGAAGGTGATCAAGCCCTCCGGAGTGGAGAACTTGGACATTCTGACCTGCGGGGCCATCCCCCCCAACCCCTCGGAGCTGTTAGGCTCCCAGAGGATGAAGGAGCTGGTCCAGCAGTTGAAGGCCAAGTACGACCTGGTGCTGTTCGACAGCCCGCCGGTGATCACCGTCACCGACACCGCGGTGCTGTCCAACCAGGTGGAGGGGGTGGTGCTGGTGGTGCTCTCCCACGGCACCGACCGCCGGGCCCTGGCCCGGGCCAAAAGCCTGCTGAGCAACGTCAACGCCAATATCCTGGGATCGATCCTCAACAAGATCGACCTGACCGGGATCGGCTCCAGCTACGATTACTACTATCACTACCATTATTACTACTACAGCGACGACGGCCAGAACGTCAAGCGCAAGGGAAGATTCTGGGACATCCTGCGTCCCGGGGGCCGGCGGGGATAAGCTTCGGTCAGGGGCCGGCGTTTCGATACCTTCCTTCAGAATACTCAACGGCCGGCAGCGGCAAGAAGACTTCGCAACAATCATTCAATAACATAAAATAACCAAAATGTCTGACATTAAAATAGCGGTGGTGGGCTGCGGCCAGTGGGGCATCAACCAGGTCCGGACCTATGCCAACCTGCCCGGGGCTTCTTTGGCCTGGCTGGTGGACGCCAGCCCCAAAAATCTTCAAAGGGCAAAAAGTTTCTCCCAGACCGCCAAAACGTCCGGGGACCTTAAATCGGCCCTGGAGGACAAGGCTCTCAATGCGGTGGTGATCGCCACCAATTCCGAATCGCACCACGCCCTGGCCAAAATGTCTTTGGAGGCCGGCAAGCACGTGATGGTGGAGAAGCCGCTGGCCCTCAATGTCAAGGACGCCGAGGAGCTGGTGAAGATCGCCAAGGACAAGGATCTGATACTGATGACCGGTCACCTGCTGCTGTACCATCCGGCGGTCAGGTATTTGAAGGAGCTGGTGAAATCGGGCGAGCTGGGGCAGATACTGTACCTGTACTCCACCCGGGTCAACCTGGGCGCCATCCGCCAGAACGAGAACGCCCTGTGGAGCCTGGCCCCCCACGACATCTCGGTGATGCTCTATTTGATGGACCAGAACCCGGCCCAAGCTTTGGCCAACGGAAAATGCTTCCTGCAGAAGGGCATCGAGGACGTGGTGTTCTTCTCGCTGGATTTCCCCGGCGGGCAGGTGGCCCAGGCCCAGGTGAGCTGGCTGGACCCCCACAAGATCCGAAAATTCACGGTGGTGGGCAGCAAGAAGATGGTGACCTTCGACGACATGGAGGCCACCGAGAAGATCCGGATCTACGACAAGGGGGTCAACCAGGAGAAGCGCTACGGCAGCTATGACGAGGTGCTGACCCTCAGGGACGGGGACATCCACATCCCCTATTTCAAGATGCAGGAGCCACTGAAGATAGAGGCCGGGCATTTCATCGAATGCGTCAGTGAACACAAGCAGCCCATAAGCGACGGGCAGAACGGGCTGGAGGTGGTGAAGATCCTGGCGGCGGTGAGCCTTTCGCTGAAAGAGGAAAGAGTGGTTAAGATATAGGTAATAGAACGCCCGGGGTCGAGAGGATCAATAAAACAAATTTACAGCCGGTCTGGCGACCGGCTTTTTTATTGCTAGGGAATGACCAAGACAGATTGCTTCATTTGCACATCTTCGGAGTTTTCTCGCAATGATGCGGGAACCGGCTGAAACGGGGTTGGGTCTGAGGCCGGCCCCTTCGATATTTCTAATTAGGGACAGTACGCCGTCATGTCTTTGCAATATAAACCAGATTATTTCGTCTGAAAATTAAGGTTGCTTTCTCGTAATGACGCTATGCCAAAGGTTAAAAAAGCTTTGTGTCTTGGTGCCTTAGTGGTTAATATTCTGCCGGATTTTATCGCCCGATATTTTATGCATAATTAATGCTTGCTTTAAACCGGAGGTTGTTATAAAATAAGATGTTAAAACCTCTTTGCCAAATCACTTAGACAATATAATCAATCATAATGCCTTTTCAGGGAGGGATGCCATGCCTGCGCCCAAGAAGAAAAAACCCGTCCACGGGGCCGTCTCGCGCCGAATGGCCCTGATGCCCACCGCCAAGAGCGAGCTCTCCAGCCTCAAGATGAAGCTGAAGGTGCTCCAAAGGGTCAACGAGATCGCCGCCAGCACCTTCGACGTCCAGCCGCTGTTGGACCGGGCCATGGACCTGGTGACGGAGATCGCGCCCTCCGAAGCCGGGTCCTTATTGCTCCTGTCCTCCGATCGCACAACTTTGAAATTCTCCATCGTCAAGGGATCGGCCTCCGCCAAGCTGGAGGGCCTGGAGATCCCCGTCGGGCAGGGCATCGCCGGCTGGGTGGCCAAGACCGGCATCCCGCTGACCGTCAACGATGTGGCCTCCGAGCCCAAGTGGAAAAAGGAGATCGCCGACAATGTGGATTTCCCCACCCGCAGCATCCTGTGCGTGCCGTTGAAATCCAGGGCCGAGGTGATCGGGGTGGTGGAGCTGATCAACAAGCTGAGGGAGGAGGACTATAACGACGACGACCTGGAGATCATCGAACTGCTGGGAGCCCACCTGTCGACCCTGATAGAGAACAGCCGGCTGTATTCCGAGGCCCGGGAGAAGGTGGAGCGCATCTCGGCCATGGCCGAAACGTCAGCCCTGATCTCCTCCTCGCTGGATGTCAAAAGGGTGCTGGAGACGGTGATGAATGTGGCCAAGGACGTCATCGACGCCGAGGCCTCCTCCATATTTTTGTACGACGAGGAGAAGCACGAGTTCTTCTTCGAGATCGCCACCGGCGATGCCGGCGATGCGGTCAAGCAGATCCGGGTGCCCTGGGGCAAGGGGATGGTGGGCTGGGCGGCCGAGCACATGCAGACCCTGCTGGTGCCGGACGTCACCCGGGACCCCCGCTTCTACTCCAAGGTGGACGAGAAGTCAAAATTCCACACCCGCAACGCCATCACCGTCCCCCTGAAGCCCAAGAACAAGCTGATCGGGGTGGCCCAGGTGCTCAACAAGAAGGGCGGCCTGTTCTCCCGGGAGGACGTGGAACTGTTCGAGACCCTGGCCCGCCAGGCGGCGGTGGCCATCGAGAACGCCAGCCTGTACACCGACCTGCAGGAGCTGTTTTTGAACTCCATCCGCACCGTGGTCAGCCTGATAGACGCCAAGGACGATTACACCGCCGGCCATTCCTCCCGGGTCACCAAGTATGCCCTGATGATAGCCGACCAGCTGGGCTTCGGCAGCGAGGACCGCAAGCGCCTGGAGCTGGCGGCCCTGCTGCACGACGTGGGCAAGATCGGGATGCCGGACGCCATCCTCAAGAAACCCTCCGGCCTGACCGCCGAGGAATTCGCCATCGTCAAGGACCATCCCAACAAGGGGGCCGAGGCCCTGGAGCCCATCAAGCAGATGAAGGCCATCATCCCCGGGGTGCGCTATCACCACGAGAAGCTGGACGGCAAGGGATATCCGGCCGGCCTGTCCGGCGACCAGGTGCCGATGGACGCCCAGATCATCTGCGTGGGCGACTCCTACGATGCCATGAACTCCGACCGGCCCTACCGGAAAGGGCTGGGGATGGAGGAGTCGGTTCGAAGATTGCGCCAGGACAGCGGGACCCAGTTCAATCCCAAACTGGTGGAAGCCTTCGTATCGGCTTTGGAGAAGGAGGAGAATAAATGAGCAATGTCATCAGGAGCAAAAAGACCACCGGGGCCCTGGTGGGTATCGGCGTGGTGGCGGTGGTGCTGGCGGTATCGTATCTATTTCCCGGATTGTTTCAGGGGATGGAGAATAAAACATATGATTTTCGCTATTGGATGAAAATGGGACAAGTGGGCGAACAGGATATCGATGACGTCATCATAGTGGATATCGACGATGTTTCCCTGGCTCAGCTGGGACGGTTCTACAACTGGCCGCGGTTATACCACGCCAAAGTGGCCGATTACCTGGCCCAGGGCGGGGCGGCGGCGGTGGCCTTTGATATCCTGTTCATTGAGTCCGACAGCCTGACCCCCAACATGGTCCAGCTTTATAAGGACACCAAGGCCGATCAGATCCACCAGAAGCTTGTTTCTTTGACACCCAAGAAGCAAAAAACCCTGCCGTCGGCGGAAGTGATCCAGACAGTGCTAGAGGCTTGGGGGTACGACCAGGATTTCGGGGCGGTGACCGGTCAGTCTGGAATAACCTATTTCCCGTTCTATCTTTCCAGCGGAGTGCCCAACGACAGTTCGGACCTGATCACCCGGCAATGGGCCTTCACCCTCCCCGACGAAGTTACCGAAAAATATAAATACATAAACTCCGCCGGGGACCTCTATCAGGTGGCCATTCTTTCTCCTCCGGTGCCGGTCCTTCTGGAATCGGCCCGGGGCACCGGTTACTACAACATCGAGCCGGATGATGACGGGGTGGCCCGCCGGCAGCCGCTGTTTTTGGCCCTCAACGACCGCAATTACGCCTCGATGGATTTTCAGATCGTGCTCGACAAGCTGGGGATTACTAAAGACCAGATAACGGTAGAGCTGGGCAGGTATATTCGGGCCGGTGACAAACTGAAGATACCAATAGACCAGAACGGCCGGATGCTGATCACCTATTTCGGACAATTCAAGAAATTCCGCTACATATCTTATTCCGACGTCCTAACCGAGAATGTACCGGCGGAGTATTTCAAGGACAAGATAGTGATCATCGGGGCCACCGCCGCCGGCCTGATGGACCTGCGGGTGGTGCCCTTCTCCAACACCTTCCCCGGACCGGAGATCCACGCCAATATCATGGAGACCCTGCTGTCGGGAAAGTACGTGCAGGTCGTTCCCTGGCATATCCAGCTGGGCCTGCTGATATTCTTCGGACTGTTAACGGTATTTGTCTCCCTGCGCTTTAAGCCGATCATATCCGGCGTGATCCTCTTTGGCCTGGTGGCCAGTTATTTTGTAACAGCCCTGATCCTGTTCAGCCATTCGTTGATATGGGTGGAGATCGTGCGGCCGATAACGGTGCTGTTGTTTACCAACATGGCCATCCTGGGGTATCGCTATCTGACCGAGGAGAAACAGAAGGTATGGATCAAGAACATGTTCCAGGGCTACATGTCCAAGGATCTGGTGGACAAGATAATGGCCAATCCCGAGATGCTGTTGATGGGCGGCGACAAAAAGGAGGTCACGGTCTTCTTCTCCGACATCAAGGGCTTCTCCAGCTTCTCCGAGAAACTGGGGACCCCGGAACGCCTGATCGCCCTGATCAACGAGTACCTGGGGGCCATGTCCGATGTGGTGCTGGAATACGGCGGCTACATCAGCAAGTACGAGGGCGATGCCATCATGGCCTTCTGGGGCGCCCCCACCGACGATCCCAAACACGCCGAGACCTGCATCAAATGTGTCTGGGCCATGAACCAGCGCCTGCAGATACTCAACGCCGACCTGGCCAAGAGGAACATGCCTAATCTTTTCACCCGGTTCGGGATGAACACCGGCATGGTGACGGTGGGCAACGTGGGCTCGGAAAAGAAGAAGAGCTACACCGCAATGGGAGACTCCATCAACCTGGGCTCGCGGCTGGAGGGGGCCAACAAGGAATACGGCACGGCCATCATGATGTCGGAGTTCACCTACGCTAAGGTCAAGGGCCTGTATCCGGTGCGGGAGCTGGACATGCTGCGGGTGGTGGGTAAGGAACAGCCGGTGCGGGTGTACGAACTGCTGGGTCTGTCCGAGGCCGACGTCAGCGAAAAGAAAAAGAAGGCGGTGGCGATCTACCTGAAGGGCCTGGAGCTTTACCGGGCCAAGCAGTGGGACCAGGCCGAGGCCACGTTCCGGCAGGCCCTGGAAGTTGATCCCGAAGACGGACCCAGCCAGGCCTACATCGGACGCTGCGAGGATTTCAAGGTCCTGCCGCCGCCGGAGAACTGGGACGGCGTGTTCGTGATGAAGACGAAATAGATATTATATCTTAGCCCCGGCCTTAAGGGCGGGGCTAAAAAAAGAAATATCACACAAATAAATAATTCATGAGCACCAAGGCCCAGGCTTACGACGTATTAAAGATACCCGATTTCAGGAAATTCCTGTTCGGCCGCTTCTTCCTCACCATCTCCATCCAGATGACCGCGGTCATCGTGGGCTGGCAGATCTACCAGCTGACCAAGGACCCCATGGCCCTGGGCCTGCTGGGCCTGGCCGAGGCCCTGTCGTTCTTTGCCGTGGCCCTGTTCGCCGGGCATGTGGCCGACATCGTGGACCGCAGGAGGATCCTGATCGTCACCAATTTCCTGCTGCTGCTGGGAGGGGCGGTCCTGCTGCTGCTCAGCTTGAAGCACTCGCACATACTGCGGGACAAGGGGGTCTTTCCCATCTACGCCGTGATGTTCTTCCTGGGGGCGGTGCGGGGCTTCGTCTATCCGGCCAATGTGGCCATCGCCGCCCAGATCGTGCCCCGCGCCATGTATCCCCGCTCCTCGGCCTGGACCAGCCTGGTGTGGCAGATAGCGGCGGTGTCCGGCCCGGCCGCGGGGGGGTTGATATACGGATTCTTCGGGGTCAGCGCCGCCTATATCACGGCCATAACCTCGTCCTTGATAAGCTTCGCCGCCTTTTTGAACATCCGGGGCTATCCCATCACCGGGCCCAGGACCAAGGAGCCGATACTGAAGAGCCTGTCCACCGGCATCCGGTTCGTGTTCAAGCACCAGCTGCTGCTTTCGGCCATGTCGCTGGACATGTTCGCGGTGCTGTTCGGCGGGGCGCTGGCCATCCTGCCGATGTTCGCGGCCGACGTGCTGAACACCGGACCCAGGGGACTGGGTTTCTTGCGGGCCGCCCCGGCGGTGGGCGCCATGGTGATGTCGTTATGGCTGGCCCACCATCCGCCGGTGAAGAGCGCCGGGAAGAAACTGCTGTGGGTGGTGGCGGGCTTCGGGCTGTGCATGGCCGGATTTGCCCTGTCCCGGAATTTCTACCTGGCCTTCTTGATGCTGGCCCTGTCCGGGCTGTTCGACAACATCAGCGTGGTGATCCGCTCCACCATCGTCCAATTGTACACCCCGGACAACATGCGGGGCCGGGTGGCCTCGGTCAACAGCGTGTTCATCGGCTCCTCCAACGAGATCGGGGCCTTCGAGTCCGGAGTGGCGGCCAAGCTGATGGGCCTGGTGCCGTCCCTGCTGTTCAACAGCGGGATGACCCTGGCGGTGGCCGCTGCGGTGGCCCGTCTGGCGCCCAAGCTGAGGAAGCTGGATCTGAGGGAGCATATGGGGCAGTCATAATAATTCTGACACGGAGGCACAGAAACACGGAGGTATGGGCAGGCAACACCTAAAGGGAGGTTAAAGACAATGAATAAAATATTTACCTTTTGTTTTATCGTTTCTGTGTTAGTTCTCTTCGTTGCTAGTACATATAGTGACGATACGGGAAAGATTACGGGCAATGTGACCGATGCCGAAACAAAGGAGCTACTGCCAGGCGTAATGATTCAAGTTTTGGGTACCACAAACTGGACAAACACAGACAGTAGCGGAAAGTATGTAATTGATAATATTTCGTTAGAAATCTGTTCCTTGCAAGCAACAATGGGAGGTTATTTAACCAAGGTAATTACAAAAGTCAAATCACAAATTGTTTCTTCAAAAGATTCAATTAGATTAGATACATTACCCACAAGTAAATCCCAGGGGGACAACACAGCTGGTTTTTATAATATTAAATTACAAGTAGACCCTAGATTTGTTTTTTATGATGGATTTTTCCCTAAAAAGGCAATGATAGTTCCAGATCAAACACAAACGATCCACACTTGGGACGAAAAGGAAATAGAAAGAATGCCGGGAAATTAATGGTAGCTTCACCGTATCTTGTTGCGAAGCACCCTCAGCACAACAGAAAATTGTCACACTAAGATGACGCTACTCCCGGTAGGTTGAAGTGTGGAAATAAGTATTAAAACTGTCACCCGTTCGGCTTGATGAACAAGAAGCCTGTCTCAGGGTGACAAGACAAGAAATAAAGGAGCAAATACAATAAATGCCTAACCAACCATACCAGGTAAGACTGGAGATCTTCGAAGGCCCTCTGGACCTGCTGTTATACCTCATCCGGCAGGAGGAGCTGGACATCTACGACATTCCCATCGCCCGGATCACCCAGCAGTACCTGGAGTACATCGAGATCATGAAGGCCCTGGACATCGAACTGGCCGGGGAGTTTCTGGTGATGGCCGCCACCCTGCTGAAGATCAAATCCAAGCTCCTGCTGCCGCATCACGTGGAGATCGAGGGCGAGATGGAGGATCCCCGCCAGGACCTGGTGCGCCAGCTGCTGGAATACAAGAAATTCAAGGAGGCCGCCTCCCGGCTGGAGGACCGCGAAGAGGTGCAGCGGCTGATGTTCCCCCGGCCCAAGGGGGCAATAGAGAAGCAGGAGGAGGTTGCCGCCGAGCCGCCGGTGCCGGAGGTGGGGCTGTACGAACTGCTGTCGGCCTTCCGCCAGGTGGTGGAGCGGATAGACAAGGTCAGGCTGTACGAGATAGTGGGCGAGGATATCACCATAGAAGAAAGGATCGATTTCATTCTCCGGGAGGTCCAGGGGAGATCACAAATGAAATTCAGCGATCTTTTTATCAACGAACGACGCAAGCTGGTGATCGTGGTCACCTTCTTCGCCCTGCTGGAGCTGATCCGGCTGGGCCGGGTGAAGGTGGCGCAGGATTCCCTGTTCGGCGAGATAATCATCCGAAAGGCCGGAGAGCAGATATCGCTTGTTTCCGAAAATCAATAATAGCTGAATGAGAAAAGCACCCCTACAAATCTTATATTTGTTTTTGGCTCTGGCCTTGACGGCGTCGAACATCCCCGGTCAAAGCATTGACGATCAGGAGGATGCCCTTAAGGAAGTTAAACGCAAGCTGTCGGAGGCCCGGGCCCGGGCCTCGGAACTGAAGGGGCAGGAGAAGGGCATTCTGGGCCAGCTGGAACGCACCTCGGAGCAGGTCCGCCTGACCCGGCAGGTATTGTCCGCCCTGCGGCAGAAGGAAGCCCGACTGAACAAGGACCTGAAGAGCCTGGGGGAGCAGCTGCTGAGCACCGAATCACAGCTGGCCAAACAGGAGGCCCTGATGGCCGTCCGCTTAAGGGAGATGTATAAAAAAGGCGGGCTCTTCCAGTGGGAGGTTCTGGTGTCGGAGCGGTCCTTCGCCGATATGGCCAAAAGGTACAAGTACATGAGCCTGATCACCGAACAGGACCGGAGCCTCTATAACAACATCGACAGTAAAAAGCGCCTGATCGTTCGGGACAAACAGGACCGGGAGAGCAAGCTGATGACCCTGGCCCAGGTCAAGGGCGAGACCGAGCGGGAGGCCTCCAACCTGAGCGATGAAGAGGCCAAGCAGAAGAAACTGTTAAACCGGGTGCAGCGGGAGAAAACATCCAAGGAGGCTCTGGTCAGGGAGCTCCAGGAGTCGGCCAGGAAACTGCAAAGGATTATCGACCAGCTGGAGAGGGAGCGCAAGGCGGAGCTGGCCCGCAGCCGCAATTCCCATGTGCCGGCGGCTCCCAGCTATCTGGAGAGGAACCAGGGCTCGCTGAACTGGCCGGCCGACGGAAAGCTGTATTCCAGCTTCGGCCTGAAGAAACACGAAAAATACAACACCTATATCCAGAACAACGGGATAGACATCCTTTCGGCCGCCGGGGCTCCGGTGCGGTCGGTGGCCGCCGGCAAGGTGGTCTACGCCGAGAGGTTCATCGGCTACGGAAACGTGGTGCTGATTGACCACCAGTCGGGCTTCTACACCCTTTACGGGAACCTGAGCGACATCCTGGTGGCCACCGGCTCCCGGGTGGAGATCTTCCAGCAGATCGGGACGGTGGGCGGCTCGGTGGACGGGCCCATCCTGCATTTCGAGGTCCGCAAGGGCGGCAAGCCGGTGGACCCCCTGCAATGGCTCAACAAGAAAAGAAAATGAGATGGCCGAAACATCACCAGAAATATGGTTTGAGGACGACCCCGACCTGGCGGCCCTGCTGGAGAAATACCAAAGGGCCGCGGTCCCCAGGGAGAAGTTTGCCGCCGGCATCATTTTGTTCGACCGGGCCGACGCCAAGGGCCATAAGGTCCGGTCAGCCGCCCTGCTGGATGAGCTGGAGAAGAATGCTTATACCGATCAGCAGCGGAACATCATCCTGATCAAGCGGGGGGAGAACCTGCTGAGACAAAGCCGCTTCGAGGAGGCGGTGGTCTACCTGGAGAAGGCCATCGTGGGGCTGTCCCAGACCCCCGATTCCCTGGACCTGTTCCACACCTACCGCAATCTGGCCTGGATATATTTCCGGCAGGGCTACCTGGAGCGGGCCCGCAGCTTCACCGACGGGGCCGGCCTGGTGCTGGAGATGAGGGACGGCCAGACCGACCGGGAGACCGCCAGCGCCAGGGCCTCGCTGTACCACATCCTGGGCCTGATCGACAGCACCGTCGGCGAGCACGACCGGGCCATCGGATACTACGACAAGGAGATCGGACTGCTGGAGGAACTGGGGGAGGGGTCGCGCACCGGCTCGGTGTACAACAACCTCAGCGGCATCTACAAGGCCAGGGGGATGTTTGCCCAGGCCCTGGAGTACCAGCTCAAGTCCTTCAATATGGCCGAGCGATCCGGGGAACTGCTGTCGGTGGCCATCTCCTGCAACAACCTGGGCGAGATCTATTATGCCCTGGGGAAATACCGGCCGGCCCGGGAATTTTATGGCCGGTACCTGGAGATCAACAAGAAGATCAACAACCTGGTGGGCGATGCCTTCGGCCATGCCGGCCTGGGCCGGATCTGCCAGAGCACCGGGGACCACCAGCAGGCCGAAAAGGAATTCGCCGTAGCCCTGAAGGTGGCCGGAGAGGTCAAGGGCCGGGGCAAGGAGGCCAGCATCCTGGCCGAGATGGCCGAGCTCTACCTGGCCTGGGGCCAGCCGGAAAAGGCCGTCCCCTGCCTGGATAAGGCCATCCAGATATCGCTGGAGATCGAGAGGTTCAACACCCACCGCCACCAGGTGCTCAACGCCAAGGTCATCATCAGCCGGGCCCTGGCGGAGGGGCCGGACCTGTCCCTGCTGGGCAAAGCCCGGGTCCTGCTGGCCGATGTGCTGTCCCGGACCATGATCGTCGAGGACGAGGAGGCGGTCTCGGCTATCGAGCTGGAGATCGACGCCTGGTATAACCTGGCGAAAACGGATCATCATCTGGGCGATACGGCCCGGGCCAAAGAGAACATTGCCAAAGCAATTGAAAAGACAGATTCCATCACCGGACAGCTGGAGCCGGAGCTGAAGGAAAGTTTTCTGGCGAGAAAAGATATCAATGAGGTCTACGAACTGAAAAAGCAATTGGATAACGGCTGAAAGGCTGTAAATAAGAACCCCCCGCCTTCGGCGGGGGGATTTTTATGTCCCAATACAAGAAGCCTAAAATATGTTTTCGTGTCCTTTCGTGGGCAAGAGTCGCCTATTTTTTCCCGGCCAGCACCATCTTTCTGGTGTAGGGTATCAGCCCTCCGGCGTCGATGATGGCCTGGCGGGCCTGGGGCAGGGGCACGATATCGAAGCTTTTGCCGGTGGTCTTGTTGACCACCTTGCCGTTGGCGATCTCCAGCTCGTCGCCCAGATCAGCCTCGATGGTCGGGCAGATCACCATGTACAGGCCGACGTTGATGGAGTTCTGCAGAAATATCCGGGAAAAATTCTTGGCGATCACCTTCAGGCCCCAGCCCACCAGGCAGGAGGCAGCCTGTTCCCGGGAGGAGCCGCAGCCGAAGTTCTTGTCGGCCACGATGAAGCTGCCGGGCTCGATCTGCTTGGCTTTGAGCTTCTGGTTGAAGGCGGCGTCGTCCACGAAGGCGAACTGGGGGGTCTCGGTGGGGAGCACCGTGGCCATAAAGCGGCCGGGATAAATGATATCGGTGGAGATATCGGCGCCCAGTTTCAATACTACTTTACCCATCTTTATTTCCTCCCCTTCTTGGCAGTTTTCCTGACTTTTTTCACGGTCTTTTTGGCCATAATTTTTTGCTTAACCGTTTTAATACCTTTAACCTTTACCTTGGAACGTTTAACGGGGCTTGGTTTAGGGGCTTTCGTGATAACAGTGCGGGGATCGGTGATCTCGCCCGTTATGGCCGAGGCCGCGGCGGTGGCCGCCGAGCTCAGGTAGACCTCGGCATTGGGATTGCCCATCCGTCCCTTGAAATTCCGATTGGTGGTGGCCAGGGCCTTGTCGCCGTCGGCCAGGGCTCCCTGGTGCACGCCCAGGCAGGGGCCGCAGCCGGAGTTCATCACCACCGCTCCGGCCTGCATGAAGGTCTCCACGTAACCCTTCTTCAAAGCCTGCTGGTAGATACGGGTGGAGGCCGGGAACACCAGCATCCGGACGCTGCGGGCCACTTTCTTGCCCTTGAGGATGGAGGCCGCGATGGCCAGATCGTCCAGCCGGCCGTTGGTGCAGGAGCCGATCACGATCTGCTGGACCATGATGCCCTTGGCGGCCGAGACCGGCTTGACGTTGTCCACGGTGTGGGGGAAGGCGATCTGGGGCTCCAGTTTTGAGGCGTCGATCTCCACCACCTGCTCGTAGACCGCATCGGCATCCGGGCCGAACAGCTCGGGTATGTTCTTGACCCCGGCTTCTACCTTAAGGTAGCGCACGGTCTCAGCGTCAGGCGGGACGATGCCGCCGGTGGCGCCGGCCTCCACCGTCATGTTGCACAGCACCAGGCGGCCGGAGGTGGACATCTTCCTGATGGTCTCGCCGTGGAACTCGATCACCTTGAAGTTGGCACCCTCGGCGGAAAGCTTGCCGATCAGGTGCAATATGATATCCTTGGGTTCGACGTACTTGGGCAGGGTCCCGTTGACCACCACCTTGATGGTCCCCGGCACCTCCACGTTCAGGATCTTGCCCAGGGCCCAGACCGCGGCCATCTCGGTGGCCCCGATGCCGAAGGAGAAGGCGCCCAGGGCCCCGTGGCTGGTGGTGTGGCTGTCGGTGCCGACCACCACCGATCCCGGCAGGACGTAGCCGTTCTCGGGCAGTATCTGATGGCAGATGCCGCCCTCATCGCCCCGGATGTCGTGGAATTTGGTGATGCCCTGTTTAGCCACGAACTCGCGGATCTTCTTCTGGTTCCCGGCGGTCTTGGAGCTCTCGGCCGGCACCCGGTGGTCAAAGATGATGGCGATCTTTGACGGATCCCAGACCCTGGCCTCGATCCCGGTGTCTTTGTAGATCTCGTTGAATTGGTTGATCACCAGTGCGCCGTTCTCGTGGGACATGGCCAGGCTGACCTTGGGCTCGACCACGTCGTTCACCTGTACCTTCGCCTGGCCGACGGCCCGGGCCAGGATCTTTTGGACCATTGTCATTCCCATATTATTCTCCTAATTGATTGGTAATATAATTCGGATATCTAAATTATCATAGGCCTGAAAAACCGATGAACTATTTTTCCCAGAATATCAATTCATCACCTTCTCCTGTTTTGACGAACCCGTTTTTTTCTAAAACACTCTGCGATGGTATATTGTCTTTATCAGTTTCTGCAATAACAGCGTTTATCCCATCCTGTCTCATAGCCCATTTTACGACTGCCTGAATTGCTTCCGTGGCATACCCCTGGCGTTGATGCTGCTCTTCAATCCCATATCCAATTTCTACTTTTCCGAAAGAATTGGCCGGGCCCTTGAAGCATATTCCACCTATCACGGAATTTTTATCTTTTCTGACAATCTGCCAATTCGAATACCAGTACTGATTATTCTGATCTTGTTCTGCAAGCAGCAATGGCTTTTGCATCACTTCAGCAAACCAGTCTTCCACTTTTTCCTGAGTTACAGACAGGTGAAGCCTTCTTTGCAAATCACCATTGTTTTCCAGATGCATTTTAAAATGCTCATAATCCAAAGCGATGATTCGTAACCTGGCAGTTTCAAGTTCAAACACTGACAAACTCTTTTCTTTTAGATCGCCGCCTTATCCTTCATGGCCTTAATTTCTTCCGCCGTATAGCCCAGCTGGGTCAGGATCTCCTGCTGGTGCTGTCCCAGGGTTGGCGGCGGGGCGTCGATCGAGGCCGGGGTGGCCGAGAACTTGGCCGAAAGGTTGAACAGCTTCAGCTCGCCCAGCTCGGGATCCTGGATGCTCTCGATGGTCTGGCGGTACTTCACCTGCTCGGCGTTGAGGGCCTTCTCCAGGCTGAAGATGTCGCCGGTGGGAATGCCCTTGGCGTTGAGCGCCTCCACCCAGAAGTCGGTGGTCTGCTGTTTGAGCTTGTCCTCCAGCAGGGGTGTCAGCTCTTTTCGGTTCTTCTTGCGGGTGTCCCGCTCCTGGAACCTGGGATCGGTCAACAGCTCCGGTACGCCCAGCACGGTGGCCAGGTCCTCCCACTGCTTCTGCTGGTTGGCGGCGATGTTGACGAAGCCGTCCTTGGTGACGAAAGTTCCCGAGGGCGCGGCGGTGAAATTGTCGTTGCCCATGGCCACCGGCTGCTGCCCGCCGATCAATAAATTGGCCGCCACCCAGCCCATCAGGGGCATGATGGAGTCCAATAATGCGATGTCGATGAACTGGCCCTGGCCGGTCTTCTCCCTATAATACAAAGCGGCCATGATGGCGAAGGCGGCATTGAGGCCGCCCACCGTGTCGCACACCGGGAAGCCGGCCCGCAAGGGATGCAGGCGCTCGTCGCCGTTGACGTCCATCACCCCGGACAGGCCCTGGATGATCTGGTCATAGGCCGGCTTGAAGGCGTCGGGTCCGGCCTGGCCGAACCCGGAGATGGCGCAGTAAATGATCTTGGGGTTGATCTTCCTGATCTCGGCGTAGGAGAAGCCCAGCCGGTCCATCACCCCGGGGCGGAAGTTCTCCACCACCACGTCGGCGGTCTTCAGCAGCTTGCGGAAGATCTCTTTGGCCTCCTCGGCCTTCAAATTTAAGGTGATGGACTTCTTGTTGGCGTTCTGGGCCAGGAACGATGTTCCCATCAGCTTCTGGTTCAGGGCCGGGACCGCCCCCAGTTTGCGGGCCAGGTCGCCGCCCTCGGGGTTCTCGATCTTGATCACCTCGGCGCCCAGCAGGGCCAGGTGCATGGTGGAGAAGGGGCCGGACAGGACGTTGGTCATGTCCAGCACCCGGACATTATTCATCATTTTTTTCGGCCTCGGTTTTATAAGTGAACCGGACTTGAGCACGGCGCCCGGCAGTTCGCGGTTAAAGTACAGGGAAACCTCCTGGGCCACATCCAGCAGCCGGAACAGATCGATATCGGTCCGAAGCTCGGCCCGCTGCAGGGAATGGACCAGATCCTCGGTGGGCACGTTGCCGGCCGCCACCTTGGTGAAGGGACAGCCACCCAGTCCGCCGAAGGCCGTCTCGATGTACTTTACCCCGGCGTTCAGGGCGGCATAGCAGTTGGCCATTCCCAGCCCATAAGTATTGTGGAAATGGCAGGCCAGGTCCACCTTGGGGTCCATCTTTCTGATGGCGGAGAACAGCCGCTCCACCTGCTGGGGATTGGCGTGGCCGGCGGTGTCGGCCAGGCTGATGTTCCTGATCCCGGCCTCCAGGTATTTTTTGACCATGGCCAGCACCTTGTCCTCGGGGATGGGGCCGTCGAAGCCGCAGCCGAAGGCCGACTGGACCGAGGCCTGGACCTTTTTGCCGGCGTCCCGGGCCTTTTTGGCCATGGACAGGATCTGGTCCATGGCCTTGTCCGGGCTCATCCCGGTGTTCTTCTGGCTGTGGGTCTCGGAGGCCGAGACTCCCATGCAGAACATCTCCACCCCGCAGGCCAAGCCGCGCTCGAAACCCTTTTCGTTCAGCACCAGTCCGGACAGGATGGTCTTGGGGTTCGGCTTGCCGTTCTTGGCATAGTGCTCGAACAGGGAGTCGGTGTCGGCCATCTGGGGTACCTTCACCTGATGGACGAAGGAGCCCACCTGGATGATATCCAGGCCGGACTCCATCAGGGCGTCGATCCATTTGATCTTGACGTCCATGGGCACCGATTGTTTCTCGATCTGCAGGCCGTCCCTAAGGCCCACCTCGTGAATGAAAATTTCAGGCATCAATTACCTATCATTGATTATTTTGTACGGGCGCATTGCGATGCGCCCGTATGGTTTTCTATTGGGGCAGGTTTAAAACCTGCCCTTACGAAGCGGGGCCTTACAGTTTATCGGCGATGGCCTGGGCCATTTCCAGGGTCTTGGTGTCGCCGCCCATGTCGTAGGTCCGGGCCCGGCCCTCGGCGATCACCGCGGCCACCGCGGCCTCTATCCTGTCGGCCTTCTCGGTCTCGCCCAGCCAGGTCAGCATCATCTTGGCGGCCAGAATGGTGGCGATGGGATTGGTCTTGTACATCCCGGCGTATTTGGGGGCTGAGCCGTGGGTGGGCTCGAACACCGCCAGCTTCTGCCCGATGTTCCCGGAGCAGCCGAAGCCCAGTCCGCCCACCATCTGGGCGCACAGGTCGGAAATGATGTCGCCGAAAAGATTGGTGGCCACCAGCACCGAATAATTCATGGGATTCTTCAGCAGCCACATGCAGATGGCGTCCACGTTGGCGTCGTCGCATTGGATGCCGGGATAGTCTTTGGCCACCTCCTTGCCGATCTCCAGGAACAGCCCCTCGGTGGCCCGCACCACGTTGGCCTTGTGGACGATGGTCACCTTCTTCTTGCCGTACTTCTTGGCGTACTCGAAGGCCGCCCGCACTATCCGCTCCGAACCCTTTTTGGTGTTGATCTTGCAGGTGATGGCGTACTGCTCCAGCGGCACGTCCTTGAAGGCGGCGAAGGGTTTGGAGGCCTTGGCCAGGGCGTCTTTGATCTCCTGCGGCACCGGGTTGAACTCCACTCCGGAATACAGCCCCTCGGTGTTCTCCCGGAACACGGCCAGGTCGATGTCGGTCTTGTAATTGAGCGGGTTGCCGGGATAGGCCTTGCAGGGGCGGAGGCAGGTGTAGAGGTCGAACAGCTGGCGCATCCGGACGATGGGGGAGCGGTAGACCATGCCTTTGCCCTGAAGCTCGGGAATGAGTTCCTTCTCGGCGGCCTTGACCGGCTTGGAGGTGATGGCTCCGAACATGGCGGCGTCCACCTTGCCCAAAAGATCTATGGTCCGCTGGGGGAAAGCTTCGCCCTCCTTGCACCAGAATTCCCAGCCGATATCCCCGTGGGTGTATTCGGCGTCGAACTTGACCGCATCCAGCACTATTTTGGCGGCTTCCATCACCTCGATGCCGATGCCGTCGCCCGGCAGCCAGGCTATCTTGTACTTGGCCATTGAATGACTCCTTGTCGATATTGTTAAATTTATTTAATAATCTTCGAACAGATTATCATTTTACCTTAATTAAAACCGCCCTGTCAAGCAGAACCGGGCACCGGAAAAGCGACCCGTTTCCAGGGGAAACTTCGCCGCGTCACTCCTTTTTTATTTTCCGGCGGTCCACCTTTTTCATCTTTTTATGATCCTGGCTGACCATGCTGTCCTGATTGGCCCACCGGGTGATGTGCTTAAGCAGGATCGGAACATATTCATTGGCGGTGGCGGCGGAAAGCCGGTAGTTGACCCACAGGGCGTCCCGCTTGTCCTCCACCAACCCGGCCCCCTTGAGCAGATGCAGGTGGCGGGAAACGCTGGGCTGGGAGATGCCCAGGACCGCGGTCAACTCATTGACACTCATGGGCTTCTCCTGAAGCATCTTGATTATCCTTATCCGGTTCCGGTCCCCCAGGGCTTTGAACACTTTGACCAGGTTTTGCATCGGCCGTCCTTCAATATGCTTATATAGCTATATGGCTATATGGATGATATCAAAATACTTCCCGATTGTCAAATGTTTTTTTTATTTTTCCCGGAAACGAAATAGGTCCCCGACAGTCTTGAACAAAAGGCCTAACAGGGTATCGCCAGGTGCAAATAAACCCGGATGGTCGCTTGCGAAAACACCATAAATTATGATATGATAACCCCTAGGTTACTCCAAGATCAACCCACCAAACAGCGGCCATGAAAGAACATATGAAAGATCCCATTATCGGGCTTACCGCCCTGCGCAGCCCCGATCAGACCAGCTATCACCATATCCTGACCGGGCCCTACGTCCGGGCCGTCACCGGGGCCGGAGGGTATCCCATAGTGGTGCCGTCCATCATCGAGCGCTGCGACCAGGCCCTGGATATGATGGACGGCCTGTTGCTGATCGGCGGGGGCGATATTGAAGCCAAGCATCTGGGGGCCGAGAATCACCCCAAAGCCAAGTTCTTCAATCCGCTGCGGGACGATTTTGAGCTGGCCCTGATCAGACGGGCCGCCCACAGGAAAATGCCGATGCTGGGCATCTGCCGGGGCATGCAGATAATGAACGTGGCCCTGGGGGGCGGGCTGTACCAGGACATTGCCGACGAGCAGGGCTCATCCTTCGATCATTACCGGGAGGACCTGCCCAATCAGGCGGCGCATTCGGTCAGTATCGCCCCGGATTCCTGCCTGGCCTCCATCCTGGGCTCCACCTCGGTCTCGGTGAACAGCGTCCACCATCAGGCGGTCAAAGATCCGGCTCCGGGCCTTAAGGCCGCAGCCTGGGCCCCGGACGGGGTGATCGAGGGGATTGAGTCATCCGGAAACGGCGGATTCATGCTGGGGGTGCAATGGCATCCCGAACGGATCGCCGAAACCATGCCGGAACAGAGAAGGCTGTTCGAGAGGTTCGTCAAGGCGGCCGAAGGGTATAAAGAAAAAAACAGGCGATAAATATGACCGAGTTCGACCCCGGCTCATACTGCGGGCTGTATTGCGGGGCCTGCGAGATAGTGGCGGCCCATAAAAAGGCCCTGGCCACCGGCCTTCCGGCCAAATGGGAGGACCTGCCGGCCCCGTTGAGGGATAATATACCGCCGGCCCCTCTGGAATGCCGGGGCTGCAAGACGGATTCGCTGTACGAGGGCTGTAAAAAATGCGGCATCAGGGCCTGTGCCTCCGGCAAAAAGGTTGAGGCCTGCATCCTGTGTTCCGAGTATCCCTGCCGGCTGGTCAAGGAAAGGCTCCAGATGGTGGAGCGGGTAAAAGAGGTCCTGCCGCACTGCGCCGTGATGTTCAAAAACTTGGATTTGTTAAAAGCCAAGGGACTGGAGCTCTGGCTCGATGAGCAGAAGAGTAAATGGAGTTGTCCCGGGTGCGGAACGCCCTTCACCTGGTATCAGGAAAAATGCGAGAAGTGCGGGCGGGAGCTGGGATCGATAAAAGACCATAATGATTATTGATAGCAATGATTTGCGTGCCGGTAATCATATTAAACCAATAACAGCCATGGAAAAGTCTAACCAAATTGGATCGGACAAACCCTGGTATCACGGCTCACCCAAAAAATTGACCAGGCTTAAAGCCGGAAGCACGGTAACCCAACGGTTCGAAATTGCCCGAATATTTTCCCATAAACCGGCGGTGGTGGTTGGCAACGGAGCAAAATGGAAACATACCGGCCCTTTTATAAAAGGTTTTGTCTATCGTCTATTGGGATCGGTAAGTAAGAACGACATCGTGGCGGTTCCCAATTCAACTATGTCCAAAGGAGATGAATGGAATACCCAGCGGGAATTTAGATTGGAGCTGGTTGCTGAAACGATTGTCAATCCAGCAGAATTACTGACAAAACGCGAATTAAAAGAAATGGTCAAACGCGGCGAAATCGAAAAAAACATCGTTGATACTATTATTCAAAAGCAACAATATTAATAACCCTTGGTGTTCTTCGCGCCTTTGCGGCAAAATAATTTTTCAGGAGCATAAATAATTGTCCCAAGATCACATCCGAAATTTCTGCATCATCGCCCATATAGACCACGGGAAATCCACCCTGGCCGACCGCCTGCTGGAGACCACCGGGTCCATCATGAAGAAGGACATGCAGGAGCAGGTGCTGGACAGCATGGACCTGGAGCGGGAACGGGGCATCACCATCAAGATGCACCCGGTCAAGATGAACTACCGCTCCCAGAGCGGGCAGGAATACATCTTCAACCTGATAGACACCCCGGGCCACGTGGATTTCGGCTACGAGGTCTCCCGCTCCCTGGCGGCCTGCGAGGGCGCCATCCTGGTGGTGGACGCCACCCAGGGGGTGGAGGCCCAGACAGTGGCCAACCTTTACCAGGCGGTCAACCACAACCTGACCATCATCCCGGTGATCAACAAGATAGACCTGCCCTCGGCCGAGGTGGAGCGTTGCAAGCAGCAGATCGTCGAACTGATCGGATGCGATGATGAGGATATATTATTGGTCAGCGCCAAGACCGGGATAGGCATAGAGACATTGCTGGAAACAATTATCGACAAGATCCCGGCGCCCTCGGGCAAGACCGAGGGGCCGCCCCGGGCCATGATCTTCGACTGCATCTTCGACGTCTACCGCGGGGCGGTGCCGTACATCCGGATGGTGGAGGGCAGCCTGAAAAAAGGCATGAAGATAAAACTGTTCTCCACCGACAAGATCTTCGAGGTCACCGAGGTGGGGACCCTCAAGCTGGGCATGTATCCCAAGGATATATTGCTGACCGGCGAGGTGGGCTACGTGGTGGCCGGCATCCGGACCGTCTCCGACGCCCGGGTGGGCGACACCATCACCGACGCCGAGCATCCGGCCCAAGAGGCCCTGCCGGGCTACAAGCAGGTCAAGCCCATGGTCTACGCCGGGCTGTATCCCACCGAGAACCAGCAGTACCCCGAACTGCGGGAGGCCCTGGACAAGCTGGTGCTCAACGACTCGGCCCTGTCCTACATTCCCGAGACCTCGGGAGCCCTGGGCTTCGGGTTCCGCTGCGGGTTTTTGGGCATGCTGCACATGGAGATCGTCCAGGAGCGGCTGGAGCGGGAGTACAACCTTTCCCTGATCAACACCGTGCCCAACGTGGAGTACAAGGTCTACAAGACCGACGGAACCGTCCTGCAGGTGGACAACCCGGCCGAGATGCCCACCGAGGTCAGCATCGAGAAGGTGGAAGAGCCCTACGTGGCGGCCGAGATCGTGGTGCCGGCCGAGTTCATCGGCAACATTATGAAGCTGGGGCAGGACCGGCGGGGCATCTACAAAAAGCTGGAATACCTGGACCCCACCCGGGGGATCCTGTTCTACGAGTTCCCGCTGGCCGAGATCATCTTCGATTTTTACGACAAGCTCAAGAGCCTGTCCAAGGGCTACGCCTCGCTGGATTACGAGATGCTGGAGTACCGGGAATCGGAGCTGGTCAAGCTGGACATCCTGATCAACGGCGATCCGCTGGATGCCCTGTCCTCCATCGTCCACAAGCAGCACTCCTTCGAGTGGGGCAAGGCCCTGGTGGGTAAGCTGCGCAAGCTGATACCGAGACAGCAGTACGAGATCGCCATCCAGGCGGCCATCGGCAGCCGGATCATCGCCCGGGAGTCGGTCAAGGCCTACCGCAAGAACGTCACCGCCAAGTGCTACGGCGGGGACATCACCCGCAAGCGGAAGCTGCTGGAGAAGCAGAAGGAGGGCAAGAAGCGGATGAAGCAGGTGGGCAACGTGGAGATCCCCCAGGAGGCCTTCCTGGCGGTGTTAAAGGTTGGAGACTGAGACGAGCGAGGAGGACTTTTTAAACCACCAAGACACCAAGGCACCAATGTCATTCTGAGATTGACGCCGTGCTTTACAGATTGAAGGATATTACTATTTGCTACCAAGACAACCTTCACTATCCTCACGACAAGTTCAAAAAGGGAACTATCTAATTTACATTGAGTGCTAAATTGCGACTACACACTTAATAAATATAATTAACTTCTTTTCTTATGCGTAGTAAAATGAAAAATAATATATTGCCTATCGTATCAGCGATATTTTGCATCACAATATTGCTCTATTGGGCATATGTGTCATATCAAGCAGGCACAGTAAAGTATGTTATTTTAGCCTTAAGTATTGGTGTTGGCGTTTGTATTGCCGTTATAGTACCTTATTTAATCGTGGCTTTAATAAAAAGGTTTAAAAAAAAGAAACTATAAATTTTTGGATATTATGAAAAACAATTCATTTAAGAAATTCTGGCACGACTGGCTGTGGCCGCTGCTGTTTGCGGTGGTCGTGGTCAAGTTCATCATCAACCCCTTCCTGCTGGAGGCCTACGAGGTGCCCACCGGCTCCATGGAGAAGACCATCCTGCCGGGCGACCGGCTGTTCGCCGAGAAATTCACCTACGGCCTTCACATCCCCTTCACCGACAAGACCATTCTGCCCATGACCTCGCCCCGGCCGGGACAGATGGTTATCTTCCGCAGCCCCTACGACGGCCTGACCCTGGTCAAGCGCTGCATCGGCCTGCCGGGCGACACCATCGAGGTGAAGAACAAGGACCTCTACCTGAACGGCAAAAAAATGGAACAGCCGTTCATCCAGCACACCGACCCCGAGCAATATCCCTTCCCGCAGGCAGCCATCAATCCCCTTATGATGCAGAACGACTGGGAGAGCGGGCGCAACGCCGAGCGGTACTGGGTGCGCGACAACTTCGGCCCGGTGGTGGTCCCCCCGGACTGCTACTTCATGATGGGCGACAACCGGGACGAATCGTTCGATTCCCGCTACTGGGGGCCGCTGCCCAAAAAGAACATCCGGGGGAGGGTGATGTTCATCTACTGGTCCTGGGACAAGCAGTCCGATACTCCGCTCAGCAGATTCTGGCAGAGGTTCAGAATAACGCGGATAGGCAAGATACTGGCTTAAATATTTAAAAACAAAGAACCAAAATATGATATGCTGAAAGCTCACGATAACCGCAAAAAATCCTGGTACCGGGACTGGACGGAATTAATCCTCTGGGCGGCGGTGATGGCCCTGATCATCCGCAGCCTGCTGATCCAGGCCTTCAAGATCCCCTCCGGCTCGATGGAGGACACCCTGCTGGTGGGGGATTTTCTGATGGTCAACAAGTTCATCTACGGCACCAAGATCCCCTTCACCGACCGGGCGGTCCTGCCGGGGATCCGGCCGCCGGTGCCCGGTGATATCGTGGTGTTCAAATACCCGCTGGACGGGCGCGATTTCATCAAGCGCTGCGTGGCGGTGGAGGGCGACACCGTGGAGCTGATCGGTAAGGACCTCTATGTCAACGGCCAGCGGCCCGACGAGCCCTATGCCGTCCACAAGTCCCGGGAAGCCAGCCTGAACAGGGATGCGGTCAAGAACATCTGGAAGCCGGATTATCAGAGGGCCTGGGAGGAAAGAAAGTTCGTCCAGCTGGGCTGGATGCGGGACAACTTCGGGCCGGTGGTGGTGCCGCCGGGGAACATCTTCGCCATGGGCGACAACCGGGACAACTCGCTGGATTCCCGCTTTTGGGGGCCGCTGCCCAAGGATCTGCTCAGGGGCCGGGCGCTGTTCATCTACTGGTCCTGGGATTCGGAGAACGGCGAGCCGTTCTGGATGTTCTGGAAGAATATCCGTTTCCAGCGGCTGGGTGATCTGATAAAATAGCAGCCGTTAAGGCGATTACTTGCCCACGAAAAACACAAAAATGGAATCATGCCGGATAATATCATTATAAAACAGGCGGTCGGCCAGGCGGATGTCGACGATTTCATAAAACTGCCCTGGACGATCTATGGCCACGATCCCAATTGGGTGCCGCCCCTGATCGCCGAACAGCGCAAGATGCTGGACGCCGGGAGAAATGCCTTCTTCGAACATGCCCGGGCCGCCTATTTTCTGGCCCAAAAGGACGGCAAGAACATCGGGCGCATCTCCGCGCACATTGACGACAACAGCAACCGGTTTCATAACGAAAAATGCGGCTTTTTCGGCTTCTTTGAATGCTTGGATGACCAGAATGCCGCCGCGGCTCTTGTTGCCGCCGCCGGGAGATGGATTAAAGATCAGGGCATGGATACCATCCGGGGCCCGTTCAACTTCACCACCAACGATACCGCCGGCCTGCTGATAGACGCCTTCGATTCTCCGCCGGTGATAGAGATGACCTACAACCCGTCATATTATCCCAAATTGATCGAGGGCTGCGGGCTGGAAAAGGCCATGGATATGTATGCCTACTTCTTCGACGTGGAGAAGATGGACGGCCGGCGGGTGAGGATGCTGGCCCAGAGGGTGGAGCGCCACGGCATCACCTTCCGGAGCATCGATAAAAAAAAATTCGCCCAGGAGGTGAAGATATTCAAGGAGGTTTACAACCAGGCCTGGAGCCATAACTGGGGCTTTGTGCCCCTGACCGAACACGAGATAGACCATTATGCCGAAAATTTCAAGGACATAGTGGATGCCGATTTCGTGATCTTCGCCTTCGACGGGCAAAAGCCGGTGGGCTCGCTGTGGGCCCTGCCGGATTACAATTACGTCATTAAAAAACTGAACGGCAGGATGGGCCCGCTGGAGATGATCAAGTTCCTGTGGCACAAAAGAGAGATCACCCATGCCAGGGTGATGACCGCCGGGGTGGTCGGTGACTACCAGCATCGGGGCATCGAGGCCGGGCTGATCAGCCGGGTGTTCGAGAACGGTCTTAAAAAGGGCTACCGGACAGGGGAGCTGTCCTGGGTGCTGGAGAACAATACTATGATGAACCGGCTGGCCGAGGCGGTGGGGGCCAGGATCTACAAGACCTACCGGGTGTATGAGAAAAAGATCGTTTGATTGTTCCACGTTCGGAATTTAAATTTTTAGGAGAGGGTTTGAAACCCTCTCCTAAAAATAAACCAATAAGGTTATATACAAAGGCCGCCCTAATTTTGGGCGGCCTCTTTGTTTTTATCCCTTGACGGGATGAAATGCGGATTCCACAATTCGGTGATGAAAATGGCCAGCGCGGCCAGGCCGAACCCGGCGATGACGTCTATCACATAGTGCAGTCTTAAGAATACCGTGGCCAGTATCAGCAGAATCCCCACCGGCAGCAGGAAGGCGAACAGTTTTTTATGATGGACATGGGCGTAATACAACACGATCAATGTTATGCCGGTGTGCCCGGAGGGGAAACAATCCCTTTTGTTGAACTCGTTGGCGGTCAAAAAATCCAGGATCTGGTTGCCCCAGAACAGGCCCTTGACCGGGCCGGCCTGCTGGCCGGTCAGGGTGAAGCGCGGCCCGACGGCCGGCACCAGCAGATATCCCACGTAGGAGATGAAGAAACCCAGGGTCAAAGCCAAAAAGAGATGCTCCAGCTCGTGATGTTTCTGGTCGAAGTGCAAAAAGACCGCCAGGACCACCGGCAGAAAATAGTAGCTGGAATAGGCCAGGGCCAGCACGTCCACCATCCAGGGGACGGTGAAACGCTCCAGCCAGACGGTGGGATGGACCCCGAACAGGACATAGTCTATCCTGATCAGGTAGCTGTCCAGATCGGGCCGGATATAATGGGTGATGAAGCCCAGGCTCTGGAAGACCGGCAGGATCCCGGCGTAGGGCGCCAGGTGGCGCAGGCTCTTGGTGATTTTATTGGGCCAGCGGGTGTTGAGAAATATCACCAAGGCGTAGGCCGCCAGGGTCAGCCCGTAGATATAGAAGATCTGGGGCCAGCCGTCCAGTTTGCGCAGGAAGACCACCGTCAGCAGGGAAAGCCCTAGGATGAACCACAGGTACAGCCACTCTACTTTTTTCAGCTTGATGTCTTTCATGTCGGTAATTTTAGCATAGATGTAAAATAAGTTCAATAATTGAAAACCCCTCTCCCAATGCTTTGGGGGAGGGGCAGGGGTGGGATCATTTACTCCTTTACTGTCTTGCCCCAGGACTCCTTCAGCGGCACCGTCCGGTTCAGCACCAGCTTGCCTTCCCTGGAATCCGGGTCCACGCAGAAATAGGCCAGCCGTTCCAGCTGGATGGCCTGGCCGGGCTTGACCTGGGCCAGGGCCGGTTCGCATTTGCAATCGGATATCACTTTAAGCGAATCGGGATTTAGGTTGGCGGTAAAATCCTGCCCTTCGGGGGCATCGTCGGGATTCTCCTTGGTGAACAACCGGTCATACAGCCGGGCCTCGGCCGTGATGGCATGCTTGGCCGACACCCAGTGCAATGTGGCCTTGACCTTGCGGCCGTCCGGGGCGTCGCCGCCCTTGGTGGCCGGGTCGTAGGTGCAGCGCAGTTCGGTGATGTTGCCTGAAGCATCCTTGATGGCCTCGGTGCAGGTGATGAAATAGGCCCAGCGCAGGCGCACCTCGCGGCCCGGCGACAAACGGTAGAATTTCTTGTGCGGCTCCTCCATGAAGTCGTCCCGCTCCAGGTACAGTTCCCGGGAGAAGGGGACCTTTCGGGTGCCGGCGGTGGGGTCCTCGGGGTTGTTGACCGCCTCCAGCTCCTCGCTTTGGCCTTCCGGGTAATTGGTGATGACCACCTTGACCGGATTGAGTATCCCCATATAACGTGGCGCTCTTTTATTAAGGTCTTCCCGAACGTAATGCTCCAGCAGGGCATGATCCACCAGGCTGTCGCGCTTGGCCACGCCTATCCGCTCGCAGAAATTCTTGATGGCCAGCGAGGAGAAACCCCGGCGGCGCATTCCGGCCAGAGTGGAGAGCCGGGGATCGTCGTAGCCTGTCACCTTTTTAGTCTTGACCATGTCGATGAATTTTCTTTTGCTCATCACGGTGTAGGACAGGTTCAAGCGGGCGAATTCGATCTGGCGGGGGTGATAGATGCCCAGCTGGTCCAAAAACCAGTCGTACAGCGGGCGGTGGTCCTCATACTCCAGCGAACATAGCGAATGGGTGATGCCCTCGATGGAATCCTCCAGGCCGTGGGCCCAGTCGTACATGGGATAGAGGCACCACTTGTCGCCCTGGCGGTGGTGGGGAGTGTGCAGAATGCGGTACATCACCGGGTCGCGCAGGTTCAGATTTGGATGGGTCATGTCTATCTTGGCCCTTAAGGTCTTGGAACCGTCGGGGAATTCCCCGGCCTTCATCCGACGGAACAGGCCCAGGTTCTCATCCACCGAACGGTCGCGATTGGGGCTGTTCCTGCCCGGCTCGGTCAGGGTTCCCCTGGTCTTGCTGACCTCCTCGGCCGCCAGATCGCAGACATAGGCCTGGCCCTTTTTGATCAGCTCCTCGGCCCATTGGTACATCTGCTCGAAATAATCCGAGGCGAAGAACAGCCGGCCGCCGAAATCGGCCCCCAGCCATTTGACGTCCTGGATGATGGCGTCCACGAACTCCTGCTCCTCCCTGGCCGGGTTGGTATCGTCGAACCGCAGATTGAACAGCCCGCCGAATTCCTGGGCAATGCCGTAGTCTATCCAGATGGCCTTGGCGTGGCCGATGTGCAGGTAGGCGTTGGGCTCCGGGGGAAAGCGGGTGTGGACCGATTTGAAGCGGCCGCTCTTAAGGTCCTCGGCCACCGCCTCGCGGATGAAATTGGTGGCGGCCGCGCCTTCGATGGGGGTCTTGGTGTTTTCGGTGTGGTTCATATTGATTTTCTCTTTTACCGCGAAGACGCTAAGATCGCAAAGGTATTGTTTAAAATGTATTTAGCGTGCCCGGGGTTTTAGTTATTTTGATTATTGTTGAATCGTTAAAAAGATACGCTTAAGGCTAGTTTAAATCTTCGCGGTGCCAGGTAAGCGCTTGAATAAGGCACACGGTATGGGTTGAACGGGTCAGAGATATAATCGTTCCAGGCAGTGATGTAGCTATTATAATTTTCATAGGGATCAATAGTTCCATCGCTGTTCAAATCCCTCCATTTGCTGTAATAGGGATTGGGAACCATTACCGGGAGTCCGTTACCATCAACAGTATAAGAAATACTGTCGGGTGTATTTCCAAGGGCAATAAATTCACTCAGATCGAAAAATTTACCGTCATAATTAACTTCTCCTGTGACCGAATAAAGGCCGCTGACATTCTTTCTATCAAATAAGTTCAATATTTCCAGATCCAAAGATAAGTTGACTTTATTGAAATTCATTTTTTTGGATATCAGCAGATCGGTATACCAGTAAGAAGGCAATAATGAGTCGTTCAAATTGCCAATAGTGTTTCCTTTTAGGTCTTTATGGGTATAGGGGAAACCGGTTCCTAAATTATTGGTCAGCCCAAGCGTGATATTTGCCAAGGGGTGAAAATTAGCTACTTTGGGGCCGAAGTTATCTCCGGAATAAAAATTAGTTACAAGTTTGAATTTGCCGGATTGATTGTAATTCATAACAATATTATTACTGTCGTTATCTTTAATGGCTGACAGGGCCTTGCTGTAGCTGTAATTGAATTGACCTATAAAGTAATCGGTTTTATGATCTAAATTTAGTTCGAAACCCTTCACAGTTCCATAATCCCCGTAATAATAATAATATATATAATTAAGTCCCGTGGTCGAGTCCAGCATTTCTCGTGACTGAAGTATATTATTAATATTTTTATAATAGAAATTAGCGTTTACGGCTGTGTTTGTATTTATTTGATGGGTTATGCCAGTTTCGTAAAGGGTAGTTTTTTGATAATCAGCCAAGGTGTTAACAGAATATAGGCTCAAGTGAATTTTTTTATAAAAATCATCCCAGGCAGGTATTTGATAGTATTGGTTAAAGCCGCATTCAACGTGGGTTGAAGGAAACAATAAATAAGTAATATTAGTGCCCAAGCTCGCCGTACTTTTTCTTTTTTCGTAAAGCGGTGTTGAATCCGTAAGCCAGAAAAAGTTGGTGTAATTGAAAGAGTCCCCTAAATTCACATGATTAAACCGCAGACCAGCATTAATTGCTATCTTGTCATAAATAAAATGTTCTTGAATATAAATAGCACGGGTTTCCGGCTTAAAGTCATAGCTTTGGACAAATACCCCAACCGGGCTGTAATAAGATGCTAATGGTTCCCAAGGCAAGGAATTATATTTTTTATAAACACGGTATTTCTTAAACTCAACACCACCGGAAAGTCTATTATATTCATTAATCCGCGAAGAAACGTCAAGTTTTCCCGAGGCATAATCAGAAAAAGACTTTTCCCAAACTCTGGCCAGTCCGGTAGTGTAAAATATGCCGTCCACGCCGTAGGGGTTATCAACATCGTTTGAGCTGTAGGCCTGACCTTCATATGCATCATACATGCTGTCGCCGTCGGCATCGGTATCGGAAAGGAATGTATAATCCTCCCACCAGCTTCTAGTTTTCTCTGCTATGGTATCGCGTATTCCCGATTGGGTCTGGCTGTGATGTTTGCTTAGCTTGAGAGTATAGTTGATCTTGTTGGCGATGCTGTGTGTCCATGTCGCGCCCAGCAAGTGGGATTTTTGTAGTTTTGAATAATAGCCGTCCAGATTATATTTCCAAGAAGCATTGTAACGTGCTTCTTGATCCCTGGTGGCTATGCCTAAGAGGCTCAATTTTGCGTCAAGTGGCTGTATCTTGTAGCTTGCTTTTCCCGTGATGCGGTATTTATTATAATCGCTATGCGGCAGATATTCTGCATCACTTTCCTTCCAGCCACGAACCCAACCATCGGCTATTCTTTGGGCCTTTTCCGCCTGCCAGGCTCCATCTGTGGAATCTTCCCAACCACCCGTCCATCCCAAGGAGATTGAATCCCAAGTAGAATAGCTATAACGTAGAGTATCGACCCATAAGTAATCTTTGGAAGGATCGGGCACGTAAAATTTCTCCGGCATAAAACAGGGCCGGATATCGTCGCCGTTATCGGTCTCGGCCGAAAGTAAGTATGATATATTCTTATAGAACGGCAGAGCTCCGCCCAGCGCCGTTTCAAATTTATTACCATTACGGCTTGGCTCTGTGGTCCATTTGCCGAAAATGTTGAATTTATCCGAATATTCCTTGGTTTTGAAATTGACCACACCGCCCATGGCGTCGCCAGTTTCAACGCCCCAGCCGCCGGTAGTTACGGATAATTCTTCAATAGCCGCCAAATTGATAGGGGTAGCGATCTCTCCAGTGTATTGTTCGGTTACATTAAAACCGTCTATAAAATAGGCTATCTCATCGGAACGGCTTCCCCGAAAATAAAGAGAGCCGTTTCCGTTCACCACGCCATTGGTGGCCGATAATATCGAAATTATGTTGGCGTTGGGGGTGGCGGCTATTTCCCGGGGATAAACAACCCTAGTGCCAGGTGTAGATGGCTTATAATTTTGGGTTACTCCATAAACAGGGCCGCCTACGGGTCTTGCTATAATGGTGTCGGCCGCCAATGTGTCATTGGCCGGGACAACGATCACAATCTCAGTACTATCGGTTTTCAATGTATCCGGAACGGGAATGGTTTCCTGGGCGCCGGCCCAAAGGGGTAAATAAAGTATCGAACAAAGCAGGACTAACGAAAAGTACCTTTTCATATTGGTCCTTTTAGCTTGGTTTTGATAATAAACCTATTCCCGTTGTAATTCTTAGAATGGTTTCCTCTTTGCCCAGCACCTCGGCTAGGTCGATGGCCCCGCCGGGCGAGCTCTCCTTGCCGGACAGGGCGGTGCGGATGGGCCACAGCATCTGCCCGGTCTTCAGCCCCTGGGTCTCTATCAGCCCGAACAGGGCATCATGTATCGTCTGGTGTTCCCAAATCTCCAGATCTTCCAGCACAGCCAGGGCCAGCTTTAACGACTCCAGAGAGATGGCCGGGTCGGTCTTCATCTTCTTGTTGACGTAAAGCGAAACATCGTATTCCGGCAGGGTGTCAATAAAATCAACTATCCCGGGGATGTCACTCAAAACCTCGGTCCTCAGTTGAACCAGCTTGCTGAGTTTAAGAAGATCGATATCCGTTCGTTTGACGGCCTTCTGATAATAGGGCTTTGCCAGATCGTTGAACTGCTCCGGGGCCAGCTTGCGGATATACTCGCCGTTCATCCACTTCAGCTTGTCGGGGTCGAAGATGGCCGGAGAATTGTTCAGCCCCGATATATTGAATATCTTCTTCAGTTCGTCCAGCGAGAAGATCTCCCGGTCATCCTTGGGATTCCAGCCCAGCAGGGCGATGTAATTGACGATGGCCTCCTTGAGATATCCCTGGTGGTAGAAATCCTCAAAGGAGGCGTCGCCCTCCCGCTTGGAGAGCTTTTTGCCGGCGGCCTTCATTATCAGCGGCAGGTGGATGTAGGCCGGGATCTCCCAGCCCAGGGCCCGGTAGATCAGATTGTATTTGGGGGCCGAGGACAGGTATTCGCTGCCCCGGATGACGTGGGATATCTGCATCAAATGGTCGTCCACCACGTTGGCGAAATTATAGGTAGGCAGGCCGTCGGACTTTAAAAGAATTCCGTCCTCCAGGGTATCGTTCTCCACCGTCACCGAACCGTAGACCATATCCTGGAAGGTGGTCGTTCCTCCGCGGGTGATCCTCTGCCGCACCACACAGGGTTCGCCGCTGTCAGCCCGCTTTTGAGCCTCGGACGGAGCGATCTCCCGGCAGGGGTCCTGATATTTGAAGACGGTCTCCTTGCCCCCGGCTTCTTTGCGCAAAGACTCCAATTTTTCCTTGCTGCAGAAGCAGTAGTAGGCCCCGCCTGCCGCGATCAGCTTTTCGGCCCATTCCTTGTAGATGCCCTTGCGTTGGCTCTGGATATACGGTCCGAACGGTCCGCCGATATCCGGTCCCTCGTCGTGCTCCAGGCCGACTAATCTCAAAGTGTTGTATATGACCTCGACCGATCCCTCCACCAGGCGCTCCTGATCGGTGTCCTCGATCCTCAGAATGAATTTTCCATCCATGGTCCGGGCGATCAGGTAGGCATACAGGGCGGTTCGTAAATTGCCGATATGCATGTAGCCGGTGGGGCTGGGGGCGAAGCGGGTCCTTACTTTTAGTGGCATAAAATTAAATGATTCTTTTGGTTTATAGCTTATCAAAGGCAACGATCACTGGCGGTCATTTTGTTTTTGTCATTCCTGCGCCGCGCCCCGACAAAGTCGAGGCTCCGATTTCATCGGGGCCGTGGGAAAGCAGGAATCCACGTTTTTCAGGATTCCCGCCGGAGTTAACTTTTGGACGCCTGCCTGCGCAGGGATGACAATTTAAAAGAAATGCGCCGATAGAAAGATGGGACCGGATCGGTTGGGTTATCGATTGCGGGATATCAGATAATAGACATTGGCGATCACCGCCAGGTCGGCCACAAAGCCGATGGCGTCCTTCCAGAAGAACCGGGCGTTGCGCGGGATCATCACGGTATCGCCGGGCTTCAGGGCCGGAATGGCAACCTGCTTGGTGCTGTTAAGGTATTTGTCGATATTTATCTTCTGGTTGAGCCGTTTGGCTCCATCGTGGCTCGACAGCCTGACCCGGGAGAGGGCGGCATACTGGGTGGGGCCGCCGGCCCGGGACATAAGGTCCAGCACCGTCGAGCCGTCCGGCACCCGGTACATGCCTGGGCTGTTGACCTCGCCCCAGACGTGCACCTCTATCAGCAGGCGCTGGCCGGCATCCATGTAGAACTCCTCCTTTTTGAAGGAGGGGGCATCCTGGGCCATGATAAAGGATGAGCCCGGGATCGTAACAGCCAGAGAAAGTATCGCTAGTTTGACCATCAGTTTCATATTTAACACCCCGCTTGAGTTTCAAATATATTTCACCGCAAGGAACCGATGCAGATATTATCGGATCCCTGCGGTGAATCGAAATGACTGATATCTGTATTGTCAGCCCTTGATCTTCTTCAGGCGGTCCTTGGCCTTGGCCAGGTAATCCTTGGCCTTGGCGTGCCCGGGATCTGATTTTAAAAGCTGCTGGAAGGTCTTGACGGCCTTATCATATTCCTCGTTCATATACTGCTTGACGCCGGTCTTGTAAAGATCGTTGATCTGGTCGGCCGACAGTTTGGCCGAGGCGGCCGGCTTGGGGGCTGCGGCTTTGGGTCTTTCGACGGCCGCCGGACGGGGGGCGGTTTCCCGGGTGACGGCCGGTTTGGTCGGAGGAGGCGCCGGCTGGGAGGCCGCCGGGGGCTGGTAGGTCCGGCGGGCGTCGGCATTGTAAGCCACCGGGGCTGCAGCGATGGGCTGCATGGCCAGTTCGTTTACGGCATCCTGGCGGTCCCTGGAGGATACCTCTATGCTTTGTGACTGGTATCCGCCCGAAGTGACCGATAGGCTGTACTTTCCAGGGGGAACCTGAGTATTAAACTCCCCGGTCCGGGGATCGGAGCTGAATTCCGGCAGGTCCTTGCCCACGAAACTGAAGCTGGCCGCCAAGGGCTGGCCGGTGGCGGCATCGACCACCGTGCCCTTGATGGTGCCCAGTTTGCGCTTGAGGGTCAGGTCCCATTTTTCCTTCTTGCCCGGCTCCACCTTGATCTTTCTCTCCAGCCAGCGGTAGCCGTTGGCGTAGATGTGGATCTTATAATCGCCCGGCGGCAGCTCGGTCAGATATTTGCCGATATCGTCGCTGACGGACCCCGGGAGCCCGGCCCCGGGGAAGGTGATCATGCCCTTCATGGGCACCCCGGTGTCACGGTCCTTGATCATCCCGGCGATGGCCCCGGTGATCACCCCGGAGATGGCCCGGCCGGCGCTGGCCGGAAAGTCCAGCCCCAGATTGATCTGCCAGGGGGCCGAGGCCTTGGTCAGGCCGATGTCGGCCGACAGGGAGACCCCCAGAAAATCCAGCGGGACATAATGGATGCCGGGGGTGAACCGGGCCTCGGTGCGGTCATAGCCCCGGCCCGAAAGCACCAGGGAATCCGGCAGGGAATCCTTGGCCGAGCCCATCCGCAGTTCGGACGAGACCTCGGCAAAGGCGGAGAACTTCTGGCTGAAGCCGTATTCGTATCCCACCCCGGCCGGTACCTGGGGCCGCTGGTCGCCCCGGGTCAGAAAGCCCAGGTTGGCATACAGGGTGGACTGCCTGAGATTTATATCGCCCAGCAGCTTGGCCCCAAAATCCAGCTGGCCGGTCTGGGACGGTCCGTCGTCATATTTATCCTTGTCCATGGGCACCGAGATGATGGGCATTATTCCCAGATCCACCAGTTGGTCGGCCAGGGCCAGGCTGTACTTGCCGGAGATGGTGATGTCGCCGGGACAGCCCAGGGTGTTGTCCAGGCCCTCGCCGCCCGGGCTGGTGATGGTCCACTGCTCGCCGTGGGCCACTCCGCTCAGCAGCAGCGACAGGTTTGGCAGGGGGGCATAGCTCAAAAGCTGGTAGCTCCAGATGTCGTTGTAGGAGTTGGCGTCCCCGGCCAGATAGGAGACCCTCTGCTGGCCGTAGCTGGAGAATGAATTCACCGTGCGATAGCCGAACATCGAGCCGGTCTTGGCCGATTGCAGATGCACCAGCCCCGGCCCGCCGATGATCGGGAACCGGGCGGCCCAGGAGAGCGCTGCCGTCAGGGCCAGCACCGCGGTCAGGCGGAATAATAATTTCATAAAAAGGAACTATCCTCTAATTTTCTTTAAGCGTTCCTGGCTCTTTTTCAGATAATCCCGGGCCTTGGTATTCCCGGGGTCGGCCGCCAGCAGCTTCTTGAAGGTGGCCACGGCCTGGTCGTATTCTTCGCTCATGTACTGTTTGACCCCGGTCTTATAAAGATCAGCCACCTCCTCGGGATTTAGGCCGGGCGCCTTGGGAGCCGGCTTTCTTTCCGGTTTGGGCTTTGCCGCCACGGCCACCGGCGGCTTGGCCGGCTTCTGAACCACCGCCGGCTGGACCGGCTGGGGTTTGGGAATGGGCTGCAGGACGATATTCTGAATGGATTCTTCCTTGTCGGTCAGGCTGATGCTGGCCTGAAAAGGCTGATAGCCGTCGGCGGCCACGCTTAGGTCGTATTTCTTGGGGGCGGCCAGGGTCAAGCTGAAACCACCGGTAGCCTGGTCATTGTGATATCTGTCTCCGTTCCCGTTCAGGGTGATCACGGCCGACACCGGCCGGCCGGTGGCAGCATCGGCCACCTGACCCTTGATGGTGCCCTCCCGGGGGCTGAGGGTCAGATCCCAGGACTGCGATTCGCCGGATTTGACCTCCAGCTTCCGGTCAACCGTCCGGAAACCGTTGGCCATCACCTTGATATTATAGGTGCCGGGATTAAGTTTTAACTGGTAGCTGCCGTTGGGCTGGCTGACCACCGCCGGCATATCGGTGCCGGGGAAGCTGATCATGCCCCTGATCGGCTGGTTGGTCTGGCGGTGCTTTATCAGGCCGGCGACGGTGCCGGGCAGGATGACGGACCTGATCAGTCCGGCGGCGGCCGGAAAATCCAGCCCCAGGATCAGCTGCCAGGAAGGGGTGGCCCTGGTCAGCCCGATGTCGGCGGCCAGATTGACCCCCAAAATGGGAAGCGGTACAAAACGAAGCCCCGGGGTCAGCCTGGCTTCGGTGCGATCGAACCCCCGCCCGGAAAGTATCAAGGAATCCGGCAGGGAATCTTTCTTGGAGCCGATCCGCAGTTCGGCCGAGGTTTCCATGAAGGCCGAGAAGCGGTGGTTTATCTCATAATTGACGCCCAGCCCGGCCGGCACCTGGGGGCGCTGGTCGCCCCGGGTCAGGAAACCCACGTTCACCAGGAGGCTCATTTTATCCCGGGCCAGATCTGTCAGCAGCTTGCCGCCGAAATCTACCTGGCCGGTCTGGGACGGGGAATCCTGAAATTTCTCCTTATCCATGGGAATGGTGACCATCGGCATAAAGGCCAGATCAACCATGCCGTCATAAAGCTGGAGGCCGTATTTGGCGGCTATGGTAAAATCGCCGGGGCAGCCCAGGGTGTTGTCCAGACTGTCTCCGCCCGGGCTTTTTATGCTCCATTGCTCGGCATGGGCCAGGCCCACCACCATAAAGGCCAGGTTATCCATCGGCGAATAGTTCACCAGATTGTAGCTCCACAGGTCGTTATATGAATTATCGTCGCCCGGGAGGAACGAGACTTTCTGGCTGCCGTAATTGGTGATGGCATTGAAGCTTCTGAAGCCAAAGCCCTGTCCGGCCTTGGCCGACTGCAGGTGGATCAGGCCCGGGCCGCCCAGCAGGGGGAAACGGGCGGCCTGCGCGGCAGGCAGCGCCAGAAACAGGGATATTGCGATCAGCAGATATTTTTTCATGGTCGGTCTCCAAGTAGGGATTGAGGGATAAAAGACCCTTTGGGTTGTATGGAAAAATCACATAAAATACTACAACCCCAGTATCATAGGTTAGCACATTTGGGCAATAAATGTCAATATTATTGACAAAATAAATTGCTTTATAATAAGAACTTGCCTTTTTCAGGATGGTTATTAATTTCTTGATTTTAATCCGAAGTTCCGGTATCATTAAACTCTATGGACCGCCACTTTATAGATGTGATGAAATCGAACCATACCATAGCCGCCATAGCTACCGGCACCGGGCCGGCCGCTCTGGCCATGGTCAGGATCTCCGGCCCGGATTCGGCCCGGATCGGCGACGCCATTTTCACCGGGAGCCTGAAACCATCAGCGATGGAAAGCCATTTACTGCATTACGGCCACATCATCGATGCCGGTGGCGCCCGGCTGGATGAGGTCATGTTGGCTGTTTTAAGGCCGCCGCATTCCTTCACCGCCGAGCAGATGGTGGAGATCACCTGCCACGGGGGTGGGGCGGCGGCCGGCGCGGTGCTGGGGGCGGCCCTGGCGGCCGGCGCCCGTCCGGCCCGTCCGGGGGAGTTCTCGTTGCGGGCCTTTCTCAACGGAAGGATAGACCTGGCCCAGGCCGAGGCGGTGGCCGACATCATCAATGCCCGGACCGGCACCGCCGCCCGGGCCGCCCTGGAACGGCTCTCCGGGGGTCTCTCCCGCAAGATCGCCGCCGTCAGGGAGAGTCTGCTGGATGCGGCTGCCTTGGTGGAATCCCTGATAGACTTTCCCGAGGAGGATATTCCTCCGGCCGAATCCGACAAATTGATAATTGATATCGACCGGGCAAGGGAGCAGATCGCCAGGGTACTGGCCGGCAGCAAAGCCGCCATGGTATTAAAGGACGGAGCCCGGGTGGTCATCGCCGGCCGGCCCAACGTCGGCAAATCCAGCCTGTTCAACATGCTGCTTAAAGAAGAGAAGGCCATCGTCACCGAAACCCCCGGAACGACCAGAGACGTGCTGGAGGGCTGGATAGATATCGGGGGCATCCCCCTCCGCCTGTTCGATACCGCAGGCCTCAGGGATACATTCGATGAGATCGAGTCCCATGGCATGGAACGGGCCCGGGGCAAGCTGGAACAGGCAGATCTGGTGCTTCTGGTGCTGGACGGGACCGCGCCGATGGCCCCGGAGGATGAAAAGCTTTTATCCCAAACCGAAAAATATGCCCGTTTGATCCTGGTGAACAAATGCGACCTGCCGCAACCTCCGGTGAACGGGACGGGAGGGTCGTGGCTGAAGATATCGGCCGTCACCGAAGAAGGTTTGCCGGAACTGGAGAGATCCATTGTGGCCCGACTTACCGACGGACAGGGCATCGAGGCCGGGGCCGCCTCGGCCGCCAATGCCCGGCAGGCGCAGCTGATGGAGGAGTGCCTGAAGCATTTGGATACCGCAAAGCACGGCCTGGAGCAGAAACTGTCCTGCGAACTGCCGGCCAGCGACCTCAAGGCCGCCATCGATGCCTTGGGGCAGATCACCGGACAGACCATCGGAGATGATATTCTGGACAGGATCTTCGAAAAATTCTGCATTGGAAAATAAACCTTTAAAAAAGAATCACCATGATTACGAAGATGGAATGCGGCCCCGTTCTATTAATGGCAGTTTTAATGTTGGTTGGCTGCGGTAAACGGGCATCCGAAAAGGATAGTACAACAAATACCAAACAGCTTCAAGTAGCCGGCGAAAAACAGATAACCTCTTTGTGCACGATAAGTAAAGCGTTTGAGGTAACAATGCCCCAGAGCGCAACCTTGGTTAGGCTCGCACCTGACCAAACAAAAAAAGGCGAGAGAAATATAAAACTATACATCTATACCGACCCCGATTTGATAGTAGTTGATAACAATGAGAATACATTGGCACGAGTTATATTGGGCAAGGCTTTAAATGTATGGGTTAGTAAAAATGGACAAACAATAAAGGCAATGGTAAAAGGGCCAAGCAATGACTATGAAGATATTACCACCAAGGTATTTGATGGAAATGGAAACTTCTTATTTAAAACCAAACGTGGCGGAATAAGCCAAATCTCTGATGACGGCCAGTATATTCTGATAGGGTTGGCAGAACATCCCATGGAAGCGATTGAAATACACGATAGAAAGGGCAATTTATTATGGACAAAAGGTTCGGATAGTTGCGTTGTTTGGGGTGCAAAGATAATCAAGGATAATATTGTCTTGACTGTTGAACGGGCGAAAAACGGAGAGAAAAACTCTATTGTAATCTATGATATAAATGGCAATCTACAATTTACATACCCCAATATCAAACCAGAAATGGGTTACAGTATTTATACCGGAGGCAGCATGGTTATGGTTTCAACGCAAAGCATATATAACTCAATTTACACAGTTGACATTAAAGGTTATAGCGTAACTACCCTTGATAGTACCAAATTGGATTTACAAACCATATCGGACGATGGTAAATATTGTTTGTTGGCATATATAGATACTTTGGTTTGTTGGGAAGTGAGTAAACAGAAAGAATTATGGAAACTTGCCGGGACAAATGGTAGGGGAAAAATTTCGCCAAGTGGTAAATGGTTTGTAACTTATGCCTCGGCTAAAAGTAAAAATGAGAAATATATTAAGCTTGTTGATCGGACTGGAAAAATTGTCTACGAAACAGATAGATTTGTAGACTTTATAAATGATAGTATGTTTTATTACCAAGATAACAACAAGATAGTTTTCAATAATATTGGTAATTGAATACAAAATAGCATTAAATGATGGCAATCGCTTGTATTCTGAGCGTAGCGGCTGTTCCATCGCTGTTGCTGTCCGGCATAGGCAAATATGTGATGTTCAATCTGCAGATGCTGTACGACAAGTAGGTGGACCTGCGGGCCCGGTTCAAGCAGACCCTCTCGCTGGGGCTGACCTATTCCATCAAATAACAACAGGAAGGATAAAACTATGTTCAAGGAATTCAAGGAATTCGCCCTGCGGGGCAACGTGCTGGACCTGGCGGTGGCGGTGATCATCGGCGGGGCCTTCGGCAAGATCGTGTCCTCCATGGTCAACGACATCATCATGCCGCCCATCGGGCGGCTGATGGGCAAGATGGATTTCAGCCAGCTGGTGATACCGCTGGCCAGGCCGCAGGGCATGGAATTCACCAAGATCACCCTTAAATCCGCCACCGAAGCCAATATTGCGGTCATCAAGCTCGGCCTGTTCATCAACAATGTGATCGATTTTGCCATCGTGGCCTTGGTGATATTCCTGGTGATCCGGCTGGTCAACAAGCTCAAGAAGCAGCCGGTCCCGGCTCCGGCCCAGCCCACCACCAAGGAGTGCCCGTTCTGCTTCTCGGCCATAGCCCTCAAGGCGGTGCGCTGCCCCAACTGCACCTCGGAGATCAAGCTTCCAGCGTAGAACGATGGTATCATTGAATATGCCGAAGCATAAACCGCTTTAGAAGATTATGCCTTTTACCGCCGCCCATCCCGCCATGGTCCTGCCCATCAAGGCCAGATGGCCGAAATATTTCAGCCTGACGGCTTTGGTGGTGGGCAGCATGGCCCCGGATTTTGAATATTTCATCCGCTTCTATCCCCTCCGGGGGCCGGGCCACACCCTGCTGGGATCGCTGTATTTCAACCTGCCGCTGATCTTCCTGACGGCGCTGCTGTTCCACTATGTGGTGAAAAAGCCTCTGATATACTGCCTGCCGGATCAGCTGGGTAATAGGTTCTACACGATGGCCGGGGATAAGTGGTCCATCGCAACGCCCAGGAATTTTCTGGTCTTCACCTATTCTGCCCTGCTGGGGATGCTGACCCATTTCTTTCTGGATGCCTTTACCCACCCCTTGCAGATGTTCAGGGATCTGGCGCCGGTTTTAATGAGACGCCTTTTTACCATCAGGTTTTACGGTGCGGAATACAAAGTGCCGGCCCATAACATCATTCATCTGGCGGTGACGGCCGCCGGCCTGGGGGTGATCCTCTATTACATCACGAAATTGAAACCGTCAGCGACCGGAGAGAAAAGGACGATCGGACGGCTTTTCAAGTGGGCCTATTGGGGCTTTGGGCTGTCCCTGGCGGCAGCCATCACGGTCCTGCGCACCATTCAGATCAGGGGCCGCCCCGGGATCGGGTTTTTCGAGCACTACGGGGTCACTGTTCTGAGCGGGTTGATACTGGGATTCCTAACGGTATCCCTGGTTTACAGGGCTTTCCGGGAATTCCGATAGCCCGGACCAGGGGACACGGTCTGAAGCGAAAGCAAGCCAAATTTCGGCTTGCTTTTTGCGCTTTAAATATGATAGCCTATGATATCGGGGGAAAGCTTTATTGATGAAGGGACAACAGGGATGGCAGGCAAAAGAATTTTCCAGGCTCCCGTAGAGATTCTTTAGGGTGAGGCCGTAATTTGCGCAGCGGTGCTGTTTGTGAAAAAGGCGTAACGCCAGTTAATCAAGGAGACACCATGAAAAAAGGGATTTTATTTGCCACTATGCTGGCAATGGCAGCTTCCGGCCTTCATGCTGCGACAATATCGGTAACAATCAATCATTCCAAATCCGCGCTAAAATTTATATCAACCGGCGAGGGTTATGAAAAAGTCTTTCTGGCAAAAACGGATATTATCAACAAGGCCGGCGATCCCCAGCTTCCGGTGGATAAAAAATATGTCTCGCTACCATTTGATGCTGCGGTAGACAGCGTCAAGGTCTCATCTTACACACAAGAATATATCGACGGATACCATGATATTTACCCGGCACAAAAACAAGTCATTCTTTCCAAGATGGACGGAAAAACAGCCTTCACCCAGCCGAGCAAGTCGGTTTACGAATCACATAGCCAATATCCAGGGAAGATCATCGAATATAAAAGCTCGGGCTATATTAGCGGAAAGCACATCGCGGAAATTCTTATTTACCCCCTTCAGTATATTCCTGCGGAAAAAAGGCTAGAATTTTATTCTTCCATAGAACTCACCATTTATTTTCACAATGATCCCAAAAAAGAAAACCCAAGCAAGGCATTATCAGCATACAGCCAAGTCCTTTATGATCATTCTGTCAGAGGCCTTACCGGGGTGACCGCCGCGTCCTTTCCGAGCAAGGATGCCGGGTTTGCCCCATTAGAATATCTCATTATCACCAAGCCCCCGTTAGATACCGTTTTTCAGCGATTAGCCGACTGGAAGACGGCCAAGGGGATCCCCGGGGTCGTTAGGAACGTGGATTGGATAGCCGCCAATTACCCCGGTAGCGATACTCAGGAAAAAATCAGAAATTACCTTAAAATTGCCCATAGCGATTCGGGCCTTACTTTTTTGTTGCTGGGGGGCGATGTAGGCATAGTTCCGGTTAGGAACGCTTTTGCCATGGATTGTGAAATGGGTGGCGGCCGGAATAATATTTTTCCTTGTGATTTGTATTATTCAGATCTGGATGGAACCTGGAACGCCGACGGAGATACCATCTACGGCGAAGTATCCGACAGCGTGGACCTGTATCCTGACATTTTTGTGGGAAGGGCTTCGGCGGATAGCCTTTATAAGGCCAGAGCCTTTGTCGACAAAATACTGACCTATGAAAAAAATCCCCCAACCGACTACCAGTTGAAAGCCCTTTTTGATGCCGATATTCTTTGGACCAGCCCATATACCGACGAGGGGATTGCCAAGGACATGATTCAAAACGAGTCTTTCCCCGACAGGTACGTTATTGCCAAGCATTACGAATCTTTGTTTTTGGGCGGCGCCAGCTTTGATTCGGTGAATGCCGGCCGGAGCATTATTAATCATTGCGGCCATGGTTGGATCGCCGGTGGACTATTTGATATTTACCAGATGGATTCTTTTACCAATAATCCAAGGAACGGCATTCTATACTCCATCGGGTGCTGGACCAATGCTTTTGATTATGACGCCAGTTCCGAGCACTTCGTCAACAACCCCAACGGCGGCGGGGTGGCTTATATCGGAAATACCTCTTACGGCTGGGGTTCCCCGGGAAACCCGGGATATGGTTATTCCGACCTGTTTGACGCCGCGTTCTTCAGGGAGTTATTCAACAATAACTTTTATCGGATCGGCACCACCCTGGCCCAAGCCAAGGCCTCGTATATCGCCCAGTCTCGTGAGGAAAACGTATACCGTTGGCATCAGTACGATGTCAATTTGATAGGGGATCCCGAGATGCCCATATGGACGGACACCCCCGGGACGCTGGAGCTGGCATATCCCCAGATGATCCCGGCCGCTGCCTGTCAGGTGCGGATCAATGTCAGCAGCGACACGCATCCATTGGAAAATGCCCTGGTCTGCCTGCAAAAGGACGCCGAAGTGTATGCGCGCGGCTGTACGGCCGGAGGCGGTGATATTTTGTTTGATGTAATCCCGGCCACTATGGGTAAAATGACCCTTACCGTGACCGCCCAGAACCACCTGCCCTCTCAGGCCGACATCCTGGTCGGCGACAGTCTGGCTTATGCAGATATCATCGGATATGCCGTTGACGATTCCTCCGGTGGCAACGGAGACGGGATGATAAATCCGGGGGAAGCGATCAACCTGGCGATAACATTGAAAAATTTTGGAGATCTGGGCGCCCCGATGGTATCGGCGACAATGCAAAGTGGGGACACCTTGATCTCGATCCTTGATTCCCAGCAGGTTTATGGGGATATTTCTCCGGGTGACTCAAGTTCCGGGACCGGTCGCTACCGATTCACGGTATCTGTGAACGCAACCAATGAACATCACCTGGGTTTTGTCTTTCAGATCAGCGACAGCAACGCCAACACCTGGCCGGCATCAATAGCGCTAACGGCGGCCACCCCCGTTCTTTCTTATTATGATCTTGGAATAAATGATACGGCGGGCAATAATAACGGTCTTGCCGAACCCGGAGAGACCATTGGCCTGAGTCTCGGGATAAAAAACAAAGGCCTGGGCCTGGCCGAGGGCGTTGTTTGCAGCCTCAGCACCAGCGATACTTCTTTGGCCATTATCGATGCATTTAAAATATTGGGGAATATCCCTCCCGATTCGGTGAGAGTAGGAAATTTCAATATTTGCATATCTCCGGGATCCGTGATGCCACATGTGGGTGTTATAAAATTAAGCCTTATCACCGAAGAGGGGTATTTTTGCTATGATAGTTTGGCATTCGAGGTCGGTCAAACCGGTTTTATGGACATAATGGAACATGAGACCGAGGGATGGACGCATAGCGGAACAAATGACCTGTGGCATATATCTCCGCATAGGGGGTATTCGGGATTTAACTCATGGTATTGCGGCCAAGAAGGTTCTTGGCAATATATCAATAACATGAAAGCGATGCTGGTCTCGCCGCCGTTCATTCTGGGTCCTAAGTCAAAATTATCTTTCCGGAGGGCATATGGGCTGACGCTTTATGGAACCGACGGCCTATTTACGGAAATATTTTACAAGGGGAAGTGGGATACCTTGGGGTATATCGGATCCGGAGGAGCGCTGGACTCAATGCTTGGACTTTACGGAGATTGGACCGAGGAGGTCTATGATCTTTCACAATTCGGATACGGCGACACCGCCCGCATAAAATTCACGTTTATTAGCGATGTCATTGGGACTGCCGAAGGTTTTTATATTGATGATTTCAGGGTACAGAGCACCAACCGGATTTGGACCGATCTATATCTAAAACTACAGGATCCCAATGGCGGTGATGTCTGGACCGGAAACCAAGCGATAACCTGGGTTGACAGCAGCAAAACAACGTCCTGTTATGCGGACGTTTATCTAAGCACGAATGGCGGCAACACCTGGAACGTGCTGGCCTTGGATGTCCCGGATTCCGGTTTTTTCAACTACAACAGCATGTTGACGATTGATGGGGTGAGAAACAAGGTTGGTGTGTGCATTCACGGTGATCAAAAAGCCGCCTATGACATCTCCGATTCCGTGTTCATCATCAACAATCCGGGGAATGCCAAGCCGGAGGTGATGCTTTGCTTCCCCTTAGGAGGCGACAGTTTGTGGGGAGTAAAGGATTTGTTATGGTACTATGGTGATGCCGATAACGATTCGTTGTCGATAATGCTTGATTACACTCGGGATGAAGGCTGCCAGTGGCAATCCATCGCGACCATTTCGGTGCGATCTCAAAGATGGTCAGCTGCTGCATACAGCTGGGACACCAGGACCTTGCCGAATGATACCGGTTATAAGGTTAAAATAAGCATTTTTGACGGTACGGACAGCATTTCCGATATTTCGGGTTCCATATTCACAATTTACAATCTGCATGATACGGTTTCTTCCCGGGAACATATTTCGGGAGCAGCCAATACGGTTGTTTTTAACCCTTATATGACCGATCAATCCCTGGTGACAGGACACCGTTATGAATTGAGATTTCGGGAAATACAGAAAGACACTACTTCTGGCAACAATTATACCCCAATTTATAGCTTTGACCTTTGGGACGCAACCGCGTCAAATCTACTTGTACCCAATAAAAGCTTTTCCTGTCCGCAAACCGCGAATCAGTTATCATGGATCCCGGATCCCATCGACGGGGTCGTGCCGGAACTGAAAATAAAGGTCGATCGCAGCACATTTTCGGCCGATTCATTCAAAATAATCGATGATGTGAATATTTTGAACCAGCCCTCGTGTGATACCTTAAAGGCATATGCCACCATTGATCAATACTGGCCCTGGCGCGGCGCGGACTATGAAATAAAATGGCATGTTAAAGAAGGTCCTCACGATACATTGGACACTTTACGGCCCGAGGTATGGGATATTGCCAATGGAACATTGGTGCCGCTCGATACGTCGATTGGCTGGACCGGCATGAAAAAAAGTTCCTGGGCAATTGGCGCAACTGCTGGCGGCAGGGGAAGGGATTGTATCACTTATAATTGGCCTTCGGCCTTATACAGCTTCATCTATATTTGCGGTTCCCGGTTCTATTTCAACAGAGCCGCTACGGTCAGAAAGATGACCTGGGAGACAAAGCCGGAAGAAGGCGAGGTTTGGGCGGCTTACACTTCCGGGCAAATACCTCCCCATGACGGCGATATTTATGCGTATACCACCACCAAGGAATCCAGTGATACGTCACGCACGATTCAGACTGTTCAACTGTTTCAAAATTGGCCCAATCCATTCAATAAAGTGGCGGTCATCAGTTATCAATTACCAAAAGCGGCCAGGGTAAGGCTGAAGATCTATAATATAAGCGGGCAGCTGATAAAAACGCTTATAGATCAGGTTCAAGCACCCGGATTCCATACGGCAACATGGAGAGGAATAAATGAAGCAGGGAACACGGTCTCTGCCGGATTGTACTTTTACAGATTGGAGACCGGCGATTACCGCTACACCAAAAAAATGTTGTTCCTGAGGTGATGGTTTTCAAATATGGTCTGGACCTGATGACAATAAGGATTTTAAACAGCCAAAGATGGAGAACAGGATTAAATATGGAAAAAGAGTTATTATCATTGATTTCAGAGTTAGAGAAAAGCATCGTGAATTCACCCCACCTGGCGGTGATGATACTGGATAAGGACATGAAGATAGTCTGGCACAATAAACGTTTCGGGGAGGAATTCAAAGAGTCCGGAGAGATCCTGGGAAAGAGGTGTTTTGACATCACCACCGCCGGAAAACCCCATGCCGGATGTCCTTTGAAGGTCTCCCAGAAGGAGGGCAGGAACACCAAGGGGTATTTTGACATGGGTGACAAATTATTCTTCTTTCTGACCATTCCCCTCAAGGACGGCCACGCCGCCAAGGTGCATACCTATTTGGATAAAAGCAAACCCAATAATTTCGATGCCATATGAACATGATGCCAACATTAACCACGGAACGTTTGATATTGCTGCCTTTCACGCTGGACGATGCTTCGGAGTTGCAAAAATTGGCCGGAGCCCGCGCGATCGCCGATACTACCATAAATATTCCACACCCGTACCCAGAGGGTGCCGCCGAAAAGTGGATAAGCACGCACCGGGATGAATACCAAAAAAATGGTTCGGTTGCCTGGGCTGTCGTGTTGAAAGATTCGCCCCAGCTGATAGGATGCATTTCTTTGGGCGTTGATAGTAAAAACGAAAGAGCCGAGTTGGGCTATTGGATAAGCCAGACGTTTTGGGGCCGTGGCTACTGCACTGAGGCGGCTAAGGCTGTCTTGGGTTATGGTTTCCGGCAAACCAAGCTTAATAGGATATTTGCTTTTTATTTAAGCCGTAATCCGGCCTCGGGGAAAGTCATGGCGAAGATCGGCATGAAAAAGGAAGGCGAGATGCGCCAACATATAAAAAAATGGGACCAGTTCGAAGATATAATACACTATGGCATTTTAGATGCCGAATACAATCCATGAACTAAAACCGGTAATCCGGCGCGGGAAAACAGAGGAGTTATAAAATGAATCCAGCCCTGACCTCTTTATCAAGGATTCTTCTGCTCGTATTATCTTTCCTGTGCCTGGGTTTGGTGCTTTTTTACCTATTCCAGGACAAAATGATCTTTTATCCTCAAAGGATCAGCCAGGCCGAGGTCGAAGGCATAAGAAAGAACCACAAAAATGTTGAAGAAATTAGCCTGAAGACAAAGGACGGAATAACAGTAAAGGGCTGGTTTGTCAATAATGGTTCCGCCGGCAGGCCGAAGATCCTGTTCTATTTCGGCGGCAACGCCGAGGAGGTTTCCTATCTGATAGAAAAAGCCCCGGAGTTCAATGACTGGTCGTTGGTACTTATCAATTACCGGGGATACGGCCAGAGCGGGGGCAAGGTGAGCGAAAGATCGCTTTATGGCGATGCGCTAGAGATATATGATCATTTTATCAACCGGAAGGATATAAAAGACCCCAAGATCGCGGTCATGGGCCGGAGCATCGGCACCGGGGTGGCCACCTATCTGCCAAGCAAAAGAAAGGCCGATGCCGTGGTTTTGGTATCTCCATACACCAGCCTTAAAGATGTGGCAAAGGCACATTATCCGTTTTTACCAGTGGGATTGATCCTCAAATATAAATTCGACTCTAGCAAACGGGTCCCGGAAATCAAGGCTCCCGTGTTGATCATGGTGGCCACGGAGGACAGGACCATCCCGCCCCGGCAATCATACCAGCTAGCCGAAAAATGGGGCGGGAAGGTGACGGTGAAAGAAATAGCCGGGGCTGATCACAACTCGCTCAGCAATGAGAGCGGGTATTGGGCGGCCATCGCATACTTTTTGGACGGCATATAACTTTTATATAAGACAAGAATGAGAACCAGGCCAAACATAATAATCCGTCTGGCTAGGAAAACCGACCTTAACGAATGGCTGGCCATGCGCCGGGCATTGTGGCCCGATTGTCCGCCCCAAAAGCACCGGAAGGAAATGGCGGAGGTCCTGGCCGATAAAAGAGATCAGCCGGCCTGGGTGGCCGAATCCCTTTCCGGTGAGATCATCGGCTTTCTGGAGGTCTCGGTCCGCAACTACGCCGACGGGGCCGGCAGGCAGGATGTCGGATACCTCGAGGGCTGGTATGTAAAACCCAAGTACCGCAAGCAGGGCGCGGTCCGGGCGCTGGTCAAAACCGCCGAGGAATGGGCTGACCGCCGTGGTTTTTCGCATATGGGCTCTGATACCTGGGTCGGCAATAGGGGCAGTTACAGGGCCCACCGGGCCATGGGTTATAAGGATGTCGGCCGGGACGTGCATTTTGTTAAAAAATTAAAGATCAAAAATAAAAGATAAAATCTTTTATTAAGGAGGACCCATGTTCGAAGGAAAGAAGGTCCGTTTAAGGGCCTATCGGAAAGAGGATATCCCGCAGGCTCTGGAATACATCAACGATCCCGAGGTGAAAAAGAACCTGGTGATAGGGATCCCCTTCCCCCTGAAACTGGAGGACGAGGAGAAGTTCTTCAATGACATGAGCGCATTCAAAGATTCATATTCGTTTGCCATAGAGACCTTGGACGGTTCGAAATACATCGGCGGCTGCGGGACCAACAAGGTCGATTGGAAGAACCGCTACGCCATGGTGGGCATATTCATCGGGGACGAGCAGTACCGGGGCAAGGGTTACGGCAGCGACGCCATGAGGGTCCTGCTGCGCTTCATCTTCGACGAGATGAACCTGGACAAGGTCAAGCTGGAGGTGTTCTCCTTCAACCAGCGGGCTATCAAAAGCTATGTTAAATGCGGCTTCCGCCAGGAAGGGGTGCTGCGGCAGGAGATATTCCGGGAGGGGAAATACCACGATGTGATCCTGATGGGCATCCTGCGGTCGGAATGGGAGAAGCTGAACAGTTAGTTTGGTGGATGGATTGATAATAGACATTAGGAACATTACGGCCAAAGATCTGCCAACGGTCGGCAACAAGGCGGCCAACCTGGCCCGGCTGATGTCTTCGGGATTCAATGTCCCGGACGGATTCTGTCTGACCGCCGATGCCTACCGGCAGGCGATCATCCAGGGACATAAAGAGCTGGAAGTTCTTTTAAAGGACATTGATTCCAGCCGCCCGGAAAAAGTTCGAGACATTGCACTTTCGATATCTCGGGTGTTCGACACAATAGCCATTCCCGGGGGCCTCGCCGAAGAAATAAAATATAAATCGACCTTCAGTAAAACCGATCTGGTGGCGGTGCGCTCGTCGGCCACCGCCGAGGACCTGCCCGGCCTCTCCTTTGCCGGACAATATGACAGCTTCCTCAACCTCAGGGGAGCCGACGATATCTTGCCGGCAATAAAAAAAGTCTGGGCTTCCCTGTGGTCGGAGAGGGCCATTGTCTACCGGGAAAAGAACGGCATCAGACAGGACGATCTCGCCATGGCGGTGATCATCCAGCGGATGGTGCCGGCGGATGTCTCGGGCGTGGCGTTCACCGCCGATCCCGTCTCGGGCGACCGGGGATCCATTCTTATCAACGCCGTCCGCGGACTGGGGGAAGAACTGGTGTCGGGCAAGGCCAAACCCCACCAATACAGGATCATAAAGGGTTCTTTCCAGATCGAAAAAGAGCTGTCTGACGACGGGCAATTGTTGCCGGAGGGCAGGTTGAATGAATTGGCCGACCTTGCCCTGAAGGTGGAAAAAATGTTCGGATGCCCCCAGGACATCGAATGGGCTTTTTATAAAGATAAATTCCACATTCTGCAATCGCGCCATATCACGGCATCGGAAAACAACCAGCCGCCCTTTCCGGTCATCTGGGGGAATCCCGCCACCCGGGAGATCCTGAAAAACACGCCGGTCTACTGGTCCAACTGGAACACCCGGGAGAACATGCCCTATCCGTTGAAGCCGCTCAGCTGGTCGTTCTTCAACGATTTTCTGGTCCCGGCCATCAACCGGGCCATCTGGGGAGTGGACAAAAGATCACCGATCCATCATTACAGCAGTATCATCGACCTGGTGAACGGGCGCACCTACTGGAACATGAACCTGCTCTATGGCCATCCGTTATTTCGCAGGATCATGCGGCCCATCATGGCGCAGATAGACCACGAGGCCACGGTCTTCTTCGAAAAGGCCTACCATAACGGGGATCTGCGGCCGGCGGTATTGCCGATAAACCTTTGGCAGAAAATTGTCGTCGCGGCCACCGCCCTGAAGTGCTATCTGGGATTTCCCTGGTTCATGAGCCTGAAGCAGATCTACCGGCAATGCGACGAATACTGGGTTTTGGCCGACCAGTATGATGCCACCCCCCTGGAGGGGAAATCCAGCCGGGACCTGCTGGAGGAGGCCCGGCTGTTCGGGTTCGTCACCGCCCGGTATGCCTTTCCCCTGCTGTTCATCGCCAGCAAGGCGGTCGTGGCGTTTGATGTCATCAAGCGATTGACCGGCGAGTGGCCCGGCTTCAGATACGAGGATCTGATGCTCGGCATCAAGGGGAACAAGACCACCGAGGCGGCCCTGGAGCTTTTCAAGCTTTCGCGGATGCCGGAAACCGTCAGGGAAATATTCGAACGATCGGATGTTTCCCGGTGTGAAGAGTTTGAAACCGCCTTGGCAAAATATCCGGAGGGCCAGGACTATCTTGCCAGGGTCAACAGATTTCTTGATGCCTACGGCCACCGGGGGATGAAGGACCTGGACATGGGCTATCCCAGCTGGGGCGAGGATCGCAGCTATGTTTACCAGATGATAAAAAGCTATCTGCAATTCGGCCCAGACGACATCGATCCGGTAAAACAATTCGAGCAGTCGGTGGCCAGGCGCCAGCAGCTGATAAAAACCGCCAAAGAACGCCTGTCTAAAAATCCAGTGGACAGAATATTCCCCGTCCGGCGTTGGCTGTTTCAGAAGATGACGGATGTCATCCACGACTGCCTGCCCCTGCGGGAGAACGAGAAATTCTACGGCATCCGGTGCTTTCCCGGCAGCCGCCGGATAGTCCTGGAGATAGGCCGCCGTTATTGTGAAAAGGGTCTGCTGGATGACCGGCAGGACATCTTCTATCTGACGGTGGGGGAGATAATGGATGTCGAGAGCGGGAGATTTCCCGAAATCGGAAATATCAGGGAGTTCCTTCAAAAAAGAAAGGACGACTGGCACCGCCAGGTGGATTCCGATCCGCCGTTCATCATCCGCAGCGACGGGCGGCAGTGGCGGAACACCAACCAGAAGCCCCGGGAAGGAAATATCCTGCGCGGGGTGGGGGCCTCTTCCGGCCGGGTCACCGGAACAGCCCGGATAATTCGGGAGCCTTCGCAGGCCCGCCTTTTCAACAAGGGCGAGATCCTGGTGGCGCCCTACACCGAACCGGGCTGGGCCCCCCTGTTCCTGATGGCCAAAGCCCTGGTGATGGAGGTGGGCGGGGCGCTGTGCCACGGGGCCATCGTGGCCCGGGAATACGGCATCCCGGCGGTGGTGGGGGTGAACCGGGCCACCTCGGAGATAAAGGACGGGGACCAGATCACGGTGGACGGGAGCAGCGGGGAAGTGGAGATAAAAATCAAACATCAAACATAAAGGATTCGCCATGCCAAAGAAAAACCATGGACTGACATTATTAGGCAAAAAGGTCACCAGGCCCGTCGGCAAGCTGGAGGCCTTTCCCAACAAGTATCCCAAAAGGGACTACCAGGTGGTGCTGGAATCGGCCGAGTTCACCGCGGTCTGTCCCATCACCGGGCAGCCGGATTTCGGGACCATCACCATCAACTACGTGCCGGACAGGCTGATCATCGAATCCAAATCCTTAAAACTTTACCTGTGGTCCTTCCGCAACCAGGGCATCTTCCACGAGGAGGCGGTCAATAAAATATTGGATGATATCGTCAAGATCGCCAAGCCCCGCCGCTGCGAGGTAACGGGATTTTTTAACGCCCGGGGGGGTATTGCCATTAACGTAAGCGCCAGCTATAATTGCGAGGATAAATAAAGGGGCCGTCATTGCGAGGCCGACAGCATACCGGACATGCGAAGCAATCCAAACCATGGATCGCTTCGTTTGTAAATCAAAGCGGTCCTCTCGCGATGACCGGACCACTGTCACCCCGAGAAGGCAATCTTGGTTGACAAACTGAATGGGTGACATGGCCATCCCTCAACCGGCGTTGCTTCGTTGTGCCCTCGGGATGACAATAAATTAGAAGATAACAATCATATCAACCATAAGGAGACAGCATGTATTACGTGTCCGCCGTCCAGCATTTTTCCGCGGCCCACAGCTTGCGGGGCTACCAGGGCAAGTGCGAGAACCTGCACGGCCACAACTACAAGGTGGAGGTGGAGCTTAAAGGGCTGGAGCTGACCAAGAACGGCATGGTGGTGGATTTCACCGACCTGCGGGCGGCCCTGGACAAGGTCCTGGCCCGGATGGACCACAAACATCTCAACGAGATCAAGCCGTTCGACAGGATCAACCCCACCGCCGAGAACATCGCCAAGCTGGTCTACGAGGAGATGCTGCTGAAATTCAGCGCCAAGAAGATCAAGGTCAGCCAGGTGGTGGTGTGGGAAAGCGAAGGATGCAAGGCCACCTATGGGCCAAAATAAAAAAGCCGTGATCCTGCTGTCCGGCGGATTGGATTCGGCCACCGTCCTGTTCTGGGCCCTAAATAAAGGCTATCGCCCGCAGGCCCTGATATTCGACTACGGCCAGCGGCACCGCCGCGAGGTGGCCTCGGCCAGGGCGTTGTGCAAAAAGACCGGGGTGCCGTATCAGATGATTTCCATAAGACTGCCCTGGCAGGGCAGCAGCCTGCTGGGTAAAAAGGCGGCCCTGCCCAAGGCCAAAAACGTCAAGGCTGTTGGGGCCGTGATCCCCTCCACCTATGTGCCGGGACGCAACACCCTGTTCCTCAGCTACGGGCTTTCATTTGCTGAAACTACTGGGGCCGGAGCGGTGATGATCGGAGTCAACGCCCTGGATTATTCGGGCTATCCCGATTGCCGGCCGGACTTCATGGCCGCCATGTCAAGGGTCTTCAAACTGGGCACCAAGGCCGGACGGCAGGGAAGGCCGATAAAGATAGTTGCGCCGCTGCTGAGAATGACCAAATCCCAAATAATTAAATTGGGGATCCATTTGGGCGTGCCGCATAAACTGACCTGGTCCTGCTATAACGGGGGCAAAAAGCCCTGCGGGACCTGCGATTCCTGCCTTTTGAGGAACAAGGGGTTCGATGAGGCGGGGATAAAAGATCCGGCGAGTTCATAACCACAAAGGCACCAAGGCACAAATAATTACAGGTTCTATGTATCATAATTTTTCAAATATTATTACAGTTTTGTTCTTAATATTTTCTTTTCCTCTAGTTTCTCTTGCCCAGGATTCAACTCTCATCAAGCTTCAGCAGAATATGGATCGGCAGGAGGCGGAGCAGAAGGAGCTGGTCTACAGCTATAACACCATCAGTTACGTTCATAAACTGGACAAGCACGGAGTCGTCGAAAAGACCGATACTACCAAGACCTGGCATAAATTCAAGGGCGATTCCCTGCAGGAATATACCCTGCTGTATTCATCCAATAAAAAAGAAGAAAAGAGCGAGGGAATGAAAAGGCGCAGCGAAAAGGTCAAACTGCCAAAGTTAAACGACCCGGCCTATGATTTCCTGGTGGATGCGGCATCCGGCAAGATAGCCTTCAATCCCAAAAAGCCCAAGAAAGGCGATGTGGCCGGCGAATTGCTGTACGATCCCGGGACCCTGACGCTGAAGCAGATAAATGCCACCATGCCCAAATTGAAGTGGCCGGTCAAAGAGCTCGAAATGGAGATGAGGTTCATCCAGATCAAAGAATTCCTGTTCCCTTCGGAATTCCGGGTGCAGGTCGGCTGGAATGCGCTGATCAACAGGGGAAGGATAAGGGTGGTGAGCCAAAATTCGGATTTCAAGATATACCGATAGCTTATCCGAGCGTTCTTTTCTCGATCGGGAGAAAAGAAACAAAAGACCTCGCGGGGTGTGGGGCTAACGTTCAAAACTTCAAAGAGGTTTTCAAAAGTATCAATCATCTTAAGGCCATCGTTTGAATGGCCTTCGCTATCTCTTTCGGCCGTGGCGGGATGCGCTGCCACACCCCGCACCCCGGCTATCCGCCTTCCGCCTACGTTTCCACTGCGGCGGACAAACTGGCGGATCAGGGTTCCGATCATTGAAGCATCCTTCCGGCCAGTAGTTATCATTTTTAAGATCCAATGAAACCCACCGCCAAAATAACCGAAATATTCCATTCCCTGCAGGGCGAGGGCATCTATCTGGGCGATCCCACCACCTTCGTGCGCCTGGCCGGCTGCAACCTGGATTGTTCTTACTGTGATACTCTACAGGCCAAGGACGACGGCAAAGCCACCGAGATGAATGTCTCGGAGGCCTTGGCTAAAATAAGCGCCGTCACCCAGCCGGGCCAGTTCGTCTCCTTCACCGGCGGGGAGCCGCTGCTGCAGGCGGAGTTCATTTCCGCCATCATTCCGGCCCTAAAAGAACAAAAGTTTCGGACCTATCTGGAGACCAACGGCAGCTTGCCCCGGGAATTAGCACCCCTTGTCTCCGGGATCGAGGTGGTCTCCATGGACATCAAGCCGCCCTCGGCCTGCGGGAAAGACCTTTGGGATGTTCAGAGGGAATTTTTGACTATCGCCAAAGAGAAGGCCTTTGTCAAAATGGTGGTCTGCGACAATACGGTTCCAGGCGAAGTCGAGCGGGCCGCCAAGATGATAGCCCGGGTTGATAATAAGATCATCCTTGTCCTCCAGCCGGCCGAAGGAAAATCAGCCCCGGACATGCAGGCGGTGCGCAGATACCAGGGGCTGGCCGGTCAGTTATTAACCCATGTCAGCATAATCCGGCAGATGCACAAGATTTGGCAGATAAGATGAGACTTCTATAAAAACACTCTTTACCACGGAAACACTGAATTTTGGAATAATAATCCTGGAGAAGATCGTTTTTAAGGTCCTTTCTTTGGTATTTTCAGTAGTTCTGTGTTTTAGTGGTTGGTTTCATTAAGGTCTCAAGATAATTTAAGAAGAATTTTCACACCTAACGGAACGCTTAAAAAGGGCTTGACTTTTTGCCGTCTTTGTGAAATAATTCACAAATTATGGCCTTACATTAAAGGGCCCTTTTGTCATTGGCCCTCTTTTTGTTAAGCCCGTTCAGCACAATGCTAAAAACAATATAAACCGGATCATATCATATGTCGCAAAACAAGAACTATTCACTTGCCAGATCCAAGGTGCCGGAGCTGCTGGCGCGCCTGATAAAGAAGGGCGACGAGGTCTGGGGGCCGATGGCCGGCGAGAACGGAGACGATTTTTTTGGCCGGCTGTCTTCCGAGAAGGAACTGGCCGGGGATTACGTCAACGGCTATCTGGGCGCCAAGCGGTTCGTGTTTCCCCAGATCGAGGAGATGTTCCGCTATAAAAAGAACAAATCCGGACTGGAATTGTCCGAGCCGGAAGCCATGCCGCGGGCGGTGATCTGGGGCATCCGCTCCTGCGACATGTCGGCGGTCAACTATTTCGACAGCTTCTTCGGCCAGGGCGCAAAATCCGGCCCGGACTGGAAATCGGGCGACCCTTTGCCGGATCCGCTTTATGAGGCCCGCCGGAACCGGGCGGTGTTCATAACCATCGGCTGCAATGTGGCCGGGCCCAAATGTTTCTGCGTCTGCACCGACAGCGGGCCGTTCCTGGCCCAGGGCTACGACATTCAGCTTACCGACCTGGGCGACCGCTACTTTGCCGAGGTGGGCAGCCCCAAGGGCGAGGAGTTCATCAAGGAATTCAAGGAATATTTCACCCCGGCCCAGGACGGCGACCAGCATGCCCGGCGCACCCTGGAGAACCAGGCCGAAAAGACCTTCCAGCAGCCCATCAGCTTCTTTGCCAAGGCCATGCGCCGGATGGACCAGGGGCATCTCAAGCCGGAGTTCTGGCAGAAGGTGGCCGATTACTGCATCGGCTGCGGGGGCTGCATCTACGTCTGCCCCATGTGCTCCTGCTTCGACGTGGACGACCGGGTGGAGTCAGAAAACGAAGGGATGCGGTATCGCAGTTGGGACACCTGCGATTTTGCCGGGTTCACCCGCGAGGTTTCGGGCCACAATCCCCGGGCCACCCGGGCCGACCGGAGAAAACGCTGGTTCTACCACAAGGTTTCCATGGACTACCTGGAGAAGAACCCGGTGATCGGCTGCGTGGGCTGCGGCCGCTGCGTGATCGCCTGCCCCGGCGGGATAGATATGCCGACGGTGATCCGCTGGATGAGAAAAACGGAATAGATCGCCCCACGAAACACACTAAACTGCACGAAAATTTATCTTGCATCATGAAACCCGGAATAATATATAAAGAGGAAAGCTATCAGATCGTAGGTGCTTGTTTTGAGGTATATAAAACCATGGGGAACGGATTTTTGGAACCGGTTTATCAAGAGTGCTTGGAGATAGAATTTACTCGACAAAAAATCCCATTTGTAGTCCAAAAGGAACTTTTATTAAGTTATCGCAACCAGGTGCTGAAGCAAAAATATAAACCTGATTTCATCTGTTACGATAAAATCGTTGTTGAAATCAAAGCTGTGGAAAAATTGCTGATGAACACCGAGCGCAAATATTGAATTACCTGAATGCCACTGGTTATAAACTTGGTTTGCTGATAAATTTCGGGCATTACCCCAAGATTGAAAACGAGAGATTCGTGTTATAACCAATTTCCACTTAACCAGAAAAATTTCGGGTTTTTCGTGTGTTTCGTGGGCAAAAATAAAGCAAGAGTATTATGAATCCCAATATCTACCTACCGTACATTTCAGAGATCACCGACATCAAGCAGGAGACGCCGGACACCCGCACCTATGATGTTAAAATAAAGAAGAAGGACGAGGCCAAGCTGTTCGTCTCCCGGCCCGGGCAGTTTGTGGAGGCCTCGGTGTTCGGGGCCGGAGAGGCGCCCTTCGGCCTGACCACCTCGCCCCAGGAGCCGGGGGTGATGACCTTCACGGTGCGGGCCTGCGGCAGGGTCACCAATGCCCTGGCCGAATTGAAGAAGGGCGATGAGATCGGCATCAAGGGGCCGCTGGGCAACAGCTTTCTGGACAAGATAGACTCCAGGGGCAAGGACGTGCTGGTGATCGGGGGCGGCATCGGCCTTCCGCCGCTGCGCTCCATGATCGACCACATATTCAACCACCGGGCCGACTACCGCGATTTCACCGTCCTCTACGGAGCCCGGACCCCGGCCGACCGGGTCTACAAATATCAGCTAAGCGACTGGGAAAAGAAGACCGACCTGAAGCTGATCCAGACGGTGGACGTGGCCGACAAGGAATGGACCGGAAACGTGGGGGTGGTCACCACCCTGTTCCCCAAGCTCAAACTGGACATCCCCAACACCGTGGTCTACACCTGCGGGCCGCCCATCATGATCAAGTTCGTGATCATCGAACTTTTAAAGCTGGGCCTGCCGGAGAAGCAGATCGTTTCCACCCTGGAGCGCTACATGAAGTGCGGGGTGGGCAAGTGCGGCCACTGCTGCATCGGGAACAAGTATGTCTGCACCGAGGGGCCGGTGTTCGACTACACCGAGATCAAGGGGCTGGCCGAGGAGGCATTTTAACGATCGGGATCACGACTGGTCATACAATAGTGATACGATAGAGATGCAATGGTGAACTCAACGTATAACCATGGTATAACTTATCGAGACAGCCATGCCCGACCTGTTTGAATATCTGCGCTCTTTGGATAAAGCCTCGCTGATCGTGGGGGTGGGGAACGTCATGCGGGGCGACGACGGATTCGGCCCGGAACTGGTCAAGAACCTTTCCGGTAAGACAGAGATCAATCTGCTGGACGGAGGGGAGACCCCGGAGGACCTTCTGGATCAGATCGTCCAAACGGCCCCGGTCAGATTGGTGATAGCCGATGCGGTGGCCCTGGGCGGGATGCCGGGCGATGCGGCCCTGCTGGAATCGGACCAGCTGGGCAAGCGGATAGCGGTCTCCACCCATAACCTTTCGCTGTTGATGTTCATCAAGTATTTGAAGGAAAAACTGCCGGAGTTGGACATCAAGATACTGGGGGTCCAGCCCAGGAGCATAGATTTCGGCAAGGGATTGAGCACCGAGGTCAGAAAGACCATTGATAATTTGGTGAGGGTCATTGCGGGGCGTTAGGATATTTTCACACCAAGGCACAGAGGCACTAAGTTTAAAAGAATTGGTTAGTTATACTGATAGCTGCAACAGGTTTTACGGTTGAAGGATGAATTATCGTCACCCGTTCGGCCTGTCGGGCGGACAGATTTCTCAGGGTGACAAAAAGATTCTTCGGTTGGCCGGCAGGGTGCCGGGCTCAGAATGACGATCAAAAATATAAACCCATACTATTATAGAAGATTATGCTAGGTTCCATACTTATCGTAATGCTGATACTGCCCTTTCTGGCGGCGTTGATAACCCAGTGGCTGCCGGAAAAGAAGCAGGACATCTTTGCCGCGGTGGTGGCCTCGCTGGTGACCATCCTTTCCCTGCTGGTGGTGCTGCTGGCCTACGGCCAAAGATTCTCCCTGCCGCTGATCAACTGGCCGTGGCTGCCGGATGTTCCCGGGATCATGGGGGTCTTCATGGACCCGCTGTCCATGGTGCTGCTGCTGGTGACCACCATCATCGGGCTGCTGGTGACCTTTTACTCCCGGGACTACCTGTCGCCGGAGAACAAGTTCCACCCGGTCAAGGACGGCAAGCGGCGCTTCTACCTGTGGCACCTGCTGTTCCTGGGGGCCATGGTCGGGGTTTCCGTTTCGGCCAATTTCCTGCAGTTGTTCATCTTCTGGGAGCTGACCACCATCTGCTCCTGGGCCCTGATCTCCTACTACCACAACAAGGAATCGCTGGATGCCGGGTTCGAGGCCCTGATCAAGACCTTCTTCGGAGGGATCTTCTTCCTGATCGCCCTGATCGTGCTGTTCGTCAATACCGGCAGTTTCGGCTTCGACGCCATCAACCTGCTGACCCCGCAGGTGAAGACCATCGTCTTCATCCTGTTCCTGATAGCGGCCTGGGCCAAGTCCAGCCAGATCGTGTTCTTTGCCTGGCTGCCCAACGCCATGGCGGCTCCCACCCCGGTGTCCTGCTACCTGCACGCCGCGGCCATGGTCAAGGCCGGCGTCTATTTGATGGCCCGGGTGACCATCTCCACCGTGGGCTTCTCCTACGGGCTGGGGCTGCTGGTGGCGGTGTTCGCGGTGATGACCATGCTGGCCTCGCTGTTCCTGTTCTTCTTCCAGACCGACATCAAGAAATTCCTGGCCTATTCAACCATCGCCCACCTGGGATACATTTTTTTGGGCCTGGGCCTGGGGGTGATGGGCTCGCACTACGGCTACCAGGGGGCCATCCTCCACATCATCTGCCACGCGCCGGCCAAGGCCCTGCTGTTCATCTGCGTGGGGGCCATCGCCTACGCCACCGGCACCCGCAACATGGACGAGCTGGGCGGCCTGACCAAGGCCATGCCCCTGACCTCCATCGCCTTCATCATCGGGACCCTGGGCGTCACCGGGATCGCCCCGCTGTCCTGTTACTGGTCCAAGCTGTTCCTGATGGAGGGGGTCATCGAGATCGGCGGCAAGACCGCGGTGTTCCTGATAATCCCCTTCGTGGCCGAGATCATCATCGCCTTCGCCTGGTATTTCTTCGTGGCCCACAAGGTGTTCTTCGGCGAGCCATCGGCCAAGGTGGACCAGGCAATCAATCTTCCGATAAATTCCAAGGTCATTCTGATAGTATTGATGATACTGACCGTGATCGCCCCGCTGGTGGGCCTGCCGCTGATAAAGCTGATAAGGTAGGGGAATTTAATAGGACGCAGATTTCCACTGATTTTTTAGGACATGGAATTTTCCGGAGGGGAGAGGGAAACGGTTTATAAGATTTGAAGAAAATTGTTATATGAATAAGCCCCTGTTAAAAATATTATGCTGTTTCATTGGTTTTCTTCAATTTATCGGTTGTGCCAGTATATCTAAAAATAAAACTAATATTATATCAAAACAATACAAAGATCCGGCAATCCTGGTTCCTAAAGTATATGATTACGGTCGTTGTGTGCAAATCAATGATGAAGTGTCCCGCAAAGTAGACGTCTTCTTTCCGGCAGATTCAGCCATGCTGGCAACGAAAAGGCACAGCGCCATTTTAACAGATAGAGCCAAAAAAGAAGCAAGAAAAACGATATTTAAAAGGGCTTTGTTTGGCGGGCTTGGCGGAATGCTGTTTTGTGATCTTTTTTGGCTACTGGCCCCCGATCATGTGCCAAACGGCAGATTTTTTGCGATAGCTAGTCCCATAGTTTTTGGGATCGGGGCATTGACGATGGCGCCAATACTGTTGTATAACAAATCAGAAACCCCGATTTCAACTGGTCTTCAGAAAGAGTGTTACCACCTGTTAACCGATTATAATAATAAAATTGTACAGGCAAATAATCCCAAAGATACATTAAGCATAATTCATAACGATTAATATTTCCTAAGATTTGATATGAATCTTCAAACCGTCATTCTGTTCTCCATGGCAACGCTGTTCCTGGGCGCTGCCGTAACCCTGTTGATGCCGTATTCCCGGCGGACCATCGGCTGGATATCGTTGTTCTTCCAGACCGTGGCCTCGCTGGGCTTTCTCTATACGGCCCTGCGGGTGCTGGCCGGCGGGACCTTCAACCTGGACAAGCCGGTGTTCCAGGTGGCCGGGCTGGGGGCCTCGTTCCTGCTGAAGGTGGACGTGCTGTCTGCTATCTTCCTATTGGTGATCACCGTGGTCTCCTGGGCCGCCGGGCTGTACTCCATAGAATACATGAAGCATTACAAGGAATCGCTGGCCCGCTACTATCCGCTGCTGCTGCTGTTCCTGATGGGCATGTACGGGGTGGTGGTGGTGCGCGACCTGTTCTTCTTCATCGTCTTCTGGGAATTCATGACCCTGACCTCCTACGCCCTGGTGGTCTACGAATGGGGCAACAAGACCAACGTCAATGCCGGGTTCAAATATTTTCTGATGACCCATATCGGCACCGCCGGGATCATCATAGCCGCCAACACCCTTTATCACTACAGCCAGTCCTTCGACTTCAACGCCCTGGGCCCGGTGATGGGCCTGCTGATGAGCGACAACCCGGTCCTGCTGCACACTCTGCTGCTGTTGTTCTTCGTCGGCTTCGCCACCAAGGCCGGCATCTTCCCCTTCGGCGACTGGCTGCCCGACGCCCACCCGGCGGCGCCCTCCCCGATATCGGCCATTTTGTCCGGGGTGATGATCAAGATCGGCATCTACGGGATACTCCGCATCTTTCTGGGGATGCTGCCGGTGTCGCATTTCTCCTATACCTGGGGCCTGATACTGACCATCTTCGGAACTCTCTCTTTGTTCATCGGAACCATGACCGCCATGTACCAGCATGACGCCAAAAGGGTGCTGGCTTTTCATTCCATCGGCCAGAACGGGTATGTATTGCTGGGCATCGGGGCGGGGATCATGATGCTTCCCATATCTCCGGCCTTGGCGACCATAGCCATCATCGCCGGGCTCTACCATCTGATCAACCACTCGACCTTCAAATCACTGCTGTTCCTGACGGCCGGGTCCCTTCAATATAAAACCGGCACCAAGGATCTGGACCTGATGGGGGGCCTGGGCAGGTACATGCCCTGGACGGCGGCCTGCGGAATAATCGCCGCTTTCGGGATATCGGGGATCCCTCCTTTGAACGGATTTGTCAGCAAATGGTATATCTATCACGCCACCCTTAACGGCGGGTTTGCGGTACCGATCCTGCTGCTGGCCGGGGTGGTGGCCCTGTTCACCAGCCTGCTGACCATGGCCAGCGTCATGGTGAAGTTCATGGGCCTGTCGTTCTTCGGACAAAGGACCAAGGCCAACGAGAATGTCAACAGCGACGTGCCGCGGACCATGATAGCCAGCCAAGTGATTTTGGCGGTCCTGGTGGTCCTTCAGGGAGTGCTGGTGGTCTGGATAACAAAGGTTCTGTATTCCAGCGTCACCGGGCTGTTGACACCCGGCTATTGGCCCCAATTCTCCTCGATCATCACCACCGCCCAGGGCGGTCTGGGCCTTAATTTCGGAGAGGGCTTGGTGGGCTTCTACAAACCGCTGTTCGTCCTGCTGGCCCTGGCCGTCCTGACGGTGATCGCCTGGGTGATCTGGAAATCGGGCGGCGCCAAGCAGACGGTCTCCAACCTGTGGTACTCCGGAGAGGTGCAGAGCCCGGAGGCGGTGCGCTACTATTCGGGCAGCTATTTCAGGACCTTCAAGCAGCATTTCAATATCCGGTTCGGCAAGTACAGCCAGGAGGGGGTCTATCCCCAGTGGAAACTGCCCAAGATCCACAAATCGTTCAAGCTCAAGCACCTTTTGGATGTGGACGACTGGCTGTACCGTCCACTGGTCTACGTCGGGCACAGGGTGCTGGAGGTTTTTGCCGGCACCCACAGCGGCTTTCCGCAATGGTATCTGCTGTGGATGGTGGTGGGGGCGGCGGTGGCGCTGTTCATCATGTTCATGGTGGGATGACCATTATTCAGCGAGGATATAGGTCCTGTTTTAAAAGTTTAAGAGTTGAAAAGGTTAAAATGTTTAAAGCGTTCAATATGAATAAAATAGCTGCAACGATTCTTTTGTTTGGCCTCTGCGGAGCGGCCCAGGCCCAGTTCCAGAGTGACGACGAGGTGGTGGCCGCGGCCCTGAATCAGAAAAAGTTCAGCCAAAATCTGGGCCGGCACCACATCTCCCTGGGCCTTTTAGGGTATTTCAAGGCCACCAGCGGAGATTTTGAGCTGCCGGAATTGGGGATCGATGCCAGCCAAGGAATGGGCGAGTTCCTGAATTACCGCTATTCTTTCGATAAGAACATAGACCTGGCGGTGGATGTTCACGGCTGGATGAGCGAAACTGAATTTATTGGCATCAAGGCCGAAACGACCGTGATGGGCCTGGGATTGGGTGTGAGATATAATCCGGGCAACTTGGGGGGCAGGCTTTTCCCCTATGTTCAGGCCAATGTATATTCTGTTACCGAGCAGCTTAAAATAAGCGTCGGTGGTTGGAGCGACGACGCCAGGAGCGATCCTTCCATCGGGTTTGGGGTCAACGGCGGATTCGAGATCAGGCTGGGGAAACTGATATCCATTCCGTTCGACGGCTATTACCTGTACGGCAAGCCGGCCGACGATGTCTCCGGGTACGGCTTTGCCACCGGGATCAGCTTCAACTGGGGGGATGTTAACTAAGCTGGCAGCTATTTGGGTTTGTTCAAAAAGGTTAGAGAAGTTTAAGAGGTTGAAAAGGTTTTAGTTGTTTTAGTATGACTGTAAAGCGGTTTGAAGAGCTGAAAATATGGCAACAGGCCAAAGAACTGGCCAATCTGGTTTATGATTTTACCAATAATCCCAGTTTCAGCAAGGATAGAATACTTACCGATCAAGCCAGACGGGCCTCGGTCTCAATCATGGCCAACATTGCAGAGGGTTTTGAACGGGGCAGCAACAAGGAATTCATACAGTTTTTATTTATTGCCAAAGGTTCCTGCGGCGAGTTGCGCAGCCACTTGATATTCGCCAACGAAAGAAAATATATCAACCAAGAGGATTTTGTGACAGCTATTGACATGGCTGCAGGCATTTCAAATATGTTATTCAAATTCATTACATATTTACAAAAATCCAATATTAAATCAAAGAGGAGCCAAACCTCTTTAACCAATTCAACAAAGTAACTTCTTTAACTTATAGAGGGATATGACCAAACAGGATATTTTAAGCTTACTAAAGGCCAAATTGGGCGCCGGGTTCATGGGGTCCACCGAGCCGATCCCCGATCAGCTGTGGGTGGAGGTCAAGCCGGAGGCGGTGGTTCAGGCGGTGGAGATACTGCACCGACAGACGGTCGCCAGGTACCTGGTCAGCGTCGGCTCCGACGAGCGGGACATCAAGAAACGCTTCGCGGTCTACCACCTGTTCACCTTCGACAAGGATCATTTCTTCGTCACCCTGGACGTGACGGCCGATCCCCATACGCCCCAAGTGCCGTCCATCACCAACGTCATCGCCGGGGCCAACTGGTCGGAGCGGGAGATCCGGGACCTGCTGGGGGTACAGTTCCCCGGCCATCCCGATCCCCGGCGGCTGGTGCTGGCCGACGACTGGCCGGCCGAGGTCTACCCCCTGCGCAAGGAGTTCGATTACAGCCAGAAACCGGAGTCCCATCCCGAGCAGGCCTACAAGTTCAAGGATAATCCTCCCGGGACCACGGTGGTGGCCATGGGGCCGTATTTCCCGGTGTTCGAGGAGGCCACCTACTTCCGTCTCTATGTGGAGGGCGAGAAGGTGGTGGACGTCGACTACCGCGGGTTCTACGCCCACCGGGGCATCGAGAAGCTGGGCGACCAGACCCTGACCTATAACCAGATCCCGTTCATGGCCGAGCGGATCTGCGGAATCTGCGGTTTCGTGCACAACGTCTCCTTCTGCAAACTGGTGGAGCACGCCGCCGACATCAAGGTGCCGCTGCGGGCCGACTACATCCGGACCATAATGCTGGAGCTGGAGCGCATCCATTCCCACGCCCTGTGGCTGGGGGTGGCCGGGCACATCATCGGCTTCGATACCGTGCTGATGCAGACCTGGCGGATGCGGGAGCCCATCATGTGGCTGTGCGAGAAGATCACCGGCAACCGCAAGACCTACGGCATGAACCTGATCGGCGGGGTGCGGCGCGACATTCCCCGGGCCCTGGTGCCCGAGATCCGCACCAAGATCAACAACATGGAGAAGGAATGGCTGGCAGTGCTGGATGCGGTCAAGGACGACACAACTTTAAGAATGCGGCTGGAGAAGGTGGGGATCCTCAACAAGGAAGGCTGCCACGAGTGGGCGGCGGTGGGCCCGGTGGCCCGGGCGGCCGACCTGGACATGGACGCCCGCAAGGACCATCCCTACTGCGCCTATGATGCCATTGATTTCAAGGTGATCACCGCCGACAGCAATGATGTCTGGGGCCGGACGGTGGTCCGGATCCTGGAGACCCTGGAGTCGTTCAAGATCGTCAAGCAATCTTTAGATGCTTTAATGGAGCTGCCGGAGGGCGACATCATCACCGAGATCCGGGAGGAGATCCCGGCCGGGCGCATCGCCATTTCGGCGGTGGAGGCCCCCCGGGGCGAGGATGTCCACTTTCTGCTGACCGGCGGCAACAACCGGCCGGTGCGCTGGAGGGTGCGCTGCCCCACCTACCCCAACCTGCCGACCATCCCGGACATGGTCCGGGGCGAGCAGGTGGCCGACGTGCCGATCATCGTGGGCTCCATCGATCCCTGCTTCTCCTGCACCGAACGGATGGAGGTGGTGGACGTTGATTCCGGGGAGATCAGAATATACGGCCAGGAGGAGCTGTCCAAGTGGACGGGCCGCTGAGATCAAGACCAGTTAAATATTACCTTTCTATCAATATACCATAGTAAGTAAAGATATGAATTCTGCAATCAAAATAACCGGCATGTTGTTGGCCCTTTTATTCCTTTCGCCATTGCTGGAAGGGCTGCTTCGTAAATTCAAGGCCCTGGTGCATTCCCGGATCGGACCGCCTCTGCTGCAGCCTTACTGGGACACCCTCAAGCTGCTGGGCAAGGACAATGTCCGGTCGGTCCATTCCATGCTGGGGCCCCTGCCGGCCTACCTGAGCCTGGCCGCCGTCCTGCTGGCCGGACTGCTGGTGCCGGTGGGCGGGTCTTCGGCCTTCGCCGGCGGCGACATGATATTGTTCCTTTACATGATCGGCTTCGCCTCGGTGTGCGTGATGCTGGCCGGGATGGACTCCGGATCGCCCTACGCCTTTCTGGGCATCGCCCGGGAGATGATGACCTCCCTGACCGTGGAGCCGGTGCTGTTCATCGCCCTGATCACGGCGGCCCTGAAGACCCACAGCTTCCGCTTCTCGGACATGGCCTTCTACCAGCAGTCCTCCGGCACCTCGCTCTCCATGATCATCTCCGGCATCGCGCTGCTGCTGGGCATCCAGGCCCAGCTGTCCAAGCTGCCGTTCGACATCCCCGAGGCCGAGGGCGAGCTGATGGGCGGGCCGTTCATCGAGATCTCCGGGCCGACCTTCGCCCTGTACCGCTGGGGCTTTATCATCAAGCAGCTGATATTCTCCCTGATCCTGGTGCAGATATTCTTCCCCTGGACCTTCGGCCTCTCCGGCCCGTGGGCGGTGCTGGCGCAGGCGGCCAAGATATTGGTGGTAGTCCTGCTGGTCGGCCTGGTGGATGTGGTCAATCCCCGTCTGCGGATAGACCAGGCCATCGTCTATTATTTCGGGGTCATTCTGACCGCCTTGGTGGGGCTGGTGTTTGCGCTGGTGGGAGCGTAAATTAGTCATTGGATGATAGGGATTAGATTTTAGGGAACTATTTTAGTAGCTCTGTGTTCTTTGTGATCTCTGTGGTAAAAAATCAAGAACTCTTAAATAATAGAATTTCATATGATCTTATCAAAACTAAAAGAAGCCCTCATCTGCTTCAAGAACCTGCGGGTCACCTTTCCCTATCCGCTGAAGCGGAATTTCGAGGCCCTTCCGGTGGAGGGTTTTAGGGGCAAGCTGACCATCGACGTGGCCAAGTGCATCGGCTGCGCCGGCTGCGCCAACGTCTGCCCCTCGCGGCTGATAGTGGTCACCGACAAGAAAGCCATACGCAAGCTGGACTTCTACCTGGAGCGCTGCACCTACTGCGGACGCTGCGCCGACGTCTGTCCGGAGAAGGCCATCACCATGACCCAGGAGTTCGAGACCGCCACCAACGACGTTCACAACGACCTGCATATCTCGGCCGAGGTGTACATGGGGACCTGCCAGCGCTGCGGCCGGTGCTTTGAGACCCAGACCATCATCGACAAGATGATGACGGTGGGCTTCCGCAATCAAATCACAGAATAAACCACAAAGACACCAAGACACCAAGAAGTATTCAGGTTAATTAAGGTATAAAAATTTTTGTGCCTTTGTGCCTTGGTGGTAGAAAGCAAAGAAGAGAGTATGGGTGATCTGATCACAACCTTAATGGCCTGCCACTTCATCGCCTCGGTGGGGGCGGCCGAGATCCGGAACCTGAAGACCGCCACCCTGTTCCTGCTGGTGCAGTCGCTGCTGCTGTCGTTCATCATCGTGGCCTTCGCCGAGAAAAGCCAGAACTACACCCTGTACTGGTGGGCGGCCCTGACCGTCATCACCAAGGTGGTGATCATCCCGGCCCTGCTGTGGTGGCACATCAAGCGCACCGAGTTCATCGAGGTAAAGCCGCTGGTGAGCTTCGTGGTGTCGTTCATAATCCTGTCGGTATTCCTGATCGTCTTCTACCAGATGATACGCACCTATGTGGGCTTTGTCGCCCCGACGGTGGAGGCCACCATCGAACCGGCCCGCTCATCGCTGGCCCTGGCCTTCACAATCTTCGTGCTGGGATTGTACGTGCTGGTGGTCCACCGCGATGCGGTCAAGATAATCATCGGTCTGCACCTGATAGAGAACGGCGTCCACCTGGCCCTGGTGACCCTGGTGCCCAAGCTTCCGGTGACCACCATCCTGGGGATAGTCTCCAACGTGGTGGTGGCCGCGGTGATGCTGCTGTTCCTCACCGAAAATATCTACAAGGCCTTCGGCAGCGCCGACACCATGAAGCTGTCCAGCCTGAAACGATAGAGAAGGAGCAAAAAATGGTCAACAAGGATGTTTTGAAAAAGCTGAATTTCTTCAGCGAGTTTTCCGATTCCGAGCTGGGAAAGCTGGCTCCGCTGTTCAGCCAGAGGATCTACAAAGCCGAACAGACCATGATCCCCGAACGCGCCGAAAGCACCGAGATGATGGTTCTGGTGGAGGGCAAGGTGGCGGTGGAAGTGGCCACCCGGCTTTCCGAAAGCGCCGACCGGCTGGTGCTGACCATGGAGCTCAGCCCGGGGCGGATCATAGAATGGTCCAATGCCTTCGACCTGGTGCAGAGCGGCGGCACCGCCTCGGCCCGGGCGGTCAGCGACGTCACCGTGTTGGTGGCCGAGGGACAGAAGGTCTATCAACTGTGCAGCGCCGAACCCCAGATGGGGATCAAGATGCTCCAACTGATACTGCAGGTGCTGACCTCGCGCCTTAAGGACACCAGGATGCAGCTGGTCAGCATGGCCGCCCAGTGCCAATAAACGGGACGGAGGCATCACATAAACACGTCACCCGGAGAAAGGCATCGGGCCTTGCCGGTTGAATGGGTGCCGATATCATTCCTCAGCCAGCAGGGCGTGAAGTAATCTCGGGATGACAACTAAATTCTCAAAATTAGAAAAACAATAAGCATCAAAGTAATAAAGTAGAGTAAATATATGGTTGTAACTATCAATCCCATGGTGGTGTCGATACTGCCATTCCTGGTCTTCATGGTCCCCCTGGTTTTCGGCGGCCTGATATTCGCCTTGGGACGGCTGGGAAAGATCGTTCGCCATGGCCTGGCCTTGACCGGGATAGGCCTGACCCTGCTGATCGCCGTGATGATGACCGTCCGGGTCCTGAACGGCGAGGTGCTCACCTGGTGGGGCAACAATTTCTACGTGGACGGGCTGTCCACCCTGATGGAGCTGGCGGCCAGCGTGATGGGGGTGATAGTGGTGGTCTACTCCATGAAATATTTCGGAGCCAAGACCGAGATAGAGGAGGCCCATCCCTACACCAGCATGACCACCTATTACGGGCAGATCCTGGTCTTCCTGGGGCTGATGAACTGGACCTGCGCCACCAACAACATCATCATGCTGTACGTTTCCCTGGAGTTCACCACCCTGGCCACGGTCTTTCTGGTCACTTTCCACTGGAACAAACCGGCCCTGGAGGCGGGATACAAGTATCTGTTATTGGTGACGGTGGGCGTGGTGTTCGCCCTGCTGGGGTCGGTACTTTTATACTCGGCGGCCACCCCGTTCCTTCCGGCCTCCCGGGTGCTGCTGCTGACCGAGCTGGGCACCATCGCCACCAAGATCCCCAGCAACATAGTGCTGCTGGCCGCCGCCTTCATGGTGGTGGGATTCGGCACCAAGGCCGGGCTGGTGCCCTTCCATGCCTGGCTGCCCGACGCCCACGCCGAGGCCCCGGCCCCGGTGTCGGCCCTGCTTTCCGGCATCGTCATCAAGGTGGGGGCCTACGCTTTGGCCAGGACCATCTCGGTGTTCGCCCCGCATTACGGCACCATTCCGCTGTTCATCGCCATCCTCTGCTCCATCTCCATGATCGTGGGCATGATGATGGCCATGGTCCAGGACGACCTCAAAAGGATGCTGGCCTATTCCTCGGTGGCCCAGATCGCCTATGTCATCGAGGGTCTGGGCATGGGCACCTACCTGGGGATCTACGGCGGGCTGATGCATCTGGTCAACCACACCATCGTCAAGGGGCTGCTGTTCCTGGCGGTGGGGGCCATCATCTATTCGGCGGGAAAGCGCAAGATATCCGAACTGGCCAGGGTAAAATTCCGGATGCCCCTGACCGCCTTTGCTTTCTTCGTGGGGGTGTTCGCCATCTCGGGCATGCCGCCGTTCAACGGATTCGTCTCCAAATTCACCCTGTTCCTGGCGGTGGGCCAGGCCAAGCTGATGTGGGCGGCCATCATCGGCATCATCACCAGCCTGTTCACCCTGGTCTGCTTCTTTAGGGCCGGGTACAAGATCTTCTGGTCCGAAAAGGAGGTCCATGCGGTGGGGGCCGAGGCCGTCACCGCCGCCGAGGTCCCGGCGGCCATGTGGGTGGGAATGGTCCTGCTGGCCATCGCGGCCATAGTGCTGGGGGTGTTCCCCCAGATAATGCATCCCCTGCTGGACAGCGCCACCAAGTGCATTTTGAGGATTTTGATCGGAGGGTAGGATCCAGCAAAAGTCTATAAGCCATGATCAAGAAAACTTAAATTTCTTAACATATAAATAGGCGCTAAAATGAAAAGAGTCTTTACTGCTGCAATGGTCTCACTGGCTGTTGCAGTTCTGGCAGTCATCTCCGGCTGCGAAGGCGGCGGGGAACAGGTCCGGATAGGGGTGGCCGCGCCGCTGACCGGCGAGCAGGCCAAGGCCGGGCAGGATGTGCTGCACGGCGTCCAGCTGGCGGTCTCCGAATGGAATGCGCGTGGCGGGGTGCTGGGCAAAAGGATAGTGATCATCGCCGGCGACGACCGGGCCGACGAGAAGGAAGCATATATTGTGGCCGAGAAGCTGGCCAACCAGGGCGTCTGCGGGATCGTCGGCCACTACAACAGCCATTGCTCCATCGCCGGCAGCCGGATCTACAACCAAAGGATGCTTCCCCAGATCTCCCCGGCCTCCACCAACCCCAAATTCACCGAGCAGGGATTTGCCAATGTATTCCGCAGCTGCGGGCGTGACGACCAACAGGGGCAGGTGGCGGCCGATTTCGCGGCCAAGACGCTGAACATCAAAAAAGTGGCCGTTTTCAACGACGGCACCACCTACGGACGCGGCCTGGCCGAAGAATTCAAAAAATCCATCGCCGCTCTGCAGCCGCCAGCCGGGGCCAGGAACAAAGCCGACCAGCCGGAAATAGCGATCGTGGCCGAGGCCGAGCTGCAGCCGGTCAAAGAGGGCCAGGCCCCGGGCTATGATGCCGTGCTGGATCCGCTGATCAGCATCCAGCCGGACCTGGTATACTTCGGCGGCAGCTATCCCGAGGGGGCGGTGCTGGTGCGGAAGATGAAGGAGCGCAAACTTAAAAGCGCCTTCATGGCCGGAGACGCCATCGCCAATTCGGTCTACTTAAAGGCCGGGGGCATTGCCACCGAGGGCACCTATTTCACCTTCGGCCCGGCGGTGGAGGACATGCCGGAGGCCGGCCGGTTCTACGGTTCGTTCAAGGCCCGCTACGGCGAGATCGGGCCCTATTCGGTCTACTCCTATGATGCCGCCATGGTACTGCTGCAGGCGATTGAAAAGGCCGGGATCACCGCCGGGGATTCGCTGGTCAGCGTGCTGCACTCCCAGAAGTTCTCCGGGGCCATGGGGGAGATAGATTTCGACCAGAAGGGCGACATCAAGGCCGCACCCTACGTCGTCTGGAGGGTCAAGGGCGGGGAGTTTGTTCCGGTAAAAGTGGAAGCTCCGTTAGAATAACCACAAGATCACAAAGATGCCAGGGTTAACGGTTTGGTGTCTTGGTGGTAGAATGAAATTCATTGGATTGAAGATATGTTTCTAAAAAAACTTTGCGCCAAGGCGTTCACCAAATCGCTGTGGATCTACCACATCAACACCGGGTCCTGCAACGGTTGCGACATCGAGATCGTCGACGTCATCACCCCCTACTATGACGCCGAGCGGTTCGGGATCAAGCTGGCCGGATCGCCCCGCCACGCCGACATCATGCTGGTCTCCGGGCCGGTCACCCGGCAAGCCCTGCCGTCCCTCAAGCGGGCCTATGACGCCATTCCCGATCCCAAGCTGGTGATCGTGGTGGGCTCCTGCGGCTGCGGCGGCAACCTGTGGTTCGACACCTACAACGTCACCGGCGGGGTGGACAAGGTGATCCCGGTCAATTTCTATATACCGGGCTGCCCGCCCCGGCCCGAGGCCATTCTTTACGGAGTGGCAGTGGCCCTGGGGCTGGCGCCCAAGAAGGTTCAGGCCGAAGCGAGCGCCGAAGGCCCGATCCGAGAGGGGATGTGGAAATGATAATGATGAAATCAAATATCAAAAATAAAAAAACAAAAACCCGCACCCCCGGGCATATTAGGCAATTCCGAGTAGTTTTTTATTTTTTATCTTTAGTCTTTAGTATTACAAGCTGCGGTAACCTGCCCCAGGGGCGGTACGGCCAGGAGGCGGTCAAGATCGCGGTGCTGCCGGCCTACTCCACCGCCGCCATGAGTGCCAGGTACCTGCCGCTGCTGAACAAGCTTTCCCGGGAGACCGGATTTGACGTACAATACATCTCGGCCGAGAACATACCCGGCTTTGGGGCTGCCATAGAGAACTCCCAGGCCCAGCTGGCGATCTGCGACGCCCTGACCTTCCTGACCCTGCAGAAGACCAAGAATGCCGTGGCCCTGGCCATCGGCCGGGATCAGAACGGCTCCACCGAGACCGGCGGATTGATAATCACTTCTTTTGCGGCCTATGCCAGGGGGATCGACGATGCCTCCAAACTCAAGGGCCGGGCGGTCTGCTGTGCCTCCAGGCAGTCGGCCGAGGGCTATCTCTCCCAGGCCAAATACCTTTTTGACCAGGGGATCGACCCGGAGCGCGACCTGAGGGTGGTTGCCGTCGGACAGCTGGACCGGGTGCTGGCCGGCCTGGGGAAAGGCGATTTCGCGGCCGGCTTCATTCCCCAATCCCAATGGAATGACAGCCTGGCCAAATGTTACAGGATCCTGGCAACCGGCCAGCCGGTGCCCAACTGGGTGCTGGCCTCACTCCAGGGCGGCCATACCGAGATGGACGACAAGGTAAAGGACGCCATTCTGGCCCTGGATCCCGCCAAACCGGAGGACCAAGAAATACTGGCCGGCCTGGGAATTTTCCGTTTTACCGATGCCGGCAGTGTCGATCTTCGGGCCTTTTCCGCTGTGGCCGACCAGATGAAGATACCATACTGATTTGATCCCCGCCAGCCGCCGCCGGGCATATTGATGACAAACTAACAGACTCCGTTCAACGGCGGAGAAGCAAGGGGTTCGATGTTAAAAGCAAGAAAAAACCAAGCAAGAGTTGGATCGATGAAACATAATTTCAGCATATGTCCGCATTGCGGATGCGGATGCGGCCTTTATCTGGTGGAACAGGACGGGATGATCGGCGGGGTGAGCGCCAGCCAGAACCACTACCTGGGGCAGGGGCAGCTGTGCGCCAGGGGATGGACCAGTTATCAGCTGCTGACCGCCGAGGGAAGGGTCAGACAACCGATGGCCAGGAACGGCCAGGGGCTGGCGGCGGTTTCCTGGGACAAGGCCCTGGAGGCGGCGGCCAAAAAACTGAAAGCGGTCAGGGAAAAACATGGCCAGAACAGCATCGGGATGATCGCCTCGTCCCGGCTGACCAACCAGGAAGCCTGGGCCGTAAAGGGCTTTGCCCAGGGGGTGTTGGAGACCCAGAATTACGACAGCGGGGCGCGGCTGTGCGCCGTCCCCCTGAAATTTCCCAATCAGGCTGACACCCAGAGCCTCGGCCAGGCCGATCTGATAGTGGTGATCGGGGCCAATCTGCTGGAGGACAACCCCATCCTGGGCCAGCGGGTGCTATCCCGGTGCAAGCCGGAAGAGGACCGGCCCTATGTTTCCCCCGACCTGACCCACGCCATCTCGGGACCTTCGGCCAGGCTGGCGGTGCTGGACAGCCAGAAGAACCCGCTGGCCAAGCATGCCGGGCTTTTCCTGTGGTCCCGGCCGGGCCGGGAGGGCCATGTGCTGACCGCACTTTTAAAGCAGCTGGTGGAAAAGCATGATATCCCATCAGCCGATCCGGAATTCCGCAAACTGAAGGAAACCCTGGCCAAACTTTCGCCGGGGCAGCTGCTGGACGGCTCGGGCGTCAACCATACCGACCTGGAAACCCTGGCCAAGGATCTTTCCTCGGCCAAGTCGCCGGTCCTGCTGTTCGGAAAAAATCTGCTGCACCAGCCAGAGGCCTTTGAGGCCTGGACCGCCCTGTCGGACATAGCTCTGCTGCTGCAAGACAGGCTATCGGTACTTCCGGTGATGAACGGAGCCAACGACCACGGCGCCGGACGGATCCTTAATTCGCCGAACGGCTTGAGCTACATGGAGATCATCGAAGCAATCGGTAAAAAACGCCTCAAGGGGCTGATCCTGATAGGAGAGGATCCCCTGAAGACTCTGCCGGGAAGGGAATCGGTGGACAAGGCTCTTGCCCAACTGGAGACCCTGATTGTGATAGACTCCTATCCCAACGACTGCTCAGAAAAGGCCGAGGTGGTCCTCCCCTGGCAGCTGTCGCTGGAAAAGGAAGGAAGCTTTTATAATCTGGATGGCAAAGAACAGTCATTCAAGGCCGCCAGTGTTCCCGACAAGGACAGCCGGGCTTTGGGGGACATTATGGAATATCTGGCAAAAGCCATGGGCGGCAAGTTGAATATAAACGAAAAATTGCCGGAGCCCGAAGCGGTGAAACTGGACCCCTTCAAGGTGATCGAGATAGAAAGCGAGGTCCTGCCGTTCAACCTGGAGCTGGGCAGCGTCTACCCGCATCTCTACGGCGACGAGGGGCAGACCATGGGCAGCTACCACCTGGCCCGGGAGTTCACCGGAGGTTATATCGAACTGCACCCCGAGGACATCGCCGACCTGGGCCTGCGCTCCGGGTGGAAGGCCAGGGTGGTCTCCGATGCCGGTTCGATGGTGGCGGTCATCAGGGCCAATCACAATATCTACAAGAAGACGGCCTTCATGCCGATACATTTCGGCGGCAATGCCCTGGCCCCGTTCCAGTACGATGCCAAACTTAAGACCCCGGTGTTCAAGGGGGTCGCGATCAAGATAGAGAAGATATAGGACAAAGGCCAGACCTCGCCGTTGACGGCGGGGTCTTTTATTTTAACCCACCAGGATATATGACGATAAACAGCCCGGAAGAGATGATCAAACTGCTGGACCTGAAGCCGCTGGAGATCGAAGGCGGATATTTTAGGGAGACCTACCGCTCCGAAGAAATTCTGAGCAAAGAGGTTTTACCATCTTGGTACCAATCCGACCGCTGCATTAGTACAGCCATTTATTACTTGCTGACCCCGGAAAATTATTCGGCCCTTCATAAAGTCAACAGCGACGAGATATTCCACTTCTACCTGGGAGATCCGGTGCAGATGCTGCTGCTTTATCCCGACGGGACCGGCCGGGAGATAACTCTGGGCCGGGACATTAAAAGCGGACAGGCGGTCCAGCTGGTGGTTCCCCGCGGAGTATGGCAGGGGGCTTCCCTGCAGCAGGGCGGCGGGTTTGCCCTGCTGGGCACCACCGTCTCCCCGGGATTTGAATATCAGGATTTTGTCCTGGGCCAGCGGGGGTCCCTATTGCCAGCATATCCCAAATATGCTAGTAGAATATTTGAATTGACCAGATGAAAAAGCTCATCGATCAGTCAAATTGAAGTATAATCATTTGGCAGAATAAACGGAAAGGAATGATGAAACAATTAGACAATATCCAGCTTGACGCCCTAAAAGAGGTGTCGAACATCGGCTCGGGTCATGCCGCCACCGCCCTGTCGGAGCTTACCGGGCAGAAGGTCACCATCAATATCCCGGTGATCAGCATAGATCCCCTTTCGGCGGTATTCAAAAAATGCGCTGATTCCGGGCAGAAGATCCTGGGGATCCGGATAGACCTCTCCGGGGACATCGTGGGCCGGACCCTGCTGTTCTTCAGCCAGGACGACGCCCTTAAATTCTGCGACTGCCTGATGAGACGTCCCGTCGGCACGGTCAAGACCCTTTCGGAGCTGGACCGTTCGGGTTTACGGGAGGTCTCCAACATACTGACCTGCGCCTATATGAATGCCCTGGGGGAGATGCTCAATTTCATGGTGGTCCCCACCACTCCGTCCCTGATCATCGGCCCCCCGGAGGAGATGATGGCCGGCTTTGCCGAGCAGGCCGGAGGGGCCGAGGAATTGGCGGTGATAATCGAGAACGATTTCCGTTTTCAGGGCAATGACAGCATATTGCAGGGATATTTCCTGCTGTTGCCGGATGACAGCTCCCTGCAGGCCATGTTCAAGGCCATGAATATAAAATAGGTATTTGGGCATTCTTTAAACGGGGCGGCAGCCCCGTTTTTTATTTCCCTATTGACAAATAAAATAAAAGGTGTATAATATAGGAAACCATAAATACCAAATAAGTTTCCGTAGTATTATGAAAGCAAGAGCCGATAAACTAAAAGCACGCATCATCGACAGCACCAGCCGGCTGTTCTTCGAGCGGGGTTTCTCCAGGGTCAGCATGGACCAGATCGCCTCCGGCCTGGGCATCAGCAAAAAGACCCTCTACCAGCACTTTCCCAGCAAACAGGCCCTGTTGTACCAAGTGGTCAGCAGTATGATGAATGAGAACGGAAAGATCATCGAGGACATCGTCAACGACCGGGGAATGGATTTCCACCGGAAGCTGTCACGGCTGATGAACCATCTCAGCGGGGTGGTCGGCCGGATGGCCCGGCCCTTCGGAGAGGACCTGCGCCGCAACGCACCGGAGATGTGGGAAGAGATCGACCGTTTCCGGAAGGAAAAGATACTGCTCAATTTCAGGAAACTTCTGGAGTCGGGCATCCGGCAGGGGGTGTTCCGGAAGGATGTCGACCCCCAGCTGATGACGCTGATGTTCGCCACCCTGATGCAGAACATGATCGATCCAAAACTATTCAGCCAGATTCCCTTTACGGCGTCCCAGGTATTCGAAACCATCGTGGAGGTGGTATTCCGGGGGATATTGACCGAACCGGCCAGGAAGGATTTTATGAATAAAGTTAAAGAGGTAAGTAAATGAAAAGATATCCGACAATGATCGCCATCCTGCCGCTGCTGCTTGCTTCCTGCGGGACCAACGACAGCAGCCAGGAAAGGATACAGGCTTCCGGAACCATCGAGGCCCTTCAGGTGAATATCTCGGCCCGGGTGGGCGGCCAGATAAAAAACCTCTGGGGGAAGGAGGGGGATGATGTACGCTTGGGCGATACCCTGATGGTAACGGACCATGTGATGCTGGATCTGCAGCTGCGCCAGTCCCTGGCCGGGCTGGAACTGGCCCGGATCCAATACGAAAACGACCGCAAGGACGACCAGCGCACCAGCGAGCTGTTTCAGAAGGGCAGCGTCACCCAGAAACAGCGCGATGATGTCAATGCCAGGTTCCGGGCCTCCGGAGCCAGGCTGGAGCAGGCCAGGGCCTCGGCCGATATGATCAGGAAAAACATCTCCGATTGTTATGTTACGGCCCCCCTGGCCGGAACCATCACCAATTCAACCCATGAGATCGGCGAGACCGCCGGGCCCGGCTCCATCCTGTTCACCATATCCAAAATTGATACCGTCGAGCTGGTGGTATATGTGAACGAAAAAGAGCTGGGATACGTAAAGCTGGGGCAGGGCGCCGAGATCCGGATAGATACCTTCAAAGATAAGACCTTTTCCGGAAAGGTGGTATACATCTCCCCCCAGGCCGAATTCACTCCCAAGAACATTCAGACCAAGCAGGACCGGGTCAAGCAGGTCTTCGGCGTCAAGCTGAAGATCCCCAATCCCCAGCAGCAGCTTAAGCCGGGGATCCCGGCCGATGCGGCAATATTCATCAAGGGGCAGTAGCAAAAACCTATGACCAAGCCGTTGGTCGAAATATCCGGCCTTAAGAAATCTTTTGGTCCGCATCAGGTGCTGAAGGGAATAGACCTTGATGTTCTGCCGGGCGAGATGCTGGCCATGGTGGGGCCGGACGGGGCCGGCAAGACCACCCTGATCAGGGCCATCTGCGGTCTGCTGGCTTTTCAATCCGGCAGGATAAGCGTACTGGGCCATGATGTTCCGGCACAAATGGGCCTGATCAAGCCCCATATCGGCTATCTTTCCCAGCGGTTCAGCCTGTACGGCGATCTGACGGTGGACGAGAACATCGAGTTCTTTGCCGAGATCCACGGGGTGCGTGACTACCGGGCCCGGCGGGAGGAATTGCTTGATTTTACCAGGATGAAGCCCTTCCGCAGCCGCCTGGCCGAAAGGCTGTCGGGAGGGATGAAGCAGAAACTGGCCCTGGCCTGCACCCTGGTCCACACCCCCCGGGTCATATTTCTGGACGAGCCCACCACCGGAGTGGATCCGGTCTCCCGCCGGGATTTTTGGAAGATCCTGTCCCGCTTGCTGGCCGATGGCCTGACCATCTTTCTGACCACCCCCTACATGGACGAGGCCGAAAGGTGCAGCCGGGTGGCCATGCTGGATAACGGCAGCATCCTGGCCCTGGACAGCCCCCAGAACATCAAACTGCTGATGGGGGGCAAGGTGATGGAGTTGGTCTGTCAGGATATAAAAAGGGCGGCCCGGATGATGTCGGAAGAATTGGGCCCGGCAAATGTCCAGACCTTTGGCGACCGGCTTAACGTGATGATGCCCGGCCAGGGAAAACAGTGGCCGGGTTTGATCGAGAAGCTGGCGGCGGCGGGGATGAAATGCGATAAATGGCAGGAGGTATCTCCCTCGCTGGAGAATGTGTTCATAAAACTGATGAAGCCAAAATAAAGGTGAAAAGATGCGCCGTCTTATCCTAATGTCCCTGTTATTCTGCTGGTTTGGCTCCGGCTGGGCCCAGGGAAAAGAACCGATGTCACTGGAGGCCTGCCTCCAAACCGGGTTGGAAAACAACAAGGGCCTGGATGCCGTTTGGGCCAAAGCCCAGGGGAGCCGGGCGGCGGCTGACCAGTCGGCCACGGCCCTCCTGCCCAGCCTGAAACTGTCGGCCGGCTACAGCCGGCTCAGCGATGTTCCGCCGTTCGAGATGACCATCCCCGGCTTTCCGGCGCCGAAAACCATAACCATCGCCGAGCCGGTGCTGGACAACAGCAGTATCAAGCTGACCCTGCAGCAGCCGCTGTACACCGGAGGGCGGGTGACCGGCAACCTAAAAATAAACCGTAAAAACTACCAGGCGGATTCCAGCGATTATCTGGCCCAGCGCTGCCAGGCGGCCCTGAATATAAAGACCCTGTATTGGAGGCTCTACCAGGCGCAGAAGGTGAAGGAATTGGCCGAGGAGAATCTCCGCATCTTGGAGAGCCATTTCAATGATGTCGGCAACTTGCTGGGCCAGGGCCTGGCCACCGAGAATGACCGGCTGAAGGTTAAACTGCAGATGTCCAATGCCCGGCTGATGCTGATAGATGCCGAAAACAACCGCCGGGCCATAGGGATACATCTCAACAGTTTCATCGGCCGTCCCCTGGATGCGCAGATAGACCCCACCTCCATTCCCGACACTTTGGAGGCTGCCGTGTTAAGCCCGCCGGAATTGATTCAGAGGGCCCTGGCCGAAAGACAGGATATTGCGGGCCAGAAATACCGCCGGGAGGCTACTGCGGCGGGAAGGACGACCGCCAAATCCGGCTGGTATCCCCAGGTGTTTGCGGTGGGGAATTACACCTATGCCAACCCCAATCCCCGGATATTTCCGGCCCGGGACCAGTTCGATGCCACCTGGGACGCCGGGGTGATGCTGTCGATGGATCTCTGGAACTGGCAGGCCGCCAAACATCAGGTGCGCCAGGCGGGCTCTCTGCTCCGGCAGGCCGAGGACCGGCTGGTTTTGCTGGAGGATGCCGTCAGGATCGAGGTCAATTTGGCGGTACTGGAGGTCCAACAGGCCGGAGAGAAGACCGCGGTCTCCCGGAGCGGGCTGGACCAGGCCCAGGAGAACTACCGCAACGTCAAGAACCTGTTCCTGGAGGGAATGGCCACCAATTCCGATCTGCTGGACGCCGAGGTGCTGCTGCTTCAAGCCAAGGTGGGGCACGCCGGGGCCCTGATGGAATGCCAGATCGCCAAAGATAAGCTTAAAAAAGCCCTGGGAGAGTATTAGCATAATGGCTGCCCCATCGATAATAGCGGACAGGCTGAGCAAGCGTTTCGGCGGCTTTGTGGCGGTCGATAGCGTCAGCTTTGAGGTGCGGCCAGGCGAGATCTTCGGGTTTCTGGGGGCCAACGGAGCCGGCAAATCCACCACCATCAAAATGCTGTGCGGTCTTTTGTCCTCCAGCTCCGGCACCGCCAGGGTGGGCGGATACGACATCAACCGCCAGGCCGACCTGGTCAAAAAGAACATCGGCTACATGTCCCAAAAATTTTCGCTTTACGAGGACCTGACCGTTGCGGAGAATATCAATTTCTTCGGCGGGGTCTACGGACTGGATGGTCAAAATCTGAAAAACAGGAGGCAATGGGCTCTGGAGATGGCGGGGTTGTCGGAACGCCAGCGTTCGCTGACCCGGGAACTGGCCGGGGGACTGAAACAGCGGCTGGCTTTGGGCTGCGCCATTCTGCACCAACCAGGGATCATTTTCCTGGATGAGCCCACCGGGGGGGTGGACCCGGTCTCCCGGAGAAGCTTCTGGGACCTGATAAATGAACTGTCATCAGGCGGCACCACCATCTTCGTCACCACCCACTACCTGGACGAGGCCGAATACTGCAACCAGATCACCCTGATGCATGCCGGCCGGATCGTAGCCGGCGGAAGCCCCAATCAACTGAAAAAAGAATGGATCAAAAACCCCATCCTGGAATTCAGGTCCGACGATGTGGTCAAAGCCATGGGCATGATCCAGGGTCTGCCCTGGGCCCTGGAGACCACCATTTTCGGCAACTCACTTCATGTCAGCGTAAAGGATGTCCAATCCGGCAAAAGGGAGATAATCAAAGCCTTGGGAACGGGCAATGTAAAGCCTGAAAATATAAGGGAGGTAAGCCCCACCCTGGAAGATGTCTTCATCACCCTGATAGAAAAAAAGACACCGATCGAAAATCCGGAAGGGAAATGAACAATGCCTTTGATCAGCCCCGGCACAAAAGCAGACAGGGTGGCTTCGGTCATTAAAAAGGAACTGCGCCAGATAATGCGGGACAAGCGGAGCCTGGGCATACTGTTCTTCATCCCGCTGTTCATGCTGGTGATGTTCGGCTATGCCCTGAATTTTGACGTTAAACACACCTCCCTGGCGGTGGTGGACCTGGACATCAGCCGGGAAAGCCGGCATTTGATCAGCGAATTCTCTCACAGCGAATATTTTACGGTAAAACATTTGCCCTCGGCGGTAAATGAACTGGACCATCTCCTGGGCAGCGAAAAAGTACGGGCGGCCATCGTGATCCCCCGGGGATATGCGGCCGACCTGGCCAAGGGCCGGAGCCCTACGGTGCAGGTGATATTGGACGGGGTGAATGCCAATGCCGCCAACACCATTCAGGGGTACCTTAATGCTTTTTTCCTGAATTATTCATATCAGCTTACCATCAAGGTCGCCCGGCGGCTGGGGGTGGCCGCCATTAACCAACCGATAGATTACCGGCCCAGGATATGGTTCAATCCAGAATTGAAGAGCGCAAAATTTCTTATTCCCGGGCTGATCGGTTTTATTCTGATGGTGGTAGGGGTCATCTCCACCTCGCTGTCGATAGTCAAGGAAAAGGAAAGGGGCACCATGGAGCAACTATTGGTCTCCCCGATAAAACCCCTGGAATTGATAATGGGCAAAACGATACCCTACATTGCTATTTCGCTGCTGTCGACGGCAATCATTTTGGTGGTGGGTTATGTTTTATTTGATGTCCACGTCATGGGCAGCCTGTTATTGCTGTTTCTGACCACTTTTATCTTTCTGCTGGGCGCTTTGGGTATGGGACTGCTGATATCGTCAATATCCGAAACCCAACAGCTGGCTTTTTTGGTGGCGGTGATATCCACCATCCTGCCGTCCTTTCTGCTGTCGGGGTTCGTCTTTTCCATCCGAAATATGCCGGAGGCAATACAGCTAATAACCTATGCCGTGCCCACCAGGTATTATCTGGTGGCTCTGAGAGGGATAATCCTAAAAGGGGCCGGGTTCGGTGCGATCTGGGACCAGCTGCTGTTCCTTATGGGATTTGCCACGGTGATGCTTTTGGTGAGCGCCATCAGGATCAAAAGGTCGGGGCTGTGATGATAAATATTGGATGTCGATAGAATTCGACCGCAACAAAGACATGAAAATAATCCTTCATATAATCAAAAAAGAGTTTCTGCAGTTTATGCGGGATCCCAAGATGGTGGCCATCAACATCATTGCTCCGGCCATACAACTGCTGGTCTTCACCTATGCGGCCACGCTGGATGTCCGGGAGGTGAGCATGATTGTCTGCGACCATGACAATTCCTATTATAGCCGCCAGCTGTTGAGCGGCTTCACCAATTCCGGCTATTTTCGCACCGTGGAAAGCACCACCAGAAGCGCTGATATAGATATCGCCCTTATCGAGACCAGAGCTTCGGTCGGGATTGTGATCCCAGCCGGGTTCGGAAACGATCTGCTGGCGGGCAAGCAGCCTCAGATCCAGGCCCTGGCTGACGGTTCGGATGCCAATTCTTCCGGCATCGGCCTGGCCTATGCCAGCCAGATCATCAACCGCTATATCGGCCTGCAGTTGGCCGGATCATCGGGCCCCCGAAAAACGGCCCTGCTTTCGGTTACCCCCGAGATCCGGATATGGTACAACCCAGAACTCAGCAGCCGGAATTTTATGGTGCCAGGCGTTCTGGGGCTGCTGCTGATGATAATGACCATGATGCTGACCTCCCTGGCCATAGTCAAGGAGCGGGAGAACGGCACCATGGACCAACTGCTGGTGACCCCCATTAAATCGTATCAGCTGATCATCGGCAAACTGACCCCATTCTTCTGTATCGGGGTCATCGATATCCTGTTGGTGATGCTGGTGGCCACCCAGTGGTTCGGGGTCCCTGTCCGGGGCAGCCATCCGCTGTTGTTCTCCCTGTGCCTGCTGTTCATCATGACCACCTTGGGGTTGGGCCTGTTCATATCCACCGTGTCCTCCAACCAGCAGCAAGCCATGATGACGGCCATCTTCTTCGTGATGATGCCGATGATCTATCTTTCGGGCTTCGTGTTTCCCATAGAGAACATGCCGCAGATAATCCAGGCCCTTACTTATCTGCTGCCGTTGCGGTACTTCTACACCATCATCCGGGGAATATTCTTAAGGGGATCGGGGTTGGCCGAACTGTGGCCCCATGCCCTGGCCCTGTTGATTTTTGGGGTCGGCATCCTGTCGCTCAGCGTCACGCGGTTCAGAAGAAAGCTGGAATGATCGTTCGCAAAGCAGACTGATAGGATCTGACCCGGGCAAAAATGAAACATTATAAGAAGGAATTAATAAATGAGCCTTTTGACCGTTAACAATCTTAAAAAAGATTACCTGGCCGGAGATGTAACCGTCCCGGCTCTTAAGGGGATAAGCCTGACTATAGGAAAAGGTAAATTTATCTCTTTTGTCGGGCCGTCCGGCAGCGGGAAGACCACCCTGTTGAACCTGGTCGGCTGTTTGGACAAGCCGACAGCGGGAACGGTTACCGTGGCGGGGGTGGAGGTCAACCGGATGGACCGGAAAACTTCGGCCAAATTCCGGGGCGACAACATCGGATTTATTTTCCAGAACTTCAACCTGATACCGGTGCTGACGGTCCATGAAAACGTGGAATATCCACTGATAATGGTTCAGGATGTTCCCTTGAACAAACGAAAGCAAAGAATTGAGGACATGCTGGAGCGGGTCGGGATGTCAGACCAGCGGAACAAATACCCCTCCCAGCTTTCCGGGGGACAGAAACAGCGGGTGGCCATTGCCCGGGCTTTGGTCATGGACCCAAAGCTGGTTTTAGCGGACGAACCAACAGCAAACCTTGACCATAATACGGCCTATAAGGTAATCGGACTGATGCATGAGATGAAGAAGGAGTTTAATACAACCTTCATCTTTGCCACCCATGACCAGAAAATAGTAGGCGAGGCCGAGATCATCTATACCATGGAAGACGGCTTGATAACCAATATTCACGAAAAGACAAACCCCGGAGGGAATAAGTAAAATGAAAAATATAGTAAAAATTGCGTGGCGCAATCTTTTAAGATACACCCGCCGGACGCTGTTGACGTCCTCGCTGATAGCGGTGGGCGTGGCCCTGGTGATAATATTCGGAGGAATTGGAGCCTCGTTCAAGGATGAGGTCATAGGCACCATCACCAATTCCAACCTGGGCGATATCCAGATACACAAGAAAGGGTATGTCAGCTCGATGGATAATCTGCCGCTGGACATTGCCATACCAGAACAGGGCTTGAACAAAATAAGATCGCTGCTGGACGCCAACCCCGAAGTGAAGGCCTATTCGGAAAGGATCAGATTCGGGGCGATGATCAGCAATTTTGCCCAGACCACCAGCATGCGCCTGACCGCAGTTTATCCAGAGAAAGAAAGCAGCACCTGCCCGGCCCTGACGGAAAGGATAAAAGAGGGGAATTCAGACCCGAAAACCTTCGTCCAGCCGGGATCGATTGTCATTCCCGCCAATATTGCCGCCGGAATGAACCTTAAACTCGGTGACGATGCCGTTTTGGTGGCCACCAACAAGGATGGTTCGGTGAACGGGGTGACCTTTAAAATATCCGGCATCTCGGAGAACATACTCGGCCCCCAGGGCAAGGACGGATACATTCACATTGTTGATGCGGTTTCCCTTTTAAGGATCGAGAACGGGGAGATCACCGAAATCGCAGTAAAACTCAATGATTTCGACAAGCTCAAGAAGGTGTACTCACGGCTCAAGGGCGAACTGGCCCGAACCCCTGGGGAGAACCCCGGGAAACCGGCCTTCGAGGTCCATTCCTGGGAGGAGTTATCGCCCTTTTCCAGCATCGTAAAAATAGTGACCCTGCTGATCATGGTGGTCAGGTTGGTGCTGGTTTCCATCGTTTTGATAAGCATCCTCAACGTCATGATGATGTCAGTTTATGAGCGGATAGGAGAGATCGGCACCATCGCTTCCATCGGAACCCCGCCTTCGAAAATCCTGGTCCTTTTCCTGACCGAAGGCCTCCTGCTTGGCTTTTTCAGCGCCTTGGCCGGTATCTTATTCGGAACGGGACTTCTGCTGATCATTGCGGCGGCGAAGCTTAACTTCGTTTTCGGAATGATGAAACTTTCCCTTTCACCGCAGATACCCACGGCGGAAATAATATTATCCTTGATCATAGTGGTCGTCATATCCGCCTTGGCCAGCCTGCAACCGGCTCTTAAAGCGTCCAAACTGGAGCCGGTGGAAGCATTAAGACATGTATAACCAGAAAGGAACCCCGATGAAAAAAATATCATGGCTGTTGCCGCTGCTGCTGATATCCGTCATGGGGCCGGTCATGGCCCAGGACGGGAACCAGCTGCTGAAGAGGATCGACGAAAAACTGATGCCGGAAAGCTACGAGTCGTACCGGAAGCTGATCAACGCTGAGCCCAATGGGCGGAAAAAGGAGTTTGTTTTTTATACGGCCAAGAAGGGGAAAGACAAGGTGGCCATGCTGTATCTTTCCCCGGCCAGCGAAAAGGGCCGCACCACCCTGCGGCTGGGCGACAACATGTGGCTGTATATACCCAATGTGGGCAAGCCGATACGCATAACCAGCCTGCAATCCATCACCGGAGGGGTTTTCAACAACGCCGACATCATGCAGGTCGACTATAACACGGAATACGATGTTGAAAAAACGGAGGAAACTGAATCAGAATACATCCTGTCCTTAAAGGCCAAGAACAAAACCGTGGCCTATGATAAGCTGAAGATGTGGGCCACTAAAAACGAAATACTGAAGAAAGTGGAGTGCTATTCCGCCAGCGGCATGCTGATTAAAACCCTGGAGTTCAAGGAGCTGAAGAATTTCGGCCAGGGGGTGGTGCGGCCCTCCGTCATCGAAACACACAGCCCGCTGTACAAGGGCTATCTGTCAACCATGATCTATTCCCAGGTGAAGCCTAGATCCTTCAAGGAGGAGGTGTTCACCATGAACTACATGTCCAAGCTTGAGGGTTTAAGAAAATGAGGGCCTTGACGGGGTTGTTTTGCCTGCTGCTCTTCGGCGCTCTTGCCCGGGCCGATGATTATTCTTTTGAGGTACCTCCGGCGGAAACCACAAAAGAGACCCTGGAATTGAGCGGCAGCCTTGACGCCAGGTATTTGCTGGCCAAAAGCAGAAAAGGATCGGCGCTGTACGCCCTTCAGTATTACAGCCGGCCGTTGTCCGATGTCCTGTCGTCGTACCGGGCCGACTTCTATTTGAACGGAGACTACCAAACCGGAGACGTCGGGGTTCACCTAAAGACCTATTCCGGGTATTATGGCAGCAGCCAGGCGGACTTTGATCTGCATGAGTTGTATGGGAATGTAAGCATATCCGGCACTTCGTTCCTGCTGCTGGGGCAAAAGATGTACAATTGGGGCAAGGGCTACGCCTTCAACCCGGTGGGGTATGTCAACCCCCAAAAGGACCCCGAGAATCCCGATCAGGCTCAATCTGGCCTTTTGTCCATGAATTACCAATATACCAAAAGCATTGCCAGTGGCGCGCTCGATAATATATCTGTAGATCTGATCCTGGCGCCTTCAGCGAATACCATCAACGGCAAAGTGGCGGAAGCGGAAAATACCGACATCGCCGGAAAATTATATTTACTGTTGTGGAACACGGATATAGATCTGATGGGCTATTACAGTCGGGTGAATCCCGAAGAATACGGGTTTGATTTTTCCCGGAATGTTATTCCCAGTTTGGAAATCCACGGCGAGTACAGCCGTTTCACCAATCTGCCAAGATACTATCTTCTAAACGACAGCCTACGAACAGAAAACATTGACGGTTCATCTTATCTATTTGGATTCAGATGGCTGAACAGCTGGAATATCACCACTATCGGTGAATATTGCCAAAATGAAGCCGGCTTGAGCAAAGCTGAATTTGAACAGTACCAGGATTTTTTAGACAAGGCTGTGAGTTCGGGCAATAATATTGCCGTCTCCAGCGCCCTGAACACCGGTAAAACATATTTTGGCGATCCGAACCTGATGCGGGAGTACCTGTATCTCAAGGTGTCGTGGCAGGAGCCGTTTAATATGTTGTATTTTACGCCCGCCGTTCAGTTGCTTTATAATCTTGATGACCAAAGCTATTCTGCCGGTCTGCCGGTCAGCTACAAGCCGATAACCAATCTGGAGTTTGTGTTTTGGCCGGTTGTTTTTGCCGGAGGATCAAACACCGAGTATGGCAGCAAGCAGTATGAAGGCAAGATGGATCTCTGGGCCACGTTTTATTTTTAGACCAAATCGTCGAACAATAAGCAGAGAAACGTTGCGTTGTTCGTCTTAAAAGTTACCACTCGAAACCCGTCGGATAAATCAGGCTATAGCTAAATAACCACAATATTAGAAACAATAAAAAGGCCTCCCTAAAGGGAGGCCTTTTTTTCCATTACCATCTGGCGGTAGGACTCAAGCAGTTGGTTATGGGGATCCAGCTCCAGCGCCCGGTCCAGATGTTTCAGGGCTTCTCCGTATAATCTCATCTCCACCAGGCAGACCGCCAGGTCGTTCAGAATGCCGGCATCGCATTCATCCAGGGCCGCGGCCTGCTCCAATATCTGCCGGCCGCTCTTGTGATCGCCGGACATGAAGACCGCCCACCCCAGCAGGTGCATGGTCTGGGGGTGGGCGGGCCGGATGTCCAGGGACTTCTTCAGCTGGGCGATGGCATCCTCGAAGCGATCCATATAGCTGTAGAGCGAGCCCAGCTGCTGGTAATAGTTGGCCTCGTCGGGATTGAGCCCGATGGCCGCCAGCAGGTGGCTCTCGGCTTCGGCGGTATCCCTCTCCAGGATTAAAAGCTCGGCCAGGCCCCAATGCGCCAGTTCCCTGGCCAGATCGCCCCCGTTTTTCAATTCCGGAAGGGCCAGTACCGCCCGGTAGGCTTTGATGGCCTCCTTGCGCTTGCCCTGCCGGGAGAACCGATCGGCCCGGGCGAAAAGCCGGGTGCTGTTATTTGCCTGGCCGGGCATGATGCTGGTTCTGGCCGGATATCTTCTTCAACTCATCCAACAGTTCCTGGCGGGTGCAGAGATCCTTGGCCACCAGTACATTTATCAGGGCCTGGATGGAAAGGGCATTGGCGGCCACCCCCTGCTGAAGGCTGATGGCGTGGCCGGCCTTGGCGTCCTTGGTTCCGAAGATATTCCTTAAAAAATTCATCTTTTCCTTCGCTCCTCCCAGGCCCGGCGCTCCTTTTCGGTGGCCCGGCCGGTCTCGATCAGATCCCGGAATTCCTTCTCCGAAAGCGGGGCCCGGCGCTCACCGCTTCTCTTTTTGGCTTTTTTTTTGGCGGCAACTTTGGGCATTCTTATCTCTCCAAAAATGGTTATGGGGTTTAGGGCAGTTCTTTTATCCGGTCCTGGGCCAGTCCGGCCTCGGGGCTGCGCGGGAATTTGATTATCAGGGTTTGCCAGCTTTTCCGGGCCTCCATGGTCCGTCCCAGCTCCCTGTAACAGAGGCCGGACTTGTAATAGGCAGCCGCCGCCTTATCCTGGTTGGGATACTGGGCCAGGACCTTTTCGAACTCGGCCAGGGCCTCCTGGTATTTCTTCTGAGCGTAATATCCTTCGCCGATCCAGTATTGGGAGTTGTCGGCCAGACTGCTGGATGGGTAGAGCTTCAAAAATTCCCGGAACCCGGCGATGGCCAGGTCGTAATTGCCCCGGGTGATGTCCAGATAGGCGGTGTCATACAACTGCTTGGGATCGGGCTTGGAGCCGTTATCTTTAGGCTTATCCGGCGGGGCCGGCGGGGTGATCCCCCTGCTGTCCGGTTGGGAGGAGCCCAGCGGCAGGGCTTGGACCATGGTCCGCGACTGCTGGTCCTGGTATTGCTGGTCCATGCTCATCATCCGCTCGTTCAGCGATCCCCAGCGGGTGCGCAGCTCGGCGTTCAGCTGATAGGTGATGTCGGTCTGGGCCCGAAGCAGGCTGTCCATCAGGGTCATCTGGGCCTCCATCTTCTTCTGGCTGGTCTCCAGGTAGTCCAGCTGGTCGCGCATCCGGACATATTCCCTCTTGACCCCGCATCCGGCCAGCAGGGGGAGGCAGAGAATTAACAGGATGGTTTTCTTCATGTTACTTCTTTTCGATCACGAATTCCACCCGGCGGTTCTTGGCCCAGCTGATCTCGTTGTGGCCCAGGTCGGCCGGCTTCTCCTTGCCGAAGCTGACGGTGGCCAGGCGGGAGCGCTCCACCCCCAGATTGACCAGGTAATCCCTGACGGCCATCGAACGCTTCTCCCCCAGCGCCAGGTTGTACTCGGTGGTGCCGCGTTCATCGCAATGGCCCTCCAGCCTGACCGCCACCTGGGGATAGCTGCGGAGCAGTTTGGCGGCCTCGGTGAGCAGGGAGACAGAGGTCTCCTCTATGGAGTATGAATCGAAGCCGAAGTAAACGGTGGAGAAATCGATCTTAAGTTCGGGTTTTTTCTCCTCGGCCGGCGGGGCGGCCGGTTTCTCGATGGTAAGTTCGGGCTGGACCATCTCCTCCTGCTTGGTGGCCTGCTTTTTGGCGCAGCCGGCCAGGACCAAAGAGATCAGCAGTACCCCGCTGATGATATTGATGGTTCTTTTCATGATCACCTCCTTGTATTTATATTAACATGGTCCAGTTTGTTCAGGGGGTTGGCGGGAAGGGGCTCCAGGCCGGCATCAATGCCCCGCTAAGGTTGGTGACGGCCTTCTGGCCGGAGCCATCCCAGTGCATCAGCCACAGCTGGCTGCTGCCGGTGCGGCTGGAGGAGAAGGCCAGGTGCAGGCCGTCGGGCGACCAGGAGGGATCCTCGTTGTCCCCCTCGTAGGTCAGCTGGGTGTAGCCGTCGCCGGTGACATTCATGGCGCAGACCTGGAACAGCCCGTTGATGCGGGAGACGAAGGCGATCTTGTCGCCCTTGGGCGACCACACCGGGGAGGTATTGTAATTTCCCTGATAGGTCAGGCGACGGATGTTGGAGCCGTCGGCGTCCATCAAATAGATCTGGGGGCTGCCCGGCCGGTCGGAGGTGAACACCAGCTCCCGTCCGTTGGGGGACCAGCCCGGCGAACAGTCGATGGCCCAGCTGTTGGTCAGCCGCTGCAGCGACCGGCTGTCCAGGGTATAAAGATATATCTCGGCATTGCCGTCCCGGGAGAGGGTCAGGGCCATTTTTTTCCCGTCGGGAGACCAGGCCGGGGAGGTGTTCAGCCCCTCGACCTGGGAGATGGCCTGAAGCTTCCAGGCCCTCATGTCCAGCGAGTATATCTCGGTCCGGTTGCGCTGAAAGGAGATGAAGGCCAGTTTCGACCCGTCCGGGGACCAATCGGGCGAGAGGTTGATGGTGTTCAGGGCGGTCAGTTTCTGCAGGTTATGGCCGTCGTAGTCCAGCACGGCCAGCTCCTTGTTCTGGCCGTGCTTCTGGCAGAAGGCTATCCTGGTGGAGGCCACGCCGTTCTCCCCGGTAAGGGTTTTTATTATCTCGTCGCAGAGCCGGTGGACCTGGCCCCGGGATTGATCAACCACAATCTCCTTGGTGAAGATATCGCGCCCCACACCCAGGTCATAGATCCGGACCTTCAGGTGATCCTGCTTTTTGTCGCTGCGCAGCTCGGGGATCAACAGCATCTTGGCCCCCAGCAGCTGCCAGGCCCCGGCCTGGACCTGTCCTTTCCTGAAGCCGTATCCCGGATCGCTGTCAGGTGATTCTATCAGCTGGAAGTACAGCGAGAAAGCCAGGTCGTCCGACAGCACAGCGATGAGCGCTTTAACTTTGGCGACCGCCTCCGGGGGGTTCTTGCCCCGGGGCTGGACGGGAGCGATTGCCAGCTCTATGGGCCGCCTTTCCGAGGTGGAAAGTTTAAGGTATACATCGGTCTGGGCGGAGGCTGCAGAGAACAAAAATATATTGCACAGGATCAACACAAAATATTTTTTCAACGAAAATCCTCTATGCCAGTTTAATATTCGTTATGCCGAGGTTGGTGAATAGTCTTTCAATTTTATCGTAATGTAGCTTGTTTTCCAGGGCATTCCTCTTAAAAGCCGCTTCCCTGGTAAGAATATTTTCCCGAACCATTATGGAAAAGAAATCGGTCTTTTCGGTGAAACCGAGTGTTTTCATATACATATAGTCCTTGAGGTGTCCTATCTGACAGTCGAAGCGCCAGGTGGAACCTATATCTTTTGGTGAGTCCCAGTCCAATTCACTTTTTATCCGGCGGATCACAGTTTCTTCTTCCCAGGGCATATAATGGAAAAGATCGATTCTCTCGATATCACCAGCCAAAAGGCGGGAAGCCGGCGCATACTGATTGGCAAAAAGATATCCCTTGATGGTGATGGGCAGAAATTCCGGTTTTAAATAAGCCAAATTCTTAAAAGATTCCCGGCACAATCCGAATATGTTCTGAAGATAGGTCTTTTCAAGTCCGGCTTTATGTGAAACGCCCAACAATTCCTTTTTGAATGAAGTGTATTCGTAAGGGTTTCCGCCGTTGACAATGCAGTGAATATTATTCTTTTTCGCGATATTTAGTATCTCCGGCCAAATGATCTTGCAGCCGATACAGATGGCAGGAACCATGGCCGGCGAAGGATTGTTGAACCAAGCCAAAATATTGTTTTTAAGGATCCTTTTATGTATATTTCCCGACAGATGGAATTGAAAGAAATCGACCCCCAGAATATCCACCATCCGCTCGATATTCCTTTTGGCCTGTTCGTCGGTAAAGGGGTTGGCGTAATTGACCGCCAAAACATTTAATTTGAAATCCTTAGCCAGGCTCAACAGGGTGTAAGCGCTGTCCCGTCCGCCGCTGATATTCACCAGGCAATCATATTTGCCATGCTTGCTTTTAAGCTTATTGAAAAGAGCCGATAGTTGTTCTTCTCCTTTGAATACGATCTTTTCATGATCGGCGCAATAGCGGCAAACGCCGGACTCGTTCAGCGGAACCACTTGTGATGCCGGCATTATGCAGGTGCTGCAAAATCTCATAAAATACAATTAGCTAATAGAGGCCTCATTTCACATACTCAAATTCAAAATGCACGCCCAGCACCGACAGCTTCATCTCCTGGGGGAAGGGCGGGAAGTTCTTGGCCTGATAGACCGCCCGGATGGCGGCCTGGTCGAACAGGGCGTCGCCGGAGGATTTCTCCAGGCTGGCCTCCAGCAGGTTTCCCTGGCGGTCGATCTTGAAATAGATGGTGGCCCGGATCACCTGCTGGCCGCCCTGGTAGGGGTTGCGCCAATGCTGGCTGATCTTGGTCAATATCAGGCCCAGGTAATATGACCCCTCCGGGGAAACCCCTTCGGCGGCCAGCACCTTCATGCCCTGGGGAAGGTTCGGCACCAGCGGGCCGCCGGCCGATCTTTGCTTTTTATCCGGGGTCTTGGCTTTGGGCTGCGGCTTGGCCTTTGACACGGCTGGCTCTTTTTTGACCGAGGGCTTGGCCTCCGGGATCGGAGCGCTCTCCATGTCCTGGCCATCGCTTCCCGATACCTGGGGCAGGGCCACCAGGTTGACCTTGTATACCGCCGGATAGGAGGACCGGGATGCCAGGTTCAGGACCCTGGCAAAAAAAATCACTGTCAGAAACAACAGCAGATGAAAGGACAACGATATGGAGAACTCCCGTTTCATTTGCTGGCTTTGGGTTCGGTGACCAGGCCCAGGTTGTTGACCTTCAGGTCCTTCAACTGTCCGATGATCTCCACCACCAGTCCGTAGGGCACCGATTTGTCGGCCTTGAGGTAGACCGGCCGGGCGGCATTTTTGGCCAGCAGTCCCTTGACCACCTGGGAGAAGGCCTTGCCGGACACCGGCTGGTCGTTGATCAGTATCTTGCTGCCGGATGTCAGGACGATGGTCAATCCTTCTTCGATCTGCGGCTTGGAGGAGTCGGCCTTGGGCAAAGCCACATCCACCCCGGAGCGCATCATGGGGGCGGTGATCATGAAGATGATCAGCAGGGTCATGCAGACATCCACCAGGTTGGTGACGTTGATGGAATCCATGGGCGGGATGTGGAAACGCTCCCGTCTCATGGGTCTACCTGCCTCCGAACACCGAATGGACCCTCAGGTCGCCCAGGAACTCCGAGGACAGATTCTCCATCTGGCCGGCCATGTGGCGGATGCGGCTGTTGTAGGCATTGAAGGCGATGGAGGCCGGGATGGCCACCACCAGCCCGGCGATGGTGGTCACCAGGGCCTCGGCGATGCCGGGGGCCACCACCTGGATGCTGGTGGAGCCGAAATGTTTGATGTCCACAAAGGCCACCATGATGCCCCAGACCGTGCCCAGCAGCCCGATCAGCGGAGCAACGTTGGCGATGGTGGCCAGCGTGATCAGCCGCCGGCTGATGGCCTCCACCTGATCGCCGATGGCCCGGTCCATGGCGGCCTGGATGTTGGGCAGCACCTCCAGCGGGAAGGACAGCTTCTGCCCGCCGGACAGGCGCTGGGCCTCGGCCAGCCCCTCGGCCAGGATCAGGAACAGGGGCGAAGCGGGGTGGGATGAGGCAAAGGCGTCGTCAAAGGTTTTGCGCTGCTTGAACTTTTCCATGAATATTCTATTGGCCCTGGCGATATTGTTCAGGGAGCGCCGTTTATAGATTATCACCGTCCAGGAAAAGACGGAGACCAGCAGCAGGCCGATCATGATGATGCCGGTGAAGATGTCGTAGCCGAAGATCATCCCCAAAGTACTGCCGCGCTGAAAAATCTGAAGCATAGTGGTTCCTAATTATTATAAAAAATATTCAATCCGGAAGCTTGAAACGCGGTTCTTTCCATTGGGCCAGGTATCGGGAATAGGTTTCCTGCAGCACGGGATCGGGGGGCTGTATCTCCATCCGGCGGACCCGGTCCTCGAAATGTTTGCCGATCAGACCCATGGGCAGGGTGATGATCCCGAAGAGGAACAGCTGCCCCATGGCGGTGATGAAAGAGAGTCCGCTTATCACCAGATAGGCCAGGACCGCCAGCAGCAGCAGCGACATGGCGATGTAGTATATAGCCAGCTGCATGCTGAGGTTGATGACCTCCCGGACCAGCTGCAGGTCGCGGCTGGTCCGGATGATGCCCCTGGTCTGCTGGATCATGCCTCGGCTCTTGGCGATGTTGTAAAGATGCATCAGGGCGGCAATTATTACGGCAGACCAGGCCGGGATCCGGTAATATTCCATGGTTCCCTCCAAGATCAGATGGTCGGTTTTATTCCGGTCAGGATATCCAAAGCTTCGAGGTATTTTTGGCTGGTCTTTGCGATGACCTCTTGGGGCAGCTCCGGGCCCGGCGCCTGCTTGTTCCAGTCCAGGGTGCTCAGGTAATCCCTGACGAACTGCTTGTCGAAGCTGGGCTGCGACAAGCCCGCCTGATATCCGGCCAGAGGCCAGAAGCGGGAGGAGTCGGGGGTCAGCGCCTCGTCTATCAGGATCAGCACCTCGTCAAAATCCCCCATCTCGAACTTGGTGTCGGCGATGATGATGCCCTTCTCCTCGCCGATCTTGCGGGCGGCGGTGTAGATCTCCAATGAAAGTTTTTTTACTTTCTCTGCTTTTTCTTTGCCTAATATCTGAGCCATTTTATCAAAACTGATATTCTCGTCGTGGCTGCCGATCTCGGCCTTGGTGGAGGGGGTGAATAGGGGCTGGTCCAGCCGGCTGGATTCCACCAATCCTTTTGGGAGTTCTATTCCGCAGACCTGGCCGGTCTTCTGGTAATCCTTCAGCCCAGAGCCGGTCAGGTATCCCCGGACGATGCACTCCACCGGCAGGGGCCGGGCCTTTTTGACCAGCATGGAGCGGCCCTCCAGGTCGTCCTGGTACTTATGACATTGGGCCGGGAAATCAGCCACCTCGGTGCTTATCAAATGGTTGGGCATAAGGGAGGACATTTTTTGGAACCAGAATTTGGAGATCTGGGTCAGCACATAGCCCTTGTAGGGGATGGCGTTGGGCAGGACCACGTCGAAGGCCGAGATGCGGTCGGTGGCCACTATCAGCAGATGCTGGCCCAGGTCGTAGATGTCGCGCACCTTGCCCTGGGATACCTTTTTAAGTTCCGGGAAATCGGTCTGGGTGATGGTCTTCATGAATTCGGAGGCTCTCTTTTATTTAAGGTTAAGGTTTGAATACTATTGTCCGGCAGGATGTTTTTCAGATCTCGGGCACTTATTCCAGAAGCAGCATTGCCTTTGCCGCCAGTTCGTCATCGCCGATCTCCCGGGCGGCGGCCAGGGCCAAGTTGGCCGCTTCCCGGGCCTGAACGGCCGCGCCTTTTTTAAGATACATCTCCGCCAGTCCCAGGTAATCCGCCGCCAGGTCGTTTTGAAATCCCTGTTCCAGGTCTACGGCAATGGCCTGCTTGAAATACTTCTCCGAATTTTCATAATCGCCCAATTGGGCAAAAACATTCCCCAGTCCGCTGCAGGCCCCTTCGATGCTTTCCGGGTCGTCCGTTTGGCTGGAGATGGACAGCTGGCGCTCGAAGCACTGGCGGGCCTCGGGATATCTGCCCGATTCGGACAGCGCCAACCCCATGTTTCCCAGGGCCTGCTGGATCCCCATGGCGTACCCAAGTTTTTGCGACAGCTCCAGTTTTTCCCGGTAGCATTCCAGGGCCCGATCATATTCTCCGCGGCGGTTGTGGATGTTGCCGATGTTTCCCACCGCCACGCTGATGTTGGCCAGGTCGCCGTACTTGTAGGCCAAGGCAAGCTGCTTTCGGTAATACTCCAGGGCCAGGTCGTAGTCTTCCAGGAAAAAGTGGGCGTTACCTATGCTTCCCAGCAGGATGGTGGAAAAGGTGTTGTCATCCTGCCGCTGGGAGATCTCCATGCAGCGGTCGAGGCATTTCAGAGCCTGCTCATGTTTGCCGTTGATCATGTGGATCTGGCTCAGATTCCCCAGTCCGCTCATCTGATGTTTGGTGTCGGCGATCTTTTCTGACCGGGCTATCAGGTCGGTAAAACATTCTTCCGCTTTGGGAATATCTCCGGAAAAACGGTAAGCCAAACCGACCTCGTTCAAAGCCTGATTGATGCCGTATTGATCGCCCAATTCCCGGTAGGTTTCCATGGCCCGGTTAAGAGGCTCAAGAAAATCGCTGTTCCTCCCCATGTACCGGAGCAGCCGGATCCGTTTTATTTCGGAATCGGCCTCCTGTTTTTTGGCTCCGGCTTTCCGGGCGAAGTCGTAATTGTCATCAAGTGTCGCCAGCGATCCCTGCCAATCGCCCACCAGGTCCAGCACTTCGGCCCGATGCAGGTGAACGGCGTAGGGGTAATAACTTTCGCCGGCCTGCAGCCATAGATTTTTTATGCCATAGCGGGGATGGTGATCTTGATCGGACATGGTCAGCCCCTGAGGATTTATTCCCGAAGCGGCGTCTTTCAGTTGTATTTCTTTTCGGCCTCGGCCGATTTCCGTTCCACCTCCTGGCGCATCCCGGCCCGCATATCCTCAAGTTTCCGGGCGATGTCGGGGTATTTGATGGACAGTATCTGGGCCGCCAGGATGGCGGCGTTCTTGGCCCCGTCGATGGCCACGGTGGCCACCGGGATGCCGGAGGGCATCTGGACCGTGGCATAAAGGGAGTCCACCCCGGCCAGGGCGCCGGACTTCAGCGGGACGCCGATCACCGGCAGTGTGGTGTGGGCGGCCGCCGCACCGGCCAGGTGGGCGGCCAGCCCGGCCCCGGCGATGATGCACTCGAAACCATTGCCGCGGGCGCTTTTGGTAAACTCGGCCACTTTATCGGGAACCCGGTGGGCGGAGAGGATCATCACCTGGGGCTTTATTCCGAATTCCTTCAGGGTCTCGATGGCTTTTTCCATCACCGGAAGATCGCTGTCGGAGCCCATCAGGACCGCCACCTTGATATCGGGCATATTGCTCCTTTGTTGTTGCGGTTAATTTATGGCAATGGTTCAAGGCCTGATAGATCAGACCCTAGATGATAGATATTATCTTGTATTTGATGGTGCCGGCCGGCACCTGTATCTCCGCCACCTCGCCGACCTTTTTGCCCAGCAGGCCCTTGCCGATGGGGCTTTCCACCGAGATCTTGCCCTGGTCGAAATCGCCCTCATGCTGCCCCACCAGGATGTAGGTCTCCTGCGAGCCGTCGCCCAGGTCCTTGACCTTGACGGTCTTGCCGAAGACCACCACCCCCTTGGCCAGCTTGCTCTGGTCGATCACCTCGGCATTGGTCAGGTCGGTCTGCAGCTGACGGATCTTCCGCTCGATCATGCCCTGTTTTTCCTTGGCGGCATGGTATTCGGAATTCTCCGAAAGGTCGCCCAGGCTGCGGGCATGGGCCAGGGCGGCCGAGACATTGGGCCGGTCCACCGACACCAGTTTTTCCAGCTCGGTCTTCATTTTGGCCAGGCCCTCTTTGGTGGTCACCACTCTGGACATAAGTATGCTTCCGTAGGTTTTTAAGGTTTTGTTCAGGGCATTGCCCTATAATTCATACCCCCCTGAGGATGATTTTCAGGGGGATGTTTGAGAACAGATAGCAAGTTCATTATATATTTTAAGGGGAAGCTTGTCAAGCTTATAAAGAAGCCTTCAGCCCGCTTACCTCTCGGGGTAACTGCCGAAAAGCCGGCCCCAGGGCGTATTCTTCAGCCATCGGCGGTAGAGCCTGCTGTCCAGCAGCGGCCAGCGCAGGTAGTCATGATAGATCTCCGAGGCCAGGATGAACAGATGAACCAGCGGGGTGCGGAAAAAGATGTTCTGCATGCCCTTTAAGGGGCCGAACCAGATCATATCACCACCCACCCGGCGCACCAGGTTCTTGCCCACCTTGAAATTCCAGTTCTCCCCGGAGATGTCGTCGCCCGCCAGATCCAGCTCCTCCGGCCGGCCGCAGCCCAGCCCCTGTTCGTGGGCCAGCCGGATGTATTCTATCTTCATGGGGTCGAAGCCCATCATTTTGGCCGATACGGCGTCGATGGCCACCTGGTCGGCCGAGGCCAGCATATAATCCCTGATCACCGGGTGCATGGTGCGGGGGCCCGGCCCGTTGCCGGCGGTGGTCCCATCCATCACCGCGAAAAGGCCGGGGTGGATCTCCCTCTGGATGGCCAGCAGGTCCACCAGCACCTGGTGGATCCAGGAATGGGCGTAGTGCCGCCGGGTGTTCAGCAGTCCGCCGAAGGCGTTCTTGATGGCCCCGGTGGTGGTGGTGTAGATGTGGCATTTCATGGTCGGCAGGTGGACGATGTTTTTGCCGGAGAAATAGTCCGGGACCAGTATCCCTTCGGGAAATATCTTGTCCAGAGCCAGCATCCTGGCCCGGGGCGCATAGGGCACCCATTTCATGTCCCCCGCCCTGAAATTGTACAGCACCGGAACCCGGCGCTTTCTCAGGACGGGCAGGTAGCGGTTGAGGTCCTCGCCCTTGAAGGCGTCGGTGACCACGGTCTTGTTCTGCACGCAGCAGATATCCTTATACCCGGCGTCCTGCAGGGTCTTGATGACACCCTCCAGCTGCCAGGGGGTGGTGTTGGCCGCCGGGAAGGGATAATGCCAGGAGATGTTGTCCTTGATGATGGTGGCGTTTTGGGGATCCAGGCTTTCCCGGAAACCGGCCAGTTCCATCAGCCGGGCGATATCATTCAGAATACTATCCGGCTTGACCTTCAGTACCGCTACCTTGGATCGCAGCATTTTTCTCTCAGTTTCCTTCCGATTGGGTGAGCGGCGGATTGTTTTTGCTTAATGTGTCCAGGCCTTCAGTTTCCTCGGTCCCCTGGCTGCCGCTGTGCATCAGGCCGGCCATCATTATCAAACTGGAGACCAGGATCACGAAGAACAGCACCCCCTCCCCGAACCTTTTCAGCACGAACTGCTGGGGGATGCTGTAATACAGAATGATGGTGATCAGCCCGCGGGGGGCGATGAACAGCTCGGGAAACAGGCTGACCCGGGCGATGTACTTGAGGTGAAAATAACGGACGGTGAAGATCATGACCATGATCAGGCTGCCCAGCAGAATGATCTCCCGGTTGAGCAGATAGGCCAGGTGGATGGAGTAGCCGAAAAGCACGAAGAAGAAGGTCCGGATGACGAAGGCCGATTCCGAGGTGATCAGCTTGAGCTGCCGGAGTTCGTAATTGAGCTTATAGGGGTTGAGATACCGCTTGATGGGGCCCTGGACGATCAGATTGACGTTGCTGAGGGTCAGGCCGAAGACCAGTATCAGCAGCAGGGACGAAAGGCGGAACAGCTCTCCCAGAGAATACACCAGGAACAGGATGGAGAGCAGCAGGAAGAACTTATTGTGCCCGGAGATCTTGTCTATGAACAGCAGCAGCAGCAGCGAGCAGACCGCCGATATCAGCGTGATGACCGTCAGGTTGCCGGCGAAGGAAAACAGGGAGGAGGCCGACCACAGGCTTTTCTGGATGGCGAAATTGAAGATCATGATGCCGATGATATCCGAGAAGGTGGCCTCGTAAACCATGAACTCCTTTTTATCGGGGCCCAGGTTGCAGACCGAGGGGATCACTATGGCGCTGCTGATGACGGCCAGGGGGACCGCGTTGACGAAGCAGCTCTGGAAGGGGGCGTTCAGCACCAGCTTGATCACCAGGGCTATCAGCAGCGAGGAGGCCAGGAAAACCAGCACCGCCGAAGCCAGCGATTTTTTTATCACCGGCAGCTTGGCCCGGGTCAGGCTCAGCTCCAGGGTGGCCTCCAGCACGATCAGTATCACTCCGATGATGCCGAACAGCTCCAGGTACATCCGGGAGTTGAGAAAGGCTATGTTCAGGTGGCTGCCGACAAAGCGCAGGACTATCCCCACCGTCAGCAGCAGCAGCACCGAGGGAATGCGCGATCTTCGGGCCAGGATGTCGAACAGGTAGGACATTATCACCAGAAGGCTCAGGGAGATGATCACCGAATATGAAAGCAATCCCGGATGATCCATAATTAACCTAGATAATTGTAAACGGCGTATTGTTCAAGGGGAATTATCTTATATATCCGGGCCGAAGTCAATCCAAATTGAACCAGGATATTTTACAGAACCAGCCATGACAGCAATATCATAGCGATGAATACGGTGAATATCGCCCCGTAGGAGATGGAGAGGAGGTTCAGCTTGATAAAGGTGGGCCAGAAACCCTGCCGGTAGAACCTTTTCAGGCTTAGGTACAGGTATAGGGGAATGGTCATGATCAGCAGGCTCAGCCACTGGCTGAGCACCGGGATGTGGAGAAAACGGGTGGCGGTGACGACCAGAATGGTCAGAAAAACGAAGGCGTGGAAATGAATGGAGAATATCAGGTGCTGCATGTAATAGCGGCCGGAACGGATGTAGAGGAGTTTCAGCAGCAGGGCAAACAGCGGCATCAGCAGGAACATGCCCTGGGCGAACCGCTCGATCAACGTTTCCACGAACAGTTCGGGATCCTTGGTCCCGCGGCGGTAGCCCTCCTCGACCAATCTGGTGAAGCGGTGGTCGAAGCTTAGGGTATCCCCCGGGGCGGCGGCAGGGTCCTGCCCGGCCAATGGCCCGGGGGCCTCATCCCCGGCTTTGATCTCGATCTTCGTTTCGGGCTCCCCGGACAGCTCTTCCAGGTGGGAGCGTTTGCTGGTCATGGCCAGCAGCAGGAACAGCACGAAGCTGATGATCACATAGGTCCTCAAGGGGGGGACATAGCGCATTCTTTTGCCGGCCACGTAGTCGGCGGTCAGGAAGCCGGGCCTGATGATCAGCGGCACCAGGGTGTGGACAAAGCGCGAGTCGATCCGCAGTTCGTCCCATAAAAATTCGTGCAGCAGCTCCCTGAAGGGGACGTTGATGTCGGTGTTCTTCTGTCCGCAGTCATGGCAGTATTTGCCGTGCAACAATGCCCCGCAGTTGAGGCAGTTCTCCGGCAGGGCCTGACGGATGGCCGCCCGGCGGGGAACGAAGAACCCGGTGGCCCCCTTGTAGTTCAGATATTCCTCGCCCAATTGCAGCTCCAGGCCCTTTTCCTCGATCCGGCACAGCAGGCAGAAGGCGGGGATCCACAGCAGGGAGAACAGCGCCAGGAAAGGGGAATTGAGCATCAATGCAACCACCAGGGGGAGGGCCATCTTGCCCAGGGCCTGGGGATGGCGGATCCTTTGGTAGATCCCCCGGGCCGGGGCCCGGCGGTCCTTTAGGGCGATGCTCTCCGGCCCGGCGTCGATCATCCCCCTGATCCAGATGACGGCGGCGGGAAGGCCGATGATGGCGGCGGCGGCCAGGGAGAACCAGCGGTCCCATAAAAATTCGGCAGGGATGAATTTGAAGGCCGGGAAGGCCTTGTACAGCAGATAGCTGAAGAAATGCAGCACCAAAGCCGCCACCGACAGGACCCGGAAAATTACGGACCGCAGGTCGGTCCGGCTTTCCTGGGCCAGGGCCCGAATGGACCCGGCGACACTGCGGTATCCGAAGAACAGATACAGCCCGGCGGACAGGAACATTGTTATGACGATAATCCACGACATATATGATCCATAAATTATTGTTTTGCCAGATCCTCGGCCTTGGAGAAATGCATCCCAGCCCATGCTGTCCCGCAGGGCCTGCCCGATCGTTTCGACAGCTGCAGGCGGTTATTGACATCAAATGACCATCCCATTCATTCAGGAAGCCGAGACCAAAGACCAACCGGAACGCAGATATCCGCTGATGGCTGCCGATTCACGCTGATATTTGAAAATAATCTGCGTTTATCAGCGTCCCGTTATGATCCTCCGTCCTTCCCTGAACCAAGGGGATAATCATATGACATTACCAAAAGCACCAGGCCCGGTATCGGCCCTTTTGTCCTATTTGCGATTGTTTTGGATCATCGGCAGATATTCCAGTTTGGGATTGGAGATGGCCTTCAATATGTTCTCTTTTACCGGAGAGCCGCCGGACTGCAGGCGGGTCAGCATTCGGCGGATCACCAGCCGCCGGGAGCCCTTTGTGCCGGGACAGGAGAAGGTCTTTATTCGGCCGAATCTTTGAAAGGAATATTTTACGATCTCCTCCTTCCAAACGTAGGCCAGCGGCCGGATGATATGCATCTTGCCTTTTAAGATCGGCTGTCTGGGCAGGATGGCGGCCAGTTTTCCGGAGTACATGATATTCAGCAGAGCGGTCTCCACCAGGTCGTCGGCGTTGTGTCCCAAAGCGATCTTGTTGCAGCCCTGCTCCTCGGCCAGATCGAACAGCGATCTCCGGCGGGCCAGGGAGCATTTGAAGCAGTCGTTATAAATATCATCGCTGAGCGGGGAGGAAGAGGCAACAAAGGGGACCTCCAGCCCGGAGCAGATCTTCTCCAGTTTTTTTGCCGGGGCGATGGGCTTTCCCTGGAACTCTCCCGGCACGTGCCCGGCGATGATGGATATTCCCAGGCTGCGGCCCAGTTTTTTATGCTGCTGGGACAGGATGTCCAGCATCACCAGGCTGTCGCTGCCCCCGGAAAGGCCTATCAGTATCCGGTCGCCCCGCTCTATCTGGCAAAAATCCTTTTCGGCCCGGATGGCCCGGGGATAGATCCTCCCCCAGTTGTCAGGCTTGGGCGGGGTCTGTCTTGTCTTATGATGGTTCATTGAAAAAGTATATTTTACCGGCCGGGGAATGTCAAGGAAATAGTGCGAGCAATGCCGGCAAGTGAACATCATTATTTCATTAAAGGCAGTTTAACGGCGCCATGGATTCCTGCTTTCGCAGGAATGACAGGAAAAAGATCAATAACCTCCGAGTATAAAAATCATTGACCTGGCGGAGGGATTAAAGTAAAATGGTGTCAATGATTTTATGATGACCCGATGCTGATAATCTTAAAAATATTGCTGATATTTGCCCTGATAGTATTCCTGCTGTGGCGCAGATGGCCCTTGGGCCCGGTGATGCTCCTGGCTTCGCTGTCCCTGGGCCTTTTATTCACCGTATCGCCGGGAGATATGTGGCGGAGCGCCCTGCGGGCGGCCCTGGATTTTGAGACCACCATATACCTGGTCATCGTCCTCTACCTGATAGCCATCCTGGAGAACCTGCTGCGGACCGGCGGCCTGCTGGCCAGGATGGTCGGCGCTTTGAAGGTGCTGTTCCGCGACCACCGGCTGGTGGCCTCCTTCATGCCGGCCTTCATCGGATTCCTGCCCTCGGCCGGGGGGGCCATGTTCTCCGCCCCGCTGGTGAGGGAGGCCACTCAGCATATGGAGCTGTCGCCCGGCCGGAAGACCTTCATCAACTACTGGTACCGCCATATCTGGGAGGCGGTGTTCCCGCTGTATCCCGGTCTGCTGCTGGCGGCGGTGCTGGCCGGACGTCCGGTGGCCGACCTGATATACAAACAATGGCCCTATGCCGCCGGCGCCATCGTCATCGGCTGGCTGGTGGGATGGCGCGGGGTGAAAAGGGACCGGTGGGACCAGGCGGCCGATTACAAAAGGGCCTGGAGGGACGTCCTGCTGACCATGTCCCCGGTGCTGTTCGTGATAGTATCGGTGCTGGCCTTCAAGTTCGACCTGGCGCTGATGACCGCCCTGGCGGTGGCGGGCCTGGCCCTGGGGTTGAGATACCAGATGAGAAAGATCCCCGGCCTGCTGTGGGATTCCTTCAAACCGATGACCCTGCTGCTGATCGTCGGGGTGATGGTCTTCAAGGGGATGCTGGAGACCAGCGGGGCCATAGCGGCCCTGCCGGGGATCCTGTTGGGCGGCGGGGTGCCCACGGTGGTCATAATATCCCTCCTGCCGTTCCTGGTGGGCCTGCTGACCGGGATCAGCCAGGGCTATGTGGCGGTGGCCTTTCCCCTGCTGCTGGGAATATTCGGGTCTCCCACGGGGTCGCTCAACTGGTATGTCCTGGCCTTTGTGGCCGGGCTGGGCGGGGTGCTGGTCTCCCCCAGCCATCTGTGCCTGGCTTTGACCCGGGAGTATTTTAAGGCCAACTGGGGCCAGGTGTATCGCTATCTGATGCCGGCCTCGGCCGGGATCGTCCTGCTGGGGTTCCTGTTATATTATTTGTGGCGGTGAGGTAAGCCAAAATTTCCGCGGGTGATGACCGACCAATTAGGCAATGTTATCTGGCGGCAGGATTATTACGCCTTCGGCGGAGACTACAACACAACAGCCACGGGCAATACGCACAAGTTCACCGGGCATGTACAGGATGCCGCAACAGGTCAGTATGTGCGGCGTGATATAGATCACCAGTTCGCTCTCCTCGGCGGTGCTGGAGGTCCTGGAGAACAAAGTCCCCAGGAAGGGGATATCGCCCAGGAGGGGGATCTTCTCCTAGCCGTTGGTCGAACTCTTCTGGATCAGCCCCCCGATGACGCCGACTGTCCCCTGCCATTAACGCGGGGTATATATTGGCGGACAGACCATAACCCGGCCGATCATTTTGGCAGGTAAAATGATCGCTTTGAATGATAAAAGAACACCCAAGACATAGAACATATGGAATGCAAATTATCAACCGCCTTTCGGCGGTTTTTTATTTTAAGGGAACCGAAAAGGAGGCAATGTTATCTAAATCTGCATAACCTCATAAAGGCAAGACAATTATAATTAATCAGAGGGAAATATGTCAAAAAGATCATGGCTGTTATTTCTTCTTCTGCCGGCCCTGGCCTGGTCCCAGGGGATAACCTGGGGCGACCGGGTGAGGGTGGACGATGCCTTGGGAAGCGGTCCCCATCAGGCCATTCATCCCTACACCATAATCGATGACAGTCTGGCCTCCAGTCCACGGGTCTACACGGTCTGGGAGGATGACCGGGATAACGACACCAGCCACGCTATCTATTTCGCCAAATCCACCGACCTGGCGGCCAGTTATTCCCGGCCCAACGTGGTGGTCTGCAACGACAGCCTGGACAATGTCTATCCCTGGATGGTCAAGGCCCGGTCCGGCACCATCTACGTGGTGTGGCAGGTGAAATATCCAGACACCTACTGGCGGATATACCTCTCCAAATCCACCGACGGCGGGGCCACCTTCAGTCCGCCCGATACCATCAAGGGGCCGTCCATACTGAACAACAAGGACGACGCCAACAACTACGGCCTGCTGCCCCGGATAGCGGTGGACCCGGCCGACAGCATCCTATATTTAGTGTGGACCGAGGCCACCGGGGCAGAGGCCACCAAGATCCGTTGTTCCCGCTCCCTGACCAAGGATGTCAATTTTTCGGGAATGGTCCTGGTCAACGTGGACTCCGCTAGAGCTGCCAAGCATCCGGCCATAGTCTGCGATGACAACGGCCGGGTCTTCGTGACCTACGAGCGGAGCGACGGCGGCAACACCAACGACCCGCAGTGCGACATCTACTTCAACCAGTCAAACGACTACGGGCTGAGCTTCGGGGCGGCGGAGTTGCTGATCAACGACAACGGAGACGTGGCCCGGATGCAGAACCCCACCATCGACCGGATCAACAGCAAGACCATGGTGATATGGGAGGACACCCGGACCGGGGTGGCGGCCTCCAACGCCCAGCCGGTGCTGTTCTTCAGCCAAAAGGCCGACACTTCGGCCGCCTTCTCGGCCAACGTCCGGGTCAGCGACACCCTATCAGGCACCTGGAACTACCGGCCCCGGATGGCCATCGACCAGACCACAGGAAATATGATCGTGGTCTGGCATTCCAACCTGGGCGCTACCGACTCCCTGTTCGAGCTCAGATTGTGCGCCTTCAATGATACGATAAATGAATTCACCCCGTCCTACAAGATGTTCGACACCTACACCGGCAACAGCGGGGCCAACTTCGGCAACACCTTCTATCCGCCGGCGGTGGCCATCACCAACATCGACTCGGTGGCCAACTTCTTCCTGGTGTGGCGGGACCTGATCGAGGACACCACCGGCAACATCTATTCCCGGCACGGCCACGTGGTGGTCAGCCGGGTGGACCTGGACATCTTCCCCGATGCCCTGGACGCCCACGGCGACAGCCTTAACTTCGGCATCCTGCCGGCCGGCCCGGCCTGGGTCTCCCGCGGCTTCCGCCTGGCCAACACCGGCAGCGGGATCAACCCCGACTCCCTGGACGGACCCAGCACCGCGGTGATCGACAGCCTGACGGCCAACGGCATCACTTTGCACAACGTCGACAATCCCTCGCTGACCCTTACCGCCGGGTTCATCGAATATCCGGAGGTCTTCCCCGACCTGAGCATCGGCCAGACCCTGGACGTCACCGTCACCCTGTACGTGCCGGAGGGCACGCCGGCCGGGCGCTACGTGGGCTATGCCAAGCTGCGGGCGGTGGGCAACGACCTGACGGTGGACAGCGATTCCATCCGGATAGTGGTGCAGGGCCCGACCGCCACCGCCGACCTGGAGAACCTGAAGGTCTTTCCCAACCCCTTCAAATACTGGCTGGGCCACCGGACCGTCAGCTTCGAGGGGCTGACCCCGGCGGCCACCCTGAAGATCTACGATATCAAAGGCCGTCTGCTGGCCACCATCGAAGAAAGCAACGGCGACGGCCTGGCCACCTGGGTCCCGGAAGCTGCCAGCGGCGTCTACCTGTGGTCGGTCACCAACCCCCTGGGGCACAAGAAGACCGGCAAGATCGCAATATTGAGATGACGGAGAGACGACAATGAAAAAAATATTAATCATCTTACTTCTGACAGCGTTGAATTCATCCTTAAAGGCCCTGACCCCCGGCGACAGATCGGGCGTCTTTATGACCCTGCCCCAGGGAGCCCGGCCCACCGCCATGGGCGAGGCCTTCTGCGCCGTCACCGGCGACATCTACAGCTCCTACTGGAACCCGGCCGGGCTGGCCGACCTGGGCAGGATGACCTTCAGCGCTTCGATGGCCCCCACCTATCTGGACATGTACTACGGATATCTGGCCGGGGCCATGACCTCCGGCCAGAATGCCTTTTCCCTGGCCCTGAGCCATTTCAACTACGGAGACATGATCGGCCTGGACGAACACGCCCGCAACCAGACGGTCTTCAACGGCAGCGACCTGGGAATGATCGCCGGCTATGCCCGCAAATTCCCGGGCCTGAAAATGCAGGCCGGGGTGAATGCCAAATTGCTGCACGAGTCCATCGAACAGGAATCGGCCAGCTCGGTGATGTTCGATATCGGGGCGATAAAGAAATTCCAGAGGGTCACCCTGGGTTCGTCCCTGAGGAACATCGGTCCGGGCCTCAATTTTCACGATGAAAGCGGAGGGCTTCCCATAACCTTCTCCCTGGGCGCCACCTATTACTTTTACAACACCCCGCTGGTCCCGGCGGTCTCCATTGACGTCCCCTTGGACGATGCGCCGGTGTTATCATTGGGCGCCGAATATTCCCTGGGGCAGTATCTGGCGCTGCGGGCCGGGCTGAAAACCGAGCGCGACCAGGGTTTCCTGTCCTGGATGCGTTTCGGTTTCGGCACCTCCATCAGGGGGATCTCGGTGGACTACGCCATGATCCCGGGGAAGGACCTGGGCTCCACCCATATGTTTTCGATCGGCTATCATAAATAAAATAAAAAATTCCCTCCATATTATTAGTTGAAGGTGTGGTTACGTCAAGCTGTGTGAAAACCGACCACCGGGTCAAAAGCCGTTGCCGGAAATTCCGGAGCGGCTTTTTTTATTTTTGAAATTGACAGCAAAGCCGGCTTGTATTACAATGATTTATACAGGGATACTGTTAAGTTTTGGTTTTGGTTTTTGCCCTTATGGTGATTATCCTTAGCCGGCTGTCCCCGGAGACCAGCCGTGACGAAGTCCGTAAATACTTGGTCGTAGTAAACAGCAGTATCAACAGATGAAAGGAAAATATCATGAGCTATTACATGAGCAAAATGATACACGCACCCTTCGACAAGGCGCTGCGCCGGGTGACCTTCAACCTGCAAAAAGAGGGGTTCAGTATTGTGACCCAGCTGGATATGCAGGAGACCTTCAAGACCAAGCTGAACATGGATTTTAGGAAGTATCTGATACTGGGGATCTGCAACGCGCCTTTCACCTACAAGGTCCTTCAGAAGGAGGCCAAGATCGGGCTGTTGCTGCCCTGTAATGTGGTGGTGGACGAGGTCTCCCCCGAGAGGATCGAAGTATCGATAGTGGACCCGGTGGCCGGGGTCAGGGCCATTGACAGCCCTTCGCTTTTGGGGGAGGCTTCGCAGATAAGGGATAAACTTAAGGTGGTGCTGGAGGCGATATAGCCGCGGAACGATTTTAAGATTTCTCAAACATATATCAAGATAAGGCTTGACATTTTCTTTTTTTGATGTATAATAGGACTAAATAAGTCTTATTAATAAAATTATGCTGATCACCAAAAGAAACGAATACGCCCTGCAGGCCATGATCATCCTGGCCCGGCAGGAAGAAGGGCGGCCCTTGGCGGCCTCGGCCCTGGCCAAGCGCCTAAAGACCACCCCGGCTTTCATGTCCAAGATCGCCCAGCAATTGGCCAAGGCCGGTTTATTGACTACCAAGCGGGGGAAGGCCGGCGGGCTTTTTCTGGGAAGGCCGGCGAACAAAATACTGGTCAAGCAGATCTTTGCGGCGGTGGACGGAGCCCTGTCGGTCAGCGCCTGCATGAGCCAGGGGCGCTGCAGGCACCACGTCTGCCCGATATATCCGGCCCTTACCAGACTGCAGAAGGACCTGGACAACCGGCTGAACTCGGCCAAACTGTCAACCTTTGTGTGAACCTTAACCAGGGGCGATCGGCCGATAGCCCCCACGAAATGGAAAATAATGAAACGCAAGATCGTCCAAATAGACCAGGATAAATGCAACGGCTGCGGCCAGTGCATTCCCAACTGCGCGGAGGGCGCGCTGAAGATAGTTGACGGCAAGGCCCGGCTGGTCAGCGACAAATACTGCGACGGGCTGGGGGCCTGTCTGGGGCATTGCCCCCAGGAGGCCATCAGGATAATCGAGAGGGAAGCAACAGAGTATGAAGAAGAATCAGTAAGGGCAATTCATGAATTGCCCCGACATGCCTGCCCCGGCTCGCAGGTCAGTCATAACAAGCAAACCCCGGCAACTTCAAACGACACAACCGTAAACTCTCAGCTGGTCCACTGGCCCATCCAACTGCACCTGGTGCCGGTCAACGCCCCATTCTTTCAAAATGCCGACCTGCTGATCGCCTCCTCCTGCCTGCCTTTCTCCTACGGGGATTTTCACCGGGTGATGCTGGCCGGCAAGTCTCTGATCATAGCCTGTCCCAAGCTGGACCGTACCGAGCCCTATCTGGAAAAGCTGACCGGGATCTTCCGGCAGAACGATATCCGGTCGATCACCGTGGCCATCATGGAGGTGCCCTGCTGCCAGGGCCTGCTGCGGCTGGTGCGTCAGGCTTTGAAGGATTCCGGCAAACGGATGTCCATCACGGTGGAGACCATCACGGTGAAAGGGGAGAGGCTGTGATGATAGACCTTACCACATTGAATAAACTGACCTACGGCCTTTATATCATCACCTCGGTGGACCAGGGCCGCTGCAACGGATTCACCGCCGATGCGGTGTTCCAGGCCGGCGCCAACCCGCCGACGATAGGCGTTTGCATCAAAAAGGACAACCTGACCCACGATTTCATCTCCAAGAACCAGGTGTTTGCCGTATCCATCCTGGCAGACACCGCTCCAGCGGAACTGATCCGCCACTGGGGGCTGAGATCAGGGCGCCAGGAGGACAAATGTGTCGATACCGAATACAAGACCGGGGCCACCGGATGCCATCTGATCACCAAGGATACCCTGGGCGCCATCGAGTGCAAGGTCATAAACGCTTTTGACGCCGTCAGCCACACCATCTTCCTGGGGGAAGTGGTCTCGGCGGAGACCTTCTCCGGCGGAGAACCCCTGACCTACGCCCAATACCGGAAAAACATCAAACCGGCCTTAAAACAAACCGATAGCAAAGGAGGAGCCATGAAAAAATACCGTTGCGTGGTCTGCGATTACATCTACGACCCGGCCGCAGGCGACCCCGATTCCGGCATTGCCCCGGGGACGCCGTTCGAAAAGATACCCGATACTTGGGTCTGCCCGATCTGCCAGGTGGACAAGAGCAACTTTGAGCCCCTGGACTAAATATGCCACAGAGGCTCAGAGACACAGAGCAAATTATTATTGCGATATGGTGCCTTGGTGTCTTTGTGGTTTAACTTGGAGGTTAGTATGATAACCATTGAAACCTTGGACTTCAACGCCACAGAGAAGGCCCGCAAGGGCGTTTTCAACCAGCCCCAGGGGCTGGTCAACTATCTTCACCTTAAGCAGGGCCAGGAAGTGCCAAAGCATCTGGCCAACGCCGACATGGTGTACCTGATAGTGCTGCAGGGCGAAGGCGTTTTCAACTTTGAGGAAAAAGACCATGTCATCAAGCACGGCCAGCTGGCCGCAGTGGCGCGGGGAACCCCGATGCACATCACCAACCAGAAACCGGAAGACCTTAGTTTTTTGGTGATAAAGACACCCAACCCCGAAATTAAATAATCCTTTGCCCACTAAAAACACGAAACATTTATGAAAGAAGAAGATAATGAAATTGGGCATCATCATCTATTCGCAGGACGCCGAAACGGTCTGGAACGCCTTCCGGCTGGGCGTCTACTCGCTGGGGCAGGGCGACCAGGCCAGCGTCTTTCTGCTGGCCAAGGGGGTGGAATGCCAGTCATTGGATAACGACAAGTTCAAGGTCACGGAGCAGATGCAGGCCTTCCACGATCAGGGCGGCAAGATCCTGGCCTGCGGCACCTGCCTGAAAATGCGCCACAAGGAAGGCACGGAGATGTGCCCGCTTTCATCCATGAAGGACCTGTATGAAATGATAAAGACCTCGGACAAGGTGGTAAGCTTTTAAAACAACCAATAAAGGAGATTTTCATGACCATGTTCTGTCATCAATGCCAGGAGACGGCCGGCAACAAGGGCTGCGCCGGGGCCAAGGGCGTCTGCGGCAAGCCCGACCAGGTGGCGGTGCTGCAAGATCTGCTGATCCACACCCTCAAGGGCATTTCATATCTCAATGTCAAGGCCAAGGAGACCGGGAAATGCGATCCCCAGGCCTCGGAATTCGTGATGGAGCAGCTGTTCGCCACCATCACCAATGTCAACTTCGATCCCGAATATTTCGTCAGGCAGATAGACCGGGCCAGGGAGCTCCGCGACGGGCTTAAAAAGGCGGGCGCATCAGGTTCAACCGAAAAGCTTCCCGATGCCGCCACCTGGTCCGGTAAAAGCGGCCTTAACGAGTATCTGCTCAAGGGCGCCGGGGTGGGCATTCTGGCCACGGCCAACGAGGACGTCCGCTCCCTGCGGTCTCTGCTGCTGTTCGGCCTAAAGGGACTGGCAGCCTATGCCCATCATGCCTATGTGCTGGATGTCAAAGACAACGATATCCTGCTGTTCATGCAGCAGGCCCTGGCCACCACGCTGGACGACGGGCTTTCGGCCGACGAGCTGACCGGGCTGGTGCTCAAGTGCGGCGAGTACGGGGTAAAGGCCATGGCCCTCTTGGATAAGGCCAATACCGGAAAGTACGGGCACCCGGAGATCACCAGCGTCAAATTGGATGTCGGCAAGAATCCAGGGATCCTGATCAGCGGCCACGACCTGAGGGACCTGGAAGAACTGCTGGAGCAGACCAAGGGCAAGGGGGTGGACGTATACACCCACGGCGAGATGCTTCCGGCCAACGCTTATCCGTTCTTCAAGAAATATACCAATTTCCACGGCAACTACGGCGGTTCCTGGTGGCACCAGAACGAGGAATTTGAGAAGTTCAACGGCCCGGTGCTGATGACCACCAACTGCCTGGTTCCGCCCAAGGACAGCTACAAGGATCGGGTGTTCACCACCGGGGTGGTGGGCTTTCCGGGAATGAAGCACATCGCCGACCGGAAGCAGGGCCAGCAAAAGGACTTTTCCGCCGTCATTACCATGGCCCAAAAGTCCAAGGCGCCGGAGAAACTGGAAGACGGCAACTTGACCATCGGCTTTGCCCACAACCAGGTGCTGGCTTTGGCCCCCAAGGTCATCGAGGCCGTCAAAAGCGGCGCCATCAAGCGTTTTGTGGTGATGGCCGGCTGCGACGGCCGGCACAAGTCCCGGGAATATTTTACCGACATAGCCAAAGCCCTGCCCAAGGACGCGGTGATTCTGACAGCCGGTTGCGCCAAGTACCGCTACAACAAGCTGAACCTGGGCGATATCGGCGGAATACCAAGGGTCTTAGACGCCGGGCAGTGCAACGATAGCTATTCCCTGGTGTTGATCGCATTGGCCCTGAGGGACGCCTTCGGATTGAAGGACATCAACGAACTGCCGCTGAGCTTCGACATTGCCTGGTACGAGCAGAAGGCGGTGCTGGTGCTGCTGGCCTTGCTGCATCTGGGCGTGAAGAACATCCACCTGGGGCCGACCCTGCCGGCCTTTGTGTCTCCCAATGTGCTGAAGGTGCTGGTGGAGAAGTTCAATGTCCAGCCGACGGCGGGCGTGGAGGAGGACGTGAAGAAGATGATGGCGGGCGCCTGACCTAACCCCTACCCCTTCCCCATGGGGGAAGGGGAATATATTCGGAGAGGGAGAATTAGAAAACGAAGAAGCCGTGGCATTATGCCACGGCTTCTTCATTTTGGTTGCTAACGAAAATGGTAAGCGGTTTGTTAGCTACCAGATTTATTTTGCTGTTTTTCATATGCATCCATATGATGTGCATACAGCCAAGGTTTATCCTTCGGTGCTTTTCTTTGAATTATTACAAGCAATACCTCTTTTACTAAAGAAAATGGCACATCACTCGGGTACCATACTTCAGCCTCTGGCACATAGTGCTCATAAATTTGTGTTTGACCTTCATTCTTTTTAACATCCTCAATCGAAATGATTTTAGATAAAGCACTGTCATCTAGAATTAAATATGCCAATTCCGAGATAGTATCTTCTTTTGTATAACGTGTAAACCAATCAGGTTCAAGGAAGTAATATTTCCTTAATGTCCATTCCAAATCTTCATCCGAAATATTTCTTAAATCAAAAAAGCACACCCAGCCCCGCTTTCGCCCCAAACTGTTTTCTGACGTGGTGTTCAATGGGAATCGTTCTTCTTTATTATGCCCAATAAACCCGCTTGCTTGCATGCTATAAAAGGTGTGGTGTGTAGTCACATGAAACACCTTACCCCTCAACTGAGCGAGCAAATCATCGCGAGATTCTTTGTAAATATACTCCTTTTTTATTATTTTCATCTTTTTAATTAAATTTGATGGCTAACGGTTGTTTTTATACTTCTTATGTATTTCAGTGTATTATAACTGATAGAGGTTATCAAAGATATAATATTATCCGTTAAGCTGTGGCTTAACGCCACGGCTTTTACTAACCGTATTAAACAGACCGGTACTACTGCTTGACCAATTCCACCCGGCGGTTCCTGGCCCTTCCCTCCTCCGTGTCATTGGAGGTGACCGGCGAAAGGGAGGCCACCCCATGGGGGCTCAAGCGGGCCGCGGCTATTCCGTGTTTGCCGGTCAGCGCCGTTACCACGGCAGCGGCCCGGTCCAGCGACAGCTTGAGGTTAGAGTCAAAGGAGCCCACGTTGTCGGTGTGGCCGACCACGTACAGTTTAAGCGTTGGGTTGTTCTGAAGAAGCTTGGCGATCTCCGAGATGGCGGCGTCGGATTCGGGCTTTATCTCGGACTTGCCGGTGTCAAAATATATGCCGTAAACCGAAACATGGCCGGCGGTATTGATGCCGTTGCCCAGGGCCTCGGCATTGGCCACCATCTCCTGCTCCATGGCCTGCTTTTCGACGATGGTCAGTCGGTACCAGTTATTGAATGACGAAACCCCGACCCACGTCTCCCGGCCGTCCTTCTTAAGCACAATGGTGGAGGCCCGGTTGAAATTGTCGTCGAAGATCACCTTTCCGCCTATCTTTTTCAGGGCCTCCTGGATGTTCCTCCTGATCTTCAACTCTCCGGACTCCGGCAATCCCTTGTCCAGGCGGTATTCGATATAGTACTTGTGACCCTCGATGACAACCGCCTTCTTGTCCTGGCCGATGAATTTATGGCTGTCGAATTCTGTGTCCTTGTAATCCGAGATATGGAAGCCGGGCATCCTGGTCAGCAGGGGGTGGTCCATGCCGCCCTTCAGGTCCGGATCGGCGGCCCGGGAAAGGCTGAAGCCCGCCAGCGCCAGGAACAGGCCGAGGACGTGAGTTATCGATCTTTTCATGTTGCCTCCTTGTTTAAAACGATGATCTTTTTTTTGTTTGGTTGTTAACCTGACCAGGATTTCATTATATATTACAAACATTTGGTTGTCAAATGAAATGAAACAAAAATAAGCCGTGGCTTTAAGCCACGGCTTATTCGCTTCTTTCTGAGATCAAGGGGCTTCCATAAATGTGCGAAAGAGAGTTCTTAAGACAGGATGGTTAAAGGCCGCAAAGGCCAAAAACAAAACTCCCATAGCGATCCAGAGCCACCCCAGACGGACCGCTTTTTGCCCGGTGATGTTTTCCACCACATCGGCGTCCCGTTTGCGGATGGCCCGGATCCCGCCAAAAACAAGCATTCCACCAAGAACAATGGCGGCCCAACGAAAGAAATCCATAAATCTTTATTCCTTACTATTGTTAAACAGCTTCTTATACTTCCCGTAACCTTCCTTCTCCAGGTCCTCCACCGGGATGAACCTCAGCGATGCAGAATTGATGCAGTAACGCAAACCTGTCGGCTGGGGGCCGTCATCGAACACATGCCCCAGGTGGGAGTCGCCGGCCTGGCTGCGCACTTCGGTCCTTACCCGGCCGAAACCGGTGTCCTTCTTTTCCACCACCAGGCTGGTCTCCAAAGGCTTGGTAAAGCTGGGCCAGCCGCAGTCCGAATCGAATTTGTCCTTTGAACTGAACAAGGGCTGGCCGGTGGTGATGTCCACGTAAATGCCCTCACGCTTCTCGTTCCAGTATTTGTTCAGGAAGGGCGGCTCGGTGGCGCTCTTCTGGGTCACCTGGTATTGCAGTGCCGACAGCTTTTTCTTCAGCTCCTTGTCGCCGGGTTTGACATATTTTTTTACCTGCGGGGCGTCTTTCCAGGTCTTCTTCAAATAAGAATCGCGACCGGACATCAGCTTGTAGGTGCTGTAGCGGGCCGGGCATTTCTGGTAATATTTTTGGTGGTATTCCTCGGCCGGATAGAAGTTTTTATAAGCCAGAATGGCCGTGGCGATGGGCTGTTTGAACTTCCCAGCGCTCTGCAGGGCCGCCTTGGATTGTTCGGCCAGTTTCTTCTGCTCCTCATTCTGATAGATGATGGCGGTCTGGTACTGCGGTCCCTGGTCGGCGAACTGACCCTGATTGTCGGTGGGGTCTATCTGCCGCCAGAAGTGCTCCAGCAATTGGGCGTAGCCGATCTTGGCCGGATCGTAGGTGATGCGCACCGCTTCGTAATGTCCGGTCTCGCCGGAGCAGACATCCCTATAGGTCGGATCCTTCATGTGCCCGCCGGAATAGCCGGGCATTACCTCTATCACGCCCGGCAGGCTGTCAAAGGGCTGCTCCAGGCACCAGAAACATCCGCCGGCGAAGACGGCGGTCGTTGTCTTATTTTTCGCGGCAGCGTCAGTCATGAACGATCCACCAGCCGCCAGCAGCAGAACCAGGGTCAGGTAAAAATACTTCATTCATTGATCCCTCCGTCATATACCAAATGTAATTATGCAAAAAGGCAAATTCAATGGTTGAGGTGAATGGTACGCCATAATTACCGGCACTTTATTGCATGAAAAGAGGCAGAATAAAATTCCGTCCGTCTTTCACCAGATTCCTTCAGGGTTAAAGTTTTTCGGCCCGGAAATTAAGCGTGCCTGAATAGTTTGTCAGGGTCAGGGTGACAGACCAGGTGCCGGCAACACCTGCAGAGGTTGGTTCATTGAGGCTTGGAACCAGGGCTTTTGAATATACCGTTGTTCCCAGGGAATCCCTAATGGTTAGCAATGTCGAACCTGCGGTGGTTGTGGTTGAATGGTTGATGGTTGCCCGGGCGCCGGAGTTCTTCCAGGCATATACCAAGGTTGTCGAAACGTTGGTGACGCCAGTGGCCTGAAGCTGGAAGGCGTCTTGAACGTTGACGATTTGCGGCTCGAATGGAGCGAGAGAGGAGGTCGGTGTTTTGCTGCATCCCGCCAGGGAAATTGAAAAGATCAAAAGCATCCCCGTAACAACAGTCTTGGCAAGGTTATGGATTGGTTTCATGAGAACACCTCCTTTGTTAATTAGGGGTATAGGGCTGTCTTGCGGCAATGTGGCATCTGTTTGTTTCCCCGATGTCCGGTATGGCGTATACAGATTAGATGCTACTTATGCCGAAAGGGTTCTTTCCGAAGGATGTAATGTAACCCCGAAAAGAGGGAAAGTCAAGGGGGCAAAAAATATCGTTGAATATCAGCCTTGGGGATGTTATCATAATATTCCAAACAAGCAAAGGAGGCGGCCATGTTGAAGAAAGTCCTTTTATCATTGCTCGCGGTGGGAATCATCGCGGTTATCGCCCTTGCGATATTTATCTTCTTTGCCATGAAGGGTCCCGATCTTTCCCAATACCAGCATCTGATGGACCCGCAGATATCCCAGAAGCCCAGCCAGAAGATGCTGGTGGTGGAGGCCAAAGGAGACCCGAATATTGTGGGGTCAAAGGCCTTTGCCCTGCTGTTCAAGGCTTATTTTAAGACGGTCAAGGGCGGCAGGATGCAGATACCGCGGGCCCGCTGGCCCCAGGACCTGGGCACCGGCCTGGATGAATGGGTGGGGCAATATGCCCTGCCGGTCCCGGAGCCCACCGATAAGCTGCCCGATATCAGGATCGAGCCGGGATTCAAAATATCTCTGGCCGAATGGGAATACGGCATGGTGGCCGAGATCCTGCATATCGGCCCGTATTCAAAGGAAACCCCGACCGTCGACAAGTTAAAAAAATACGCCCATGACAACGGATATTACATAACCGGCCTGCACGAGGAGGAATATTTGAAAGGGCCGGGAATGTTCGGTCCGGGAGATCCGGGAAAATATCAGACCATCATCAGATACCGGGTGGAGAAAACGGCGGCGGAAGAGACCAAAGAAAAGAAAAATAAATAGATCTGATTTATGCCAAACATCCAGATATTCGGGACCAATAAATGCCGGGACACCCGGGCCGCCCAGCGGTTCTTCAAGGAGCGCCGGGCGGCTGTCCATTTCATCGATCTGAACCAGAAACCCCTCAGCCGGGGTGAGCTGAACAGCATCAAGAATGCGGTGGGTCTGGAGAATCTGCTGGATGCCGAAGGGAAGGAATACCAAAGACAGAATCTCAAATATCAGAAATACGACATAGAACAGGTCCTGCTGGAAAATCCCGGACTGTTCAGGACCCCCATCGTCCGCTGCGGGCCCAAGGCCACGGTCGGTTATCAGCCGGAGACCTGGCAACATTGGTTGGAAGCCGGGACATAGCCTGTCGGAGGACCCCAAAAAAATCGGAAAAAATAGTTCACCCCGTTTTTAACGGGGCGTTTTGCTGGTTTCCAAGCATAAAAAACAGCAGATGGCAGACGCCTATTTAATTCTTGACTTGCCATAAAAAAGGGTATATATTGATAAACGGTTTGAAATAGTTTCTAATGAATAATGCGATTTTCATGAAAAAGAACCTTATTTTTATTGCCACCATAGCCTTGCTGACTGGGCAGATCGCCCTGGCCCAGAAAGCTTCCCCGGTCTACTTTACAAAAGATATCTCCGGCCAGGGGGTGCTCAAGGTCTACCAGAAGATAAAAAGCCAGGTGAAGGGCAAGGTGGCGGTCAAGGTCCACTTCGGGGAGGAGGGCAACAAGAATTACCTCAAGCCCGAACTGTCAAAACCCTTGGTGGAACTTTTAAAGGCCACCTATGTGGAGACCAACGTGCTGTATTCCGGACCGCGCCAGAAGACAGAATCGCATCTTAAACTGGCCAAGGCCCATGGCTTCGGCTTTGCGCCGATAGACATCCTGGATTCCGAGGGCGAAAAGGTCTATGCCTGCAGCACCGCCTGCTACACCCGGGTGCTGGCCGGCAGCCACATGGACCGCTACCACACCTTCATCATCTTCAGCCATTTCAAGGGGCACGGACTGGCCGGGTTCGGGGGGGCCATCAAGAACGTGGCCATGGGGCTGGCCTCCCGGATGGGAAAGCGGGCCATGCACGCCGACTACGTGCCCGATTACGATACCTCCAAGTGCATTCGCTGCGGGACCTGCGTCAAGCAGTGCCCGGCCGGGGCCATCTCCATCAATCCCCTCAAGATCGACACCCGCAAATGCATCGGATGCGGCCAGTGCCTCAAAGACTGTCCGGTGGAGGCCTTTGAGGCCAGCCGGGACCGGGTCAGCGCCGAGCTTTTCAACCGACGGCTGGTGGAATACGCCAAGGTGCTGTCCGACAGCAGCCATATGGTCTACATCAGCGTGCTGGCCAATATCTCGCCGGACTGCGACTGTTCGGGTAGAGCCCGAAAGCCTTTCACCGGGGATATCGGGATCCTGTCCTCCACCGACCTGGTGGCCATCGAGCAGGCCAGCCTGGACCTGGTGAATAAGGCCCACAATTGCCAGGACGCCTTTCTCAAGGAGAGCGGCCGGAGCGGCAACCTTCAGATCGAATACGCCGAGAGACTGGGGATGGGAAGCAGGAAATATAAACTGGTAAAAGTGGATTGAACCTTTTATCTGGAGGTCAAAATGAGAAGTACCATCTTTTCAACAGTGTTGGTCCTTATAATCACCGGGACGGTATTCTGCGCCAAGCCGAAAGAAAAGGCTCCGTCCGATATCGAGGACCTGTTCCGGGGGTATTTCCGGGAGAGCATGGAGCTGTCTCCGGAGACCGCCAGCTCGCTGGGGCTGACGCCGGCGATGGGCTATCCCATCAACAACGACAAACTGGACGACGACTCCGAGGAGGCCCTGGAGAGGGCCTATGCCATGAACCGGAAATACCGCAAATGGCTGAAAAGTTACGATCCCAAAAAGCTCACCCCCTCGCAAAGGATGGACGCCGAGATCCTGGCCTGGCAGCTGGATAGAATATTGGACGGCTACCAATTCCGCTATCACAGCTATGTGGTCACGCCCATGCAGGGGGTCCACGCCACCTTGGTGACGCTAATGACCGAGTATCACGGCATCTCCTCGCGGCAGGATGTTCTGGATTATCTGGCCCGCTTGGAGAAGATCGAAAAGAGGCTGGACCAGTCGGCCGACAGGATGAAACTGCAGTTCCAAAAAGGCATCTATCCAACAGCTGCCATATTCCAGCATATCGGGCAGATGATGTCCGAGTTCGTCGCCGTCCCCCCGGACAGCAACCTTTATTACATCTCTCTGAGCGATCGCATCGGATTGTTAAAAGATATCTCAAAAACCGAGAAGGCAGAGATGCTGGAGAAGGCTAAAAATACAGTGGCGGAAAGCATCTATCCCGCCTACCGGCGATACCTCTCGCAGATGGAGGTATTGGGGGCCAAGGCCGGGCAGGAACCGGGAGTATGGAAACTGCCGGACGGCGACAAATATTACCGATACTGCCTGCGCAAGCATACCAGCACCAAATTGTCACCGGAAGAAATCCATCAATTGGGCCTGAAAGAAGTGGCCCGGATCCAGGCCGAGGCCAAGATATTGCTGAATTCACTGGGCATAAAAGACAAACCGACGTTCGGCGAGATGATGAATGATTACCGCCAGATGGTTAACAGCCCGGAAAACAAGGATAAGTTCACCTATCCGAGCACTCCCAACGGCAAACGCCAGGTGATAAATGACTATCAGGCCATAATCGATAAAACCTGGGAAAGACTGCCTGCGCTGTTCTCCCTGATGCCCAAAACCAAGGTCTCCGCCCAGCCGGTGCCGCAATTCAAGGAGGCCTCCGGCTCCACCTATTACGAGCCCGGCTCGCTGGACGGCCGGCGCCAGGGCACCTTCTATGTCAATCAGGGCTGGCTGCCCTTGAAGCCCAATATGGCCACCCTGGCCTACCACGAGGCCATCCCCGGCCATCATTTCCAGATCGCTTTGCAGCAGGAGATGCCGGACAACCGGATATTCAAGGCCCTGTTCTTCATTCCCGGCTTCGGCGAAGGCTGGGCGCTGTATTCCGAGCGGCTGGCCAAGGAGCAGGGCTGGCTGCCGGACGCCTATTCCCGCCTGGGATACCTCAACTCCGAACTTTTTAGGGCGGTGCGGCTGGTGGTGGATACCGGCATCCACCAGAAAAGATGGACCCTGCAGCAGGCCGCCGGATACATGCAGGACAACCTGGGCTGGGCCGGTTACGGCGAATTGGGGCGCTACAGCGTCTGGCCGGGCCAGGCCTGCTCCTACAAGGTGGGCGAGCTGAAGATCGTCGAAATGCGGGAGAGGACCAAAGCCAAATTGGGAGGCAAATTCGACATCAAGGAATTCCACCGGATGGTGCTGCAACAGGGCAGCATCCCGCTGGAGATGCTGGAAAAACTGACCGAAGATTTCATCCGGCGGAACAGCTGAAGATTTGAAACCCGGAGGGATGATTTGTCTGGAATTATCGGACAGGTTTTGCTATGATATAAGGTCATTAAACTGCCACTATCCGACCAGGAAATTATTTATGATTAAGCAAACGGAAAATAAAATAAAAGGCAGTGCTGCCTTGTTATCAATCAGGCAGCAGGCCAAAAAAGAACATAAGAAAGTGGTCTTCACCAACGGGGTGTTCGACCTGCTGCACCGGGGGCATGTGGAGTATCTGCAGAAGGCCAGGGAGCTGGGGGATATGCTGATCGTCGGCCTCAATTCCGATGCCTCGGTGCACACCATCAAGGGGCCCAAGCGGCCGCTGGTGAGCCAGGAGGACCGGGCCACGGTGCTGGCGGCCCTGGCCTGCGTGGATCATATCGTCTATTTCGACGAGGACACCCCGGCCGAGCTGATCGAGGCCATCCTGCCGGACATCCTGGTCAAGGGGGCCGATTATTCGATCGAGCAGATAGTGGGCGCCGAGGCGGTGCTGAAGAACGGCGGGCAGGTGATACCCATCGAGCTGACGCCGGGAAGGTCCACCTCCGAGCTGATCAAAAAGATCGTGGAGAGTTACGGGAAATAGCGTACAGGGGACAGGGTTTAGGGGACAAAAAATCGGGAGGTTGATGTCGGAAGGGCCGTGGCGGTGACCCCGGAGAAAAAGCTGGAAAGAATATCCCTAAGCCGGAATTGGGAGATAATAAATTAACGGAGAGGAAGTATGAGAAGATTCACGGCCGTATTCCTGGGTTTGATATTAAGCGCCGGAATTTCCCTTGGGCAGGAGGCCGATACCAGCAATGCCGTAACGAAGATCCAGCAGGTTCAGGAAACTGCTTCGGTGGTGCGAAAAGAATGTGAAGTGGAAAAAGACCCCAAATGGGCGATCGGATTCAGGGCTTCATCCATAACAAATCTGCCTGGAACCATTATTATGCAAAGGAAGGTCTATAGTAAAGGATACTTGTCTCTGGGTGTTGAGTACAACAACAATCCCCGGAATTATTATTCGACAAACATTGACAGCCCATACTACTATACAACAGATGAAAAAGCCAACGGCTGGTCGATTAGGCTGAATCCCGAATTGCTTCATGAGTTTTATAAAAACAATCTGTTTAATGCATTCTCCGGGGTATCGGCCACATATTATTACGGAAAAGGAAGTTCTGATTACAATCAGGAACAAGTCAATTATCCAGCGGATACCACTGAATGTATTTCCACATCACACACTAAATATTACAGCTATACCATAGCCATCCCCGTCGGGTTGGAGCGGGACATAATGATCGGGAAAAGGTCTTTCTCGGTTGGCGTTGAGAGCACTTTTTTATCGTATTATTATTATTATAATAAACGGGAAGGGACCAGAAAATATTCAGACAGTGATTATACGGGAGTTTATAAAGATGAGAACGAAACTCCCTGGCAGTTCAGCGTAAAAAATCCGTTTCAATCGGGGGTTAATATCAAGATCAAATATTGTTTCTAACTATAAAGGAATAATTCTATGGAATGCTGGCATTGCGAACGGCCGGCCAATGCGGTCTGCAGTTTCTGCGGGCGCTCGGTCTGCAAGGAACACGCCAAGACCCTGCCCATCGTCCTGACCATGTACCGCGACAAGCAGGACAAACTGAAGGGCCTGGCGGTATCGGACTCGGTCTATTGCGGGGTGTGCCACCCCAAGGACGAGCCGGTGGATTTGGACGACATCGGGTAAGACCGACCTAACCCCAGCCCTTCCCCATTGGGGAAGGGAGAGAAAATATAAATATGGCTGATGATCCGGTCCTGAAAATAATAGAAAAGGCCTTCGGGGACGATTCCCTGCGGCAGAAGCTGCTGTCGGACATGCCGGGAACCCTGAAGAAGATGGGCCAAGAACTATCTGTTGACCAGATCCGGGAATTGACCCGGGCGCTGGACGAGAGCGGGGAGGCTTTTGCCTCCGGGCTCGACCAGCGGCTCTCCCAGAGCGGCGTTTCGCTTAATCCTCATTCATTGCTGCAACAGAGCAAAAAGAAGGCTGGCCAGAAAAAGGATACATTGGATCTGTCTGCGGTGCGCAACTCTTTCGGAGATGCGGAGGTGGTAAAAGGGAAAAAAGCCCCAGAAGCTCGGGTGAGAGAAGATCATCAAGATATGCCGGAGGGCGATGTGTCATACGATCAGGATGAGCCGGATTATGAGGTGGAGCGGGATTGAGGTTGCCTAAATGTATAACAGAAGCCCGGAGCCCATTAAACATATTTGTAACATTGTCTGATAGATATGAGTTTTAACCTTTTATATCACAGCGTTTTATGTTATTCTGGCAGATGGAACAGTTTTTGCTGTTTGATTAAGCATACCCCCTGGATCTATGAAGGAAAAATAAACCTTGGGAGGGAATTGATATGAAAACGTCCAAAGTTATTTTATTGCTGGCCGGGGGCATTCTTTTTTCCGGCCTGGTCCAGGCCCAGTACTACCAGAAGAGCACGCTGACCACCGGCATTGGGCCGAAAAATTTCGCCTATAACAGCGACAGCGGGAAGGTGTATGTCTCCAACACCGGGGAGGCCACCATCGGAAGCATAAAAAATTATTCCTATCAGCCCTGCACCCTGGGCTACGGCCCCGGGCAGATGGCCTACAATGCGCTGACCAGAAAACTGTTCGTGGCCACCGGGGTGGGCTTTGTCTACATTCTCGATGCCGATAATGATACAGTGGAGACATACCTTACGCCGGGCATGGGCCCGGTGAATCTGGCCTACAACAGCGCGGTCAACAAGCTCTACGCCAATTCATCGGCCTACGGGCTGTACATCTACAACGGCAGCACCTATTCCCAGCTCAATTACTTCACCGGATTCGAGGGCCGGCTGTACTCCTACCCCGGGACCCAGACCTACGTGGCCCACGGCTTTGACAGCTTGATCGGGGTGATCGACGGGGCCGGGGACGGGATCAACGATACCATCATCCTGGGCGGGGTCACCTCCTACAGCGAGATGGTGGGCAGCCCGGAAATGCAGAAACTGTACGTCACCCTGCCGGGCCGCAACCAGGTGGGGATCATCAATGCCGCCACCAACAGCCTGATCACCACGGTCAGCGTGGGGGCCGGGCCCTCGGCCCTGGCCTACTGCCCGGAGCACAAGAAGACCTACGTGGCCTGTCCGGGGGACATTAACATCTGGGTGATCGACAGCCTGGATGTGGCCAGTTCTTTTTCACTGGGGGATTCGATCACCGCCGTCTACTACAACCAGGCCAGCAGGCAGGTATGCTTTACCGATCGGAACAATTCCATGCTAAGGATATGGGACCCCGTGGGGGACTACCTTGTCAAGACCATCAACCTCCCGGTCATCAACCCGGCCGGAATATTTGCCGATCCGGTTAACGGTGATATTTACCTTTCCCTCACCGGAGTGGGCGGGCCGGGGACGGTGGCGGTAATGGGCTACGATACGCTGGCTCCCACCGGTGCCGTCATCTACAACACCCCGGACATCATCAACACCGACACCCTGACGGTGTTCTGGAGCCCGGGGGCCGACCCAGGCGGCTCGGGCATAGTGGCCTACGATGTCTACCTTCAGCCCGATTCCACCGAACCGTCATCCTATGTCTATTATCCGCCGGACACCTCGGCCCTGCTGATGCTGGGCGGCGACAGCACCATGTACCACCTGATGGTGGTGGCCCGGGACAGCGCCGGCAATCCTCTCAACGTCGATTATCTCTGGCAGGACAGCGTCTATGTGGATCTCAGCTATGTCCTTCCGGTGGACAGCATCCCCCCGGCCGCCCCGCTGACCCCCCTGATCTACGGGACAAACCCCGGCTTCTGGCTGAGCTCCGCCTACACCACTGCCCAGCTGATCTGGGACAACCCCGAGCCCGGCATCATTAAGGCCTTCTTCAAGCTGGGCTCCCCTCCGGGCTTCGAATTCGACTACCATGATTCCATGCATTCCTCCGGCGGGATGGCCGACACCTTCTATCTTCCGGTGGACACCCTCAACGGCGACTACCAGCTGTATATCTGGCTGGCCGACAGCTCCGGCAATTCCGATTACAACAACCGGGCGGCGGTGGGAGTGCGGCGCGACCTGGACCCGCCCCTCAACACCATGGTCAAGCCGTTCCCGGGCGACACCACCTACAGCACCAGCTTTCCGGTCAGCTGGACCGGGGGGATGGACGCGTTGTCGGGCATCGCCTCCTACCGGCTGAACTACCGGGTGGACACCAGCGGCAGTTGGTACACGGTGATCGATTACCATCCCGACACCCTGGTGGTCTTCCCGGGGGCGGCCCCCGGCCACCGTTATTATTTCGAGGCGGCGGCCTATGACTCGGCCTACAACCTGGAGACGATATTCAATGTCTCCGAGGCTTCGGTATTCGTGGCCCTTAGCGCCGCCGACACCACCCGGCCCCAGATCATCTCCACCACCCCGGCCCAGGGCGACAGCCTGGTATCCCTGGGCAGCCAGATCTATATAAACTTTTCCGAGCCGGTGGATACCCTGTCGTTAAGGTTCCACTGCGCCCCCGACCCCGGCGGCTGGAGCCTTTACTGGGGCTTCAGCCGGGATTACGTGATGCTGGGCCATAATAATTTATTGCCCGGGACGGCCTACACCATCACGGTGGACTCGCTGGCCGACAGCTCGGGCAATCCGCTGGCCGCCGGTCCGGCGCCCAACCCCTGGTCTTTTGCCACCAAGCCCAGCGTTACCCTGAGCACCGCCTGGCAGGGCGGGGTTTACAGCCTGTTCTCGGTCCCGCTGCTGGCCACCGACAGCTCGGCCGTTGGGATGCTGGGCGATGATCTGGGGCCCTACGGATCCACCGGCTGGCGCCTGATGGGATATAAGACCGAAGTTGATTCTTTTGTCGAAAGGCCTTTTATAACCAACGGAAGGGGCTTCTGGCTGGCCTCCATGAACGACGCCATCATCGATGCGGCCGGGGCGGTCCACGATTCCTTTGCCTCGGTGAAGATCCCGATGTTTCCCGGCTGGAACCTGATCGGAACGCCGTTCAATTCCCCGGTGTCGGTGGCCTCCATCCAGGTGGTTGACACCGTCTGGCGGCCATACAGCGATCCTTCCTCATGGGACCTGGTCAGCCCCCGGATATGGCATTACACCGACAATACGCCGGACCTTGTCAACAACGGCGCCTGGGACAGCCTGTCTCCGGCCGACCCCGCCGCCCGGATGAACCCCTGGAAGGGCTATGCCCTGTATGCCGCGGCCGGATGCTCGCTGTACATTCAAACCCTGGCCACCAAGACCGGCCTGCCGAAGACGGCCCATAACGAATACCGGATTGACTGGCAGTTGGAGGTTAGCGCCGCCAGCGGCCGGGCCTCCGATGGGGGCCTCCGGCTGGGGGTGTCATCCCAGGCCAGAGAGGGCTACGACCGGCTGGACTCCGAGAAGCCGCCCTTGGTAAGCAACCAGGTCAAGATCTATATTCCCCATGATGACTGGGACCGCGGGCCCTGCCGGCAGTACCAGTACGACTTCCGCCCTCCGGCCGATCATATCGAATGGCCGCTGACGGCCCAGACCTCCGATAAAGAGGGTGCCTTGTCGTTCAAATTAAGCGGGGCGCTTCCGTCGGGCCATAAACTTTACCTGGCGGACCGCTCGGCCGGCACCGGCCTGGAGATCGTCCCCGACCAGCCGGTGGGTTTTAGCGGCACCGCGCAGTACTCCGTCATCTTTACGGATCGTAAACTTTCCCAGCTGAATATCAAGCCGCTGTCTCTGTTGATGAGCCGGGCGGCCCCCAACCCCTTCCGGAATCAAATGAACCTAACCTATCAGATCCCCCGGGCCGGACCGGTGAGCATCACGATCTACAACATCACCGGGCAGCTGGTCCGGACCCTGGTGGACCAGGACCTGAGCCCGGGCTACTATTCGGCCGGGTGGGACGGCCGGGACGACGCCGGAGGCAGCATCTCCTCTGGGGTCTACTTCGTCCGCCTGGCCTCCGACGGGAAGTCCCTGACCCAGAAGATACTTAAGATCAAATAGAAGGAAACCGGCAGGATGAAAAAAAGATATTCTTCATACATCGCAATACTTTCGGCCCTGTTCGTCCTGTGGCCGCTGAAATTATCACAGGGGGAGTACCGGCCCACCGAAGCCAGGATAAATTTTTTAAAGGGACCGGTCAACATTCAACGGGTGGCCACCGAAGCCTGGAGGCCGGCTTTTATCAAGATGTCCCTTTACACCGGCGACAAGGTCAGATGCCAGGAACTGGCCGAGACAGAGATCATCCTGAATGACGGCAGCATCCTCAAGCTTAGGGACAACAGCCTGATGGAGATCGAGCTGATGGAGCGGGACAAAAAGGACCGGGCCGCCCGAACCGCCCTGAAGGTCTACCAGGGCAAGCTCCTGGGATCGATCAAGAAACTGGCCGGCAAGAGCTCCAAGTTCACGGTGTCGACACCGACGGCGGTGGCCGGCATCCGGGGGACGGTGTTCGGGGTGTTCGTGGAGGGGGACTCCACCGAGCTGAACGTTCTTAAGGGCGAGGTTGGCATCCAGGGCGACGCCGGGGGCGAGGTGCTGGTGAAGGACAAGATGATGATCACGGTGGCCAAGGGGGACTCGGCCCACAACCCGGTGGTGATGACGGCGGCCAAGCTGGCGTTCATGACCATGTGGGCCGGAGCGGCCATCAAGATAGGGTCGATGGGGAGTGCGGCGGCCACGGCCTGGTACGCCACTACCCCGGCCATCATCGGTGGGGCGGCGGCGGTGGTGGCCACCTCGGCGGTGGTGATCATCGCCAGCCAGAACGACGAGACCCCGGCCCCGGAGCCGGGCGCCAAAACCATCCCCGCCCCGCCGGGCTGGCCCAATCCGTAAACAGGCAATCAAAATAAAATCAAGGGAATAAATAATGCTGGGAGGGGACATGAGAAAAATTGGTTTGGTTACATTAACGCTGCTGTTGGCCGCAATGCCCGGCTGGGCCGTCAGGTACGGGGTCAAGAAGCAGATCTACACCGGGGCCAGCATGGCCTACCCGAGCTACCTGGTCTACAGCAGCGTCAGCGACCGGATGTATTCGGGCAATGCCGGACCGGGCAATTTTTTGGCCATGGACTGCTCCGGGGACTCATCCTTGGGGCCGGTGGCGGGGGCGGTGAGCCCTTATCCCCCGGCCTACGACCCGCTGAACAACCGGTTCTACTACAAGGGTGGCAACGAGACCTTTTACGCGGTCGACTGCGCCACCAACACCGTAGACACCTCCCTGGGCGGCTGGCAGGGGGGAACCTGGACCGCCTGCAATCCCGACAACAACAAGATCTACGTCAACGATGACTGGAACGGACAGACTCACGTCTACAGCGCGGCCGACTATTCCTTCAACGGGGCGTTGACCAACTACAACGGGTTCATCCATTACTATCCGCCGACCAACAGCGTCTACGTTCCCAATGCCAATCCCCTGGGGACCAAGGATTCGCTGGGGGTCTTCAGCGGCGCCACCAATGTTCTGACGGCCGAGATATACATTCCGGGGATGATGTCCAACTTCAACAAGGCCATGGCCTCCAATCCGGCGGCCAACCGGCTCTACCTGTCCCTGCCCAACACCGACCAGATGGCCATCGTCAACACCTCGGACAACACCCTGGCCAACATCCTGACGGTGGGAGACAATCCCTCCGATTTCGCCCTGTGTCCGATCAATAAACGCATGTTCTTCGCCTGCAACGGGAGCAGCCAGTATTCCCTGCAGTTCATGGACAGCATGGACGTGCTGGACTCGGTGCAGGTGGGCGATTCAGTCAGCGCCGTGGCCTACAATCCGTCCGATTCCCTGCTTTACATCGGTTGCTGGCGCAGCGGTTATGTCAAACTGGTGGACCCCCGCCTGCCCACACCCATGGTGGTGGACAGCGTCTACACCGTATACAGTTCCCATTTCACAGACATAAAAGTGGACCAGGGCGGCGACGTTTACTGCGCCATGTACAATTACGATGACATCTACGTCATCGGCAAGATCCCGCTGCGGATCTGGCAGACGGTGTCTTCCGGGATGTGGAGCGAATACTGGACCTGGGACTTCTCCGATGACGGGGGAGCCAGTTGGAACGGCAACGCCATGATGTACACCCCCAACCCGGCCACCGACAGCCTGATCATGATAATGGCCGGCCATTCGGTCAACGTGGACATCCCGGTCACGATTGACCAGATGGTTGTCAACGGGGTGGTGGACCAGAACTCCATGGTTACGGTCAATGACGGCCCGGGGGACGATATTTTGGTGAACACCGGGGTTTACCAGCGTCAGATGGGTCCGCTGACAATCAATTCCGGTGCTGCTCTGGTCTTCGGGCCCGGCAGTCAGTACGTCCACCAGATGGACGGCGACACCATACCGGCCGCCAGCTGGGACAGCCTTTCGACTATCAACATCACCGGGGTGATGAGCACCACCCCGGCTGGCTTGGACCAGGCCTTCGGCAACCTGAACTGGGACTGCTTCCAGCAGGCCGGGGACCATATGCTTCCCGGAGGCCCGGCCTTCTCGGTGCGGAACCTTACGATCAGTACCACCGGCCCGGGCGCCCTTTTCCTGACCAGCGCCGCCAAGCCGGAGCTGACGGTGGAAAACTTTACCCTTTATGGGGCCAACGCCGTGCTTGGCTCGGGCGGCAACCGCAAGCTGAGGGTTGCCGGGGACTTCACAGTTTATGATCCCGGCTGGCTGTACCTGACCGACACCCTTAACCCGGGCATCGATACTTTATTTCTTTATAGCAATTACTTTCACACCCTGGCCGGCATCGCCGGCGGAGGGCCGGACTCCACCGCCATAGTCTTCTGCGGGGCCGATACCCAGAGTTACGCAGGGGCGGGCGAGGTGTTGACCGGCTATATAGATTTCGTTGTCTTTCCCGGATCCCACCTGTTGATCCCCGAGTGGGAGGTTCTGGGCCAGGGCAGTCTGGGAGCCTTCAAGCTAATGAACGGGGCCGGGCTATCTTACAGCGACATGTTCGGCCTGTACCCGACGGGGTGGGACGAGGGGGCGATCCGCAACCAGGGGGCCAGGGAGTACGGCACGGGAGCCAACTACCGCATCTACTCCTGGGGAACCGGGCCCTACCATGCCGGCCCGGGACTGCCGGACACCGTCAACCAGCTGATCATCGAAAGCTACGGGGACCAGGTTTATCTGGACAAGGATCTGTCGGTGATGGACACTCTGAAGCTGCTGGCCAACAACCTAAGAATTGACGGCAGGCGCCTGTCCCTGTTCGGTCCGGTCTACCAGACCTCGGGGAACCTGATGGGCGATGGAACATCCCAGCTGGCCATCATGGGCGGCAGCACCTCGCCGGTCAGCCTGCCCGGCCAGTTCCGGGACGTGGGAACGCTTTCCATCAACCGGCCGGCCACGGTTACCATGACCGACACCCTGCTGGTCTACAACCGCCTGGAGCTGATCAACGGCACCCTGAATAACGGGGGAAGTAAGCTGACCTTCCAGAACGCCTCGGTGATATTCCGCAGCGGCAACGGCAGCCTGTCCGGGGCCGGCCCGGTGGTTTTCGTAAATCAGGTGGGGTTGGAATACGGGGCGGGCACGATCACGGCCGGGGCGGAAATGCCGGCCAGTTCGTCCGCCATCATGTTCCTGGCGGTCAAGGGTTTCACCGACACCCTGATCGTGGATCGCGATACCCTCAACGTCTGGAACAACCTCTCGCTATCGGGCGGAATCCGCTTTAATGGAAAAAGCTTTTCCTCCTATGGCCTGATAGACACGGTGGGACCAGCCGGTGAGCTGATCCTCACCGATACCAGCCGGGCCAGCTTCTTCGGGTCCATGGACCCCCTTTACCTGCCGGGCATCACCGGGGGGCGTCTTACGCTTGACAACAGCACCGGCGGGAGCGTGATGCGGCGGAACATCACCTGCTCCGGGCCGCTGAACCTGAGCCTGGGAAACATGGTGGTGGGGGCCAATACGCTGACCATGGGCGACAGCTTGACCGGCAGCGGTCTGCTGATGACCGATAGCACCTCGTCGCTGGTATTCCAGGGGAATGCCGTCACCCAGACAATGCCGTCCACGGTCAACAATTTAAGCAAACTGTCATGGGACCGCTCAAGCTTTCTGACCATCACATCACCGCTGGCCCTGCATGACACCCTGTATCTGATACAGGGCGTGGTGGACAATTCCGCCAACCTAAGCCTGCGCACCGGCTCCACCATCGTCCGCAATTCCGGGAGCCTGTTGATGCCCCCGGTGCTGCAGAGCGACATCAACCTGGTCTACGGGACCCACGGAGGCGGAACGCTGAACACCGGCAACGAGCTGCCGGGGACGGCCGCCGGCCTGTATCACCTGGCCGTCGGGCAGGGCGCCCTGCCGAGCGATACGGTGGCCCTGGCCTTCGACGCCCGGGTCAATGGAAGGCTGAGCCTTTACCAGGGAGTGCTCGATGTCGGCGGCCATACCCTGACCCTGCAGGACAGCATTGACACATTCACGGGTGTCTTGTCGGCCGACAGCACCTCGTCTCTGATGGTCCTCAACAATCCCTATATGTTCCGGCTGCCGCCGAACATAACGGACCTGGACAGCCTTATCCTGGCCAGCTTCCCGGGGCTGGAGCTGGCCGACACGGTCCGTATCCGCTCCGGCTACCGGCAGACCACCGGCCGGATAGCCTCCGGCCAGCTGGCCTACGGCCCGGCCGCCGCTTTGATCTATGACAATCTTGGGGCCGACACCACCTCCAATTTCGAGTTCCCGGTCATCGGCGGACCCCGTGATTTGACAGTGGCCGCCGGGGCGCTTCAGCTGCATGCCGACAGGACGATCAAGGGGAGCCTGAACCTGGACGGGGTCCTGAACACCGGCGCCAGCACCATCACCCTAGACAGCCTGGGGTATTTGTGGCTGTTATCCGGCTACGTGGAAGGCAGGCTTTCCAAACTCATCCCCGTTTCGGTTGACACCACCATCTACTACGAGCTGGGCACCGCCTCCGGGGGGTACAGCGAAGCCGGAATCCAGGTGTTCAACAACACCGCGCCGGCCTTCGTCACCGCCGGGATCAAAGGGGCGGTCCACCCGCTGGTCAACGATTCCAGCGCCTGCCTCAGGAAGACCTGGTCCTTCTCCGGTGCCGGACTGGCGGCCGACGCCAGCCTGATCACCCTGAACTACCTGCCGTCGGATTTCAACAGCGGATTCTCCGAGGCGGCCGACGAATCCACCATGGTGGCCGGGCGCTACGACAACGGGGCCACCCCGGGCTGGCAGTTCCCGAACATCGCCGTCCGCAACATCTACGGCAATGCCGACGGCGGATCGATAGTCCTAAGCCAGGCCGGAAATTTCACCGACAACCCGGAGTTCACCCTGGGTCGGGACTCGATGTCGATCTTCAACCCGGCGGCCGATACCACCCTGCCCTACATCGCGTCTAACCTGCCGCTGGATTGGGCATCGACGGTGGGTCTCTCGGACAGCGTGCGGATCACCTTCTCCGAGCCGGTCCGGAAATCCGGGGTCAGCTACAGCTTCGTGCCGGCTCCCGGCCTGGTGGATACGGCCTGGAGCGCGGACTCCACCACAATAGTATTCAATCACAGTCCGTTTTCCGAATTGACCTCCTACACCGTCAGGGTGCTGGGGGTGCAGGATACGGCCGGCAACGCTCTGACCGGGCGGGACAGCATCGGGTTCATGACCGCAGCGGCGCCGGACACCATCGGGCCGTACCTCAGCTTCGTCCAGCCCTTCAACGGCCAGACCGGGGTGATGCTGGATGAGCCGATCATGATCGGCTTCTCCGAACCGACTGACAGCTTATCCCTGCGCTTCACCTGCACCCCCAACCCCGGCGGCTGGGTGCAGAACTGGGATTCGGCCGGGTATAATGTCTTCCTGATGCACAACAGCTTCCTGCCGGGCGCCAGTTATTCCTTCCGGGTGGATTCGGTCAGCGACATCAACAGCAACCAATTGCGGACCGACACCACTACCGTGCCCAACCCCTGGACCTTCACCGCCCAGCCCTACGAGACCCTCAGCGTGGCCTGGACCGGAGGGGCCTACAAACTGTTCTCGGTCCCGGTCAAGCCGGGGACCAATGCCGCCCTGACCAACCTGGGCGACGATCTGGGAGCCTACAGCGACAGCACCTGGCTGATGTTCGGATATGATGCCGCCGCAAATTCGTTCCCGGCCCGCCCGGACATCTACAACGGCTACGGTTACTGGCTGGCCTCGGCCAACAACGCCACCATCGATATCCAGGGCCTCCAGCAGGACAATTACTCAAACGTCGGATTGCAGCCCGGCTGGAACCTGATCGGCTGTCCGTTCGAGGACCCGGTGCTGGTGCAGGCCATCGAGGTCATCGACACCATGCAGCAGATGCGGACCTACAACGATACCACCAATAATATGTTCCTGAACGACAGCCTGGTCCGGCAGAGGATGTGGAGCTATTCCGACCACAGCTACGATTTCGTCAACAACGGGGCCTGGGACAGCCTGTCGGCCTTCGACAGCGCCAGCCACCTGCAGCCCTGGCAGGGCTATGCGGTGTATGCCTTGCAGCCCTGCACGCTGTTCATGATGCCGGCCTTCAAATCATCCGCCAAGGGGGTCCGCTTGGTGGCCTCCCCCAAGGTCGAGGTAAGCTGGCAGGCGGAATTCTCGGCCAGCAGCGGCCAGGCCGCCGACCGGGGCATCAGGATCGGGATCTCGCCCCAGGCTAAGGCCGGCTACGACCGGCTGGACGCCGAAAAACCGCCGCTGGTCAGCAGCGACGTTATGGCCTACATCCCGCATGACGACTGGAACCAGGGTCCCTGCCGGTCATACCAATACGACTTCCGCCCCGGTTCCGACCACGTCGAATGGCCGCTGACGGTCAAGACCTCATCGGATGACCGGCCGGCGGAGCTGGCCTACAACCTGTCCCAAACAATTCCCGATGGTTACCAGCTTTACCTGGTGGACCGCAGGACCGGCAAGTCCACGGTGATAAGCGGAAGCGGAAAACTGGGATTCTCCGGCAGCCGGGAGTTCGCCGTCATCTACACCAACCGGAGCCTGGGCGGTCTGGACCTGAAACCCCTGAGCTTTGACCTCAACCAGACCTATCCCAACCCCTTCGCCCAGAGCATCACCGTCAACTACCAGCTGGCGGCCGCCGGGCAGGTCAGCCTGAAGGTCTACAATGTGGCCGGACAGCTGGTCAGGACCCTGACCGAGGGAACCGCCCTGCCGGGCTATTACAGCCAGACCTGGAACGGCCGGGACAACGGCGGCCGGAAGATAGCTTCGGGCGTCTACATCATGCGCCTGGCGTCGGGCGGCCAGGAGCGGACCCGTAAATTAGTGAAGATCAAATAAGGAGATATAAAATGAATAAGATCGTCTCGATTTTAACCGCGGCCATAATGCTGATGGCCCTTCAGCCGGCCCGGGCCGAATTCAAGCCGTCCCAGGCCAGGATCACCTTCATCAAGGGAAAGGTGGAGGTGCAGCGCCAGGGCAGCCAGGCATCGGTCCCGGCGGTGATGAAGATGACGGTATATCCCGGTGACATGATCTCCACCGATGACGGGTCCGAGGCCGAATTGAAGCTGTCGGACGGCAGCATCCTCAAGCTGAAGGACAAGGGCCGGCTGGAGATCGAGAGGATGGAGAGGCAGAAGAAGCCCGCCGCCGCCATCAACTCCTTCAAGCTGGCCGCCGGCAAGATCCTGGGCTCCATCCGCAAGCTGTCCTCCCAGGAATCCAAGTTCACGGTGACCACACCGACGGCGGTGGCCGGCATCCGGGGGACGGTGTTCGGGGTGTTCGTGGAGGGGGACTCCACCGAGCTGAACGTTCTTAAGGGCGAGGTTGGCATCCAGGGCGACGCCGGGGGCGAGGTGCTGGTGAAGGACAAGATGATGATCACGGTGGCCAAGGGGGACTCGGCCCACAACCCGGTGGTGATGACGGCGGCCAAGCTGGCGTTCATGACCATGTGGGCCGGAGCGGCCATCAAGATAGGGTCGATGGGGAGTGCGGCGGCCACGGCCTGGTACGCCACTACCCCGGCCATCATCGGTGGGGCGGCGGCGGTGGTGGCCACCTCGGCGGTGGTGATCATCGCCAGCCAGAACGACGAGACCCCGGCCCCGGAGCCGGGCGCCAAAACCATCCCCGCACCGCCGGGATGGCCGCAATAAACCAACTTAACAGAACCCCGTGGGCTGTGTCCGCCTGTCGTAACAGGTCAGATGATCCGGACAAGTTTGCGGGGTTTCATTTTAAGACTGGCAAACAAAGGTCTTTTCTGTCACATAAAGAGTAAAAAGGGTTTTATGAAGTGGGTGGTTTTTTTTCTTTTTGGGGGCTTGGGGCTGGCTTCCCTGATCGCCGGCCTGGTGTGGGGGGCCAAGAGGGCGGCCCTTTTCCGAACCGGATTGATCGCCCAGGGCAGGGTGGTGGCGATGCAGCAGGGCGAGGTGGCCGATGACGAGGAAAGCCCCCGTCCATCCTACTATCCGATGGTGGAATTCCGGACCCCGGATGGCCGGAGTTTCCAATTCAAGGGCAGCACCGGCAGTTCCAGCCCGGAGTTCGCCATCGGGGCCGAGGTTGACGTCAGGTACAATCCCCAAAAACCCCAACAGGCCCAGCTGGCCAAGTTCTCCCATTTCTGGCTGGGGCCGCTGCTGCTGACAGTCGGGGGGCTGTTGGCCCTGTTCCTGGCCTCGGGGGTATTCTATATTTTAGGTGACATCGCGGGCGGGAAGAGCCCGGCCGGCCGGAGCATCAGGGCCCGGATGCTGGAGGCCGGCGGCAAGGCCGTCAGGATCGAGGGCCGGATCACCGGGGTCCGGGAAAGGAGCCGGGGCCGCTACGTAATAATCTGCCGGGGGGCCAGGCCGGGGTCAGAATGGGAGGAGGACTTTGAGTCCGAGGAGTTCGGGGTGAAGCCGGAGGGCGAGCTGATCGGCCGAAGGGTGATGATCTCCATTAACCAGGACCGGAAGGATGAATACAGCGTCCAGCTGGGGCCGCTGCTCGAGGAGATAGTGAATAAACGGACGAAATAAAATGAGCATATAAAAAGCAATGTGACCAACCTCGTTTTAGCCCCGCAATTGCGGGGCTTTTGTTATTTATCCTTGATTTTAAAGGGGGATAAGAGTTATAATAAATGTTCAAATCAACGTGGATTCCCGATTCCTCGGGAATGACAGTCGACATTTTTATATATGATCCGCGAAAATCCGTGGCCAATTAATTTAAGCAACAATAATTGCGAGGGAATTCAAGTGCCCAGACCAGACAATGCCTTTGAGAAGATAGTCTCCCTGTCCAAACGGCGGGGGTTCATATTCCAATCCTCCGAGGTCTACGGGGGCCTGGGCTCCACCTGGGATTACGGCCCGCTGGGGGTGGAGCTCAAGAACAACGTCAAGAAAGCCTGGTGGAAGAGCGTGGTCTATTCCCGGGAGGACATGGAGGGGCTGGATGCGGCCATCATCATGAACCGCCTGGTGTGGCAGTATTCCGGCCACGAGAAGACCTTCGTGGATCCGCTGGTGGACTGCAAGAAATGCCGCAAAAGATTCCGGGCCGATCATATAAAAGGAGACAAGTGTCCCGAGTGCGGCGGCGAGCTGACCGAGCCCCGCAATTTCAACGGGATGTTTCAAACCCACGTCGGGCCGGTGCAGGAAAGCGTTATTTCTATCTATGCGTGTATGTCGGGAAAAATTGAATACAATCCAAATACATATGTTTTAAAAACACCAAATATAATATTTGATGTCCCACTAGATAGTGATTTAGAATATGTGCCTTTCAGTAAAGCAGTTCTTACCGTAAGCGGGAAGAATGAACTATCATCTGAAAGTTTTAATGCCAACGATTTTAAAATTTCTATTAATCAAAGTGCTCAACGAAAGAATATTGTTATACCGGCAGCAAGCTGGGAGTTAAAATGTAACGACTGTTCATCATTTACGACTTTTAGAGTTAATATTGTAGAATATGCAAAATCAATAGTTCCACAGGTAAGCGGTTTGCCAAAACATCATATTGATTTTAATGTTAATGACAATAATGCGATCAAGGCTCTGGTAATAACAAATCCGAACGTCTCAAGTGTAGCCTACCTTCGCCCCGAGACCGCCCAGGGGATATTCACCAATTTCCTCAACGTCCTGCAGTCCATGCGGCGCAAACTGCCCTTCGGCATTGCCCAAGTTGGCAAGTCGTTCCGCAATGAGATCACCCCGGGCAACTTCACCTTCCGCACCCGGGAGTTCGAGCAGATGGAGATAGAATATTTCTGCAAGCCTCCGCAGTACCTCCAGCCCGGCGAGAAGGACGACGACCAGCTGCATAAGGAATGGGTGGAGGCCCGCTACAACTGGTATATCGGACTGGGCATGAGCCCGGAGCGCCTTAAAAAACGCCCCCAGGCCCAGGAGGAGCTGGCCCATTACGCCAAGGCCTGCGTTGATCTGGAGTATCTGTTCCCCGGATCCCTGGGCTGGAGCGAATTGGAGGGCGTGGCCAACCGCCAAGATTACGACCTGACGGCCCACAGCAACAATGTAAACGAGGCCGATCTGGCCCGCCTGAAATTGGCCAGGAACGAGCATTCCACCGAAAAGATGGAATATTTCGACGAAGCCTATGCCGATCCCGCCACCGGCAAAAAGGGCGCCAAGTACATACCCTATGTCATCGAGCCCTCGGCCGGGGCCGACCGGGCCACTTTGGCCTTTTTGTGCGAGGCCTATCAAGAAGAACAGCTCAGCCGGCCGTCCCAGGAATCCGTGAACCCTCTCAAGGAGGCGGCGGCCGCGGCCCTGAAAAGCATCGGCAAGAAGATGGCCGAGGCCCAGAAAAAGCCGGGCTCCGACGGCCCGACCCTGGAGCAGCTGCAGGCCATAGAAAAAGCCCTGCAAACCGCCATCGAAAAACTTCCCGGCTCGCTGCTGGAGACAGACGCCGCCTGCAGTTTGCCGGGGGCCGACCGGATCGAACTGCTGAAAAAGGTCCGCCAGCTGAACGGCAAGCTGTGCGATGAGCATACCCGGACCGTCCTGAAACTGCACCCCGAGCTGGCCCCCATCAAGGTGGCGGTCCTGCCGCTGAAGAAGAACGAGCCGGCCATCGTGGAGACCGCCAAAAGCATCAGATCCCTGCTTCAGCCGGTCCTGCGGACGGTCTACGACGACACCGCCGGTATCGGCAAGCTGTACCGACGGCAGGACGAGGTCGGCACCCCGTTCTGCGTCACGGTGGACTTTCAGACCCTGCAGGACAGGACGGTGACCCTAAGGGACCGGGACACCATGGGACAGGAACGGTATAAGATCGAAGAATTGTCGGTAGTGATAGGGAAAAGGATGTCGGAATGGAAAGCCTGACATATAATTGAAGGCATAATAAAGCAATAATCAAAGGGCGGCCGGCGTGCCGTCCTTTCTTTTTCAAGGCCTTGGCCCGCAAATTCTAAGGGAATTTATTGTTGACATTATCCATTAAGTTATGATATGATATTTTGTTAAGTATGTTTAAAAGGAGAATATAATGGCCGAAGCTCAAGGGGCTTTCGAAAAGAACCTGGCCGCCGGGGAGGTCCTCTTCAAGGAGGGCGACAAAGGCGAGGAGATGTACCTGATAAAATCCGGCAAGGTGGAGATATCCAACAACGCCGGGGGGGTCAAAAAGGTCCTGGCCGAGCTGTCGGAGGGTTCCTTTCTGGGTGAGATGGCCATCGTGGACGATGCCCCGCGCTCGGCTGCGGCCATAGCCCTAAGCGAGGTCTCCCTGCTGATACTGGACCGGGCGGCCTTCAAGGCCCAGCTGCAGGAGAACCCCATGGTGGAATACCTGATCTCCAGCCTGGTCAAGCGCCTGCGGGAGACCAACGAGCAGGTGAAGATCCTGCTGCAGAAGGACGATGTCTGCCGGGTGGCGGCCTCGCTGCTGGCCATGGGCCGGGAGAAGGGCGCTCCGGACGGATCGGGAGTTTTCATCAAGGGCAGTTATACTCCGGAAGGACTGGCCAAGCAGGTGGGGGTCAGCATCCCCAAGGCCAAGGATATCCTGGAGAAGATGCAGGCCTCGTCGCTGATAGCCTTCTCCGGCGAGGGGATCAAGATCCCCTCCATGCCGGACCTGGAGGAATACTGGCGCTACGCCACCCTCAAGGAGAAGTTCAAAGAGATCTAGTACCGGCCACAGAGATTTTTTATATTGTAGGGGCGAAAGGTCTTTCGCCCGGACCTCATCGCCCGGCAATACAGGCCATTCCAGTGCCGACGGGAATCCAGGGGACCAACCCCTTTTTAACCACCAAGACACCAAGGCACAGAGGCTCTGTCACCCTGAGTTTTCCTTCTGTCTGGCAGGATGAATGGGTGACGATAACGCCATTTCAACCACAGAGGGCATAAAGAAAACATCACCGTAGGCGGATCGCGATCCGCCCAGGCACCATCGCCCGGCAATGCAGTCATTCCCGTGCCGACGGGAATCCAGGGAAACAACCCCTTTTTAACCACTAAGACACCAAGGCACCAAGTATATAAATTGATTGGTTTGCGGATAACTTTTTATTAGGGAGGTGCTACTATGAGGCGGCTTATCTCCCTGGTTGTTTTGTCGTTTTGTTCTTTGATAGCTTTTGATATTAGTTATGCGGCAAGCCAAACCTGGCGTTTGACCAGCGATAGCTATAGCGATAGTCTCCCCAGGATAATAATAGATAACCAAGATCAGATATGGGTGGAGTGGCTGTCCAACGCCCAAGGTAATTATGATGTGTGCTATCAACGCTATAATGCCGGTTGGTCAAGTCGTGATTGGCTGACCACTGATGATGTCGATCAGATAAGCTGCGATATAACCTGCAATAAGGTTACCGGGTCGGTATGGGCAGCTTGGGACAGTGCCGGGAAAATACAGTATGCTGTATATTTAAGCAGTTGGTATGGACCATACACTGCAATTGACAGTATATTTACTTTCCCGCAATACGGACCGTATGGTCGTATTTCAATTATGGCCGGGGATTCAGGAACGAAATTTCTTTCCTGGACCGCTGTTGATACAACAGGGTTTTACAGCGTTTATATTATGCGCTATGATAGTGGGGCATGGGATCAACCGGAATGCATTCGACAGGGAAGTGGATATGGCATTATTTCATATACCAATTATAGTTCTTATGGATTGTCATTAAATATCTATCAACAACCCGCAACAATATTTTTTATGGATAGTTATTCAATGGGCGGTTTTTCTTGGTTGTCTGTTGACGCCTTGGGTTGGATACCGGATACCGGATGGGTGTATTTAAGTATCGCAGGTTGGAATAATTATACACAACCATACAGTTTAATGCCCTGCCCCTTTGATATAGGCTTTTCAGAGAATGGCGATCTTCATGTTATCTCAGCATATGCCGACTCAAATGATGCGATGTCTTTAATAGACAACAAATTTATAACTTCAGATTTTATTGCTGATAGTATATACACAATCAAAACTCAAATCCATCCACAAAACGCGGCCATAACCAATTTAGCTAAACCTAGTATTGCTTGGAGCGACAGCCACAGCATTTTTCTAAATACTTTTTACGACAGTATGTGGTCACAACCGCCAGTGCAGATATCCGACACAGCTTTGCACAATTGCATTAACCCGGATATAGTGGCCGAAAACGACAGCACGGTGTGGGTATGCTACCAAAACGATGGTGAAATTTACGTTACCAAGACAACCATCCCGTTGGGGGTGTCAGGGAAGCCGGAAATAATAAATAAACCCGAAGTATTTACGGTGACAACCTGGCCTAATCCGGCTAAAAATAAAATCAACATCCAGTGCAACGGCATTGATAATAAAAACACAAAAGCTAAAATATACAACATAACCGGGCAACTGGTTAAAAAAATCGATATCAAAGACAACCAGACTGTCTGGAACGGTGCGGACCAGAACGGCAATAAAGTTTCAGCCGGCATTTATATTTTAAACGTCATATCCGGAAACGAGAGTAAGATCCAAAAAATTTCAATAATCAGATAGAGCGAAGATGCGATTTCCCAAGGGCAGGTCAAGCCTCCAGAACGCCAAACTTGAATTCGTCCACCTGGACAACATTTTGGCCGACAATAAAAAAGAGCGGGCCAGCAAGATCTCCGGATACCTGGAGATCATCTATCCCGACATGGTCCAGCTGCTGTATCTCAAGAAGGGCGAGCCGGTGAACGCCGGGCATTTCTCCCGCACCGAGCGCAAGCAGATCTCCATCTCCGAGGTGATAGATAAGGCCAAAAAATCCACCACCGGCACGGTCTCCATCTACGAGACGCCGGAGGAGCTGGTGGACATGATGCTGGCCGTCTTCAGCGTCAAGCCGGTTTTCAAGAACCTGGACCTGTCCAATGTGGAACCGGAAAAGCTGTTCGAGAAGCTGACCTCGGTCAAGTTCGACGGCTTCATGGAGATCCGGCGGGGGGTGGACATCTCCTACGTCCGCTTCAAGGAGGGGGCGCCGGTCTCCGGCTATTTCACCTGGAAGGTGGAGGGCATCACCCCCGACCTGCTGAAGGCGGCCCTCAAGGCCGCGGCCACCGCCCCCGGGGCGGTGATCGTGGATGCCTACGACAAACTGCCGGTGCTGGCCGAGCATGCCAGCCCCGCCCAGATAGAACTGTTCGTCAAGGCCATGAACAAGCTGATGGCCGAAATGCGCAACATCGCCGGCCCCACCCTGGTCAGCAAGACCATCGCCTCCTCGAAGGAGGCGGCCTCGGTGCACTATCCCTTCCTCAAGGAATTCGATTCCGGCGACGAGATCACTGGCGAGGGCAAGATCGTGACCACCTCCGAGGAGCTGGGCAAGGGCTTTGCCGAATGGATGGATAATTTTGTAGATTCCTTCCGGATAGTGCTGGGCAAGCGCCTGGACGGGATAGTGCAGAATGCCCTGAAGGATTTCCGGTTCGCCCTCAAGGCCTCCAGCTTCGGACGGTACTCCAAGCTCAAGGATCTGCTCTAGGCCAACGTTTAAAACGTTGAAAAGGTTTTAAACGTTTAAAGATTATTCAAATGTCTGGAAAATTATATTTAGTGGCCACGCCCATCGGCAACCTGGAGGACATCACCCTGAGGGCGCTGAAGGTCCTCAAGGAGGTTCAGCTGATCGCCGCCGAGGATACCCGGCACACCGGCCTGCTGCTGAAGCACTACGGGATAAGCTCCCCGTTAAGTTCTTTCTACTCTTACAACCAGAAGGGGAAAGCCCCGGAGCTGATCCGCCGGATGCAGGAAGGGGCCAATATGGCCCTGGTGTCCGACGCCGGAACCCCCGGCATCTCCGATCCGGCGGTGGCCCTGGTGGCTCAGGCGGTGGCGGCCGGCATCAAGGTGGTCCCCATTCCCGGACCGACCGCCCTGATCTCCGCCCTGATCGCCTCCGGCCTGGACACCAGCCAGTTCGTCTTCACCGGATTTCTTCCGGTCAAGCCGGGCCGCCGGGCCAAGGCCCTGGAGCAGCTGGAGCGGGAATCCCGGACCATCGTGATCTACGAATCCCCCCACCGCATCAGCCGCACTTTGCAGGAACTGGCTGATGTTTTTAAATCCCGCCCGGCGGCGGTCTGCCGGGAGCTCACCAAAATGTTCGAGGAATTCGAACGGGGCCCGCTGCCCGAGCTGGCGGAAAAGTATCGAACCAAGAAGCCCAAGGGCGAATTTGTAATCGTTATTGCCGGAAAGGAATAGATGTTTCCCAATTGGCTGAAGACCGGATTTGTCAACCTGTTCAATCCGGTGATAAATTTCTTCGTCTGGACCAGGGTCAAGCCCAACTGGCTGACCACCGCCGGATTTCTGTTCGGGCTGGGCTCGGGCCTGCTGTTCGCCACCGGCCATTTCTTCTGGGGCGGCCTGGTGGCACTGCTGTCGGCCATCTGCGACGCCATCGACGGATCGCTGGCCCGCCGCTCGGGCCGCAGCACCAAGTTCGGCATGTTCTACGATTCGGTGCTGGACCGCTACTCGGAGCTGGCCATGTTCATCGGGCTGTCCTATTACTATGCCGGCAGCGAGATGTGGCGGCTGGTCATCCTGACCGACCTGGCGCTGGCCGGCTCGCTGATGGTCAGCTACGCCCGGGCCCGGGCCGAGGGGCTGGGCGAGGATTGCAAGGTGGGCATCATGGAACGGCCGGAGCGGATAGCGGTGATCATCACCGCCTCGGTGTTCACCGGGATCTTCGACCAGCACTGGATATTCGAGATCGCCCTGTGGGTGCTGGCGGTATTCACCAACGTCACCGCGCTGCAGAGGATCCTGCATATCCGCCAGAAGACCAAGGGGCAGGGGACCCCCTGATAAGAGACAAGAAAACACCATCAGAAAAATAAAAATTCAGTTTTTAGGAAGGGACCACATGGCAAAGAAGATCATCAAAAGAACCGTCCAGCCGGCCGCCAAAAGTTCCGGCCAGCGCAAAGTCCGGGTGGCCATCATCGGGGTTGGCAACTGCGCCTCCTCCTTCGTACAGGGCGTTCATTATTACCGCAACGCCAAGCCGAGCGACAAGGTCCCCGGCCTGATGCACGTCAACCTGGGCGGCTATCACATCTCGGACATCGAGTTCTCGGCCGCCATCGACATCGACAAGAACAAGGTGGGCAAGGACCTGGCCACCGCCATCTACACCAAGCCCAACAACACCTTCAAGTTCTGCCAGGTGCCCAAGAGCGGGATCACCGTCCAGCGCGGCATGCTGCACGACGGCCTGGGTAAATATCTGTCCCAGATCATCCAGAAGGCCCCGGGCTCCACGGTGGACATCGTCAAGTTGCTGCAGGACACCAAGACCGACGTGGTGGTCAGCTACCTGCCGGTCGGTTCGGAGATGGCCACCAAATGGTATGTGGAGCAGATACTGGAGGCCAAGTGCGCCTTCGTCAACTGCATTCCGGTGTTCATCGCCCGCGAGCAGTACTGGTCCAACCGATTCAAGAAGGCCGGGGTGCCCTGCATCGGCGACGACATCAAGTCGCAGGTGGGCGCCACCATCACCCACCGGGTGCTGACCCGCCTGTTCATGGACCGGGGGGTCAAGCTGCAGAAGACCTACCAGCTGAACTTCGGCGGCAACACCGACTTTTTGAACATGCTGGAGCGGGAGCGGCTGGAGTCCAAGAAGATCTCCAAGACCAACGCCGTCACCTCCATGCTGGATTACAAGATGGATCCCGACGACATCCATGTCGGCCCGTCGGATTACGTGCCCTGGCTGCTGGACCGCAAGTTCTGCCACATCAAGATGGAGGGCCAGACCTTCGGCGACGTGCCCCTGAACCTGGACATGAAATTGGAAGTATGGGATTCTCCCAACTCGGCCGGGGTGGTGATCGACGCGGTGCGCTGCGCCAAGCTGGCCCTGGACCACAAGCTGTCCGGGACCATGCTGGAGCCCTCCAGCTACTTCATGAAATCGCCCATGGTCCAGGTGCCGGACGACCAGGCCAAGAGGAACGTGGAAGAGTTCATCAAGAAACTGGGAAGAAAATAGCCGATGGCGGCTAAAATCAAAGATCAAAAATCAAAGATCAAAAAAACGGGGCTGTTCATCTCATTCGAGGGAATCGAGGGCTGCGGGAAAAGCACCCAGGCCAAACTGTTGGAGAGCTGGCTCAAGGCCCAGGGCTTTAAGGTAGTGCTGACCAGGGAACCCGGCGGCCCTTCTATTTCCGAGAAGATCCGGAGGATCCTGCTGGACAACCGCAACAAGGGAATGACCGACCTCACCGAGCTGCTGTTATTGCAGGCCTCCCGGGTCCAGCATCTGGCCCAGGTGATAGTGCCGGCCCTCAAGGCCGGGAATGTGGTGATCTGCGACCGCTTCGCCGATTCCTCCACCGCCTACCAGGGCTATGGCCGGGGCATGGACCTGAAGATGGTGAACGAGCTGAACCAGTTTGCGGTGGACGGCTTCTGGCCCCAGCTGACGCTGGTGCTGGACCTGCCGGTGGAGAAGGGTTTTTTGAGGGCCCAGGGCCGGCGCCGCAATCTGGACCGGATGGAGACCCAGGCCCTGAAGTTCCATAAAAGGGTCCGCCAGGGATTTAAGGCCATAGCCAAATCGGACCCCCAACGGGTCAAACTTTTGGATGGCAGCCAGCCGTCGGAGGTGATCCACGCTGCGGTGCGGCAGCTGGCGCTGAGCGCCATGAAAAAAAGATAACGTAACTATTCAGCGTTGTGAAAAGACGAAGTGGTTTTTTAACCACCGATAACACACAGATGAACACCGAGAAAGGTAAAAGGGTTGATCTTCTATTTGAAGATTTGACCTAGTAAGATCATTGGTGCGGCAATTGAAGTGCACAAAATCTTGGGCCCAGGATATTTGGAATCCGTTTATGAAGATGCTTTGTGTTACGAGTTGGAAGCTTTAGATATTCGTTTTCAGCGACAAGTGGACTTGGATGTCAAGTACAAGAACGTCGTTTTCAAGAGAAAATTCAGGGCTGATCTGTTGGTGGAAGAGAAAGTTCTGGTTGAAAACAAAGCTATAACAACTCTAACCGCCAGCGATGAAGCGCAGTTGTTCAATTATTTAAAAACGACGGGACTGCGGGTAGGATTGCTCTTCAACTTTGGCAGTTCCAAGCTGCAAAAAATAAGGAGGATAGTGTGATCTATCGGTGTCAATCGGTGCGCCATCCGTGGTCAAATGGCTAGATAGTTACAAGGTAATGAAAGAATATTTATTATGGAAGACGGTATTCAGAAAGGCAGGTTCATCATGATCACCAGGCGTAAATTCGCTTTGATAGTGGCGGCCATCGCGCTGTTCAGCGTGCTGGCCGGAGGGACGATAGGTTTGTTCGCTCAAAGCCGAAGCTTTGATCAGATCAATTTCCAGCTTCGGATATTCTCCACCGCCTTCAAGCAGGTGCTGGACCGCTACGTCACCGCCCCCGACCCCCAAAAGCTGATCTACGGTGCCATCAAGGGCATGATGGAGACCCTGGACCCCCACTCGGTGTTCATGGATGCCAAAACCTTCCGGGACCTGAAGAGCAGCACCCAGGGATCCTTCGGTGGGATCGGCATCCAGATCGGGGTGCGGGACGAGGTGCTGACGGTGATCGCGCCCATGGCCGGGACCCCGGCCTCGCGGATGGGCATCCAGGCCGGGGACCGGATCGTCAAGATCGAGGGCAAACCCACCAAGGGGATCACTACTGACGAGGCGGTGGGCAAGCTGCGGGGCGAGCCCGGCAGCAACGTCACCATCACCATCGAGCGCGAGGGGGTGAGCGAGCTGATGGATTACACCATCACCCGGGCCCTGATAGAGATCGAGAGCATACCGTACTACGGCTTTATCGCCGACAAGATCGGCTACATCTGGCTGGCCAACTTCTCCCAGAAATCCGGCCCGGACCTGAGCCGGGCCCTGCAGGACCTGGAGAAGCAGGGGATGAAGCAGCTGATCCTGGACCTGCGCAGCAATCCCGGCGGCCTGCTGAACGAAGCGGTGGAGGTCTCCAGCAATTTTCTGGATAACGGCTCGCTGGTGGTATTCACCAGGGGACGGCTGAAAGAATCGGACCAGGATTACAAGGCCTCGGGCCAGGTGCTGTTCGGGCCCAAAAAGGGACCGATGGTGGTGCTGGTGAACCAAGGGTCGGCCTCGGCCTCGGAGATCGTGGCCGGCGCGGTGCAGGACTGGGACCGGGCCCTGGTGCTGGGACAGACCAGCTTCGGCAAGGGTTCGGTGCAGAATGTGATGCCCTTGGGCGATTCCATCGCCATCAAACTGACCACCGCCAAGTACTACACCCCCTCCGGGCGCTGCATCCACCGGGACAACAGCGCCTGGCAGTCGGGCGACCTGGACAGCCTGGTGGAGGATTCCACCGCTGCCCAGGAGGTGTACACCACCCTGGGCGGCCTCAAGCGCAAGGTCTACGGCGGCGGCGGCATCACCCCGGACATCAAGGTGGACCTGCCGCGCCTCAACCGCTTCCAGATGGACCTGGAGCGGAAGACCATCTTCTTCAAGTTCGCCATCAAATACACGGTGGGCCATAGCAACCTGCCGAAGGACCTTATAGTGGACGAGGCCATGGTCGATGAATTCACCAAACTTCTCAAGGAGGACAAGGTAGAATACACTCCCGAGGAGTTCAAGGAGAGCAGGGACTACGTCAAGCAGGGCATCAAGCGGGAATTGCTCTTCAAACTTTACGGCGACAAGGCCCGCACCGCCTACCTGCTGCAGAACGACGCCCAGGCCCAGAAGGCGGTAGAGCTGCTGCAGAAGAACAAGGACCTCACCAAACTGCTCAAAGAGGGGCAGAACGGAAAGTAACTTTCGAAAATAGCTATTGGTTATTTGCTAATAGGGGTTTCCCTTTGCCACCAAGCATGCACTGAGCGATGCCGAAGTGACTCCAAGATATCAAATCTTTATTATTGTCATTCCGAAATGGCAGCCGTGCCTAATTGACTGAGGGATGAAAAATGTCACCCGTTCAACCTGCCAGGCAAGCAGATTTCCCAGGATGACATACTTTGAAAAATAAAATACCCATTTTGTCATTCCCGCACTTCATTGCACTCAGTGTAAAATCCGTCGGGAATCCATGCCTTTTTCAAACCACAGCAATATTATGAGGATTTACAATGGATAACAGAAATCTTACCGCCATGTATCTTATGACGGCGGTCCTGATCCTGGCCGGCTGCAGCCAGAAGCGGGAGGCGGTCATCATGGCCGGCTCCACCGCCTTCCAGCCCTTCGCCGAGAAGCTGGCCGACCAGTTCATGACCCAAAATCCCGGGATCAACGTCACCGTCCAGGGCGGCGGCTCGGCGGTGGGCATCCAGTCGGCCCTGTCCGGGACCGCCCAGATAGGGATGGCCGACCTGGTGCAGCTGCCCGAGGAGGCCAAGGATCTCACCGCCACCGAGGTGGCCCGGGACGGCATCGCCATCGTGATCAACCCCGGCAACCGGATCGAGGGGCTGACCATCAAGCAGGTGCGGGAGATCTTCAACGGGGTCATCGCCAACTGGAAACAAGTGGGCGGAGATGATCGTCCGATCACGGTGGTATCCCGCGAGGCCGGATCGGGAACCAGGACCTCCTTTGAACAGATAGTGGGCGATATATCGCTGATAAAAGAAGCCCTGATCCAGGACTCCAACGGTACCATCCGGGAGACGGTGGCCAACGACGCCAATGCGGTGGGTTACCTGTCGCATGGGCTGATAAACGAGAAGATCAAGCCGGTCAGGCTGGACGGGGCCGATTGCACCACCGAGCAGATCATCAGCGGAAAGTTCAAGCTGGTCCGCCCGGTGTTCCTGCTGACCCAGGGCCCGCCGGAAGGCGCGGTCAAGCAAGTGATCGAATACATGCTGTCTGCCGAGGGCCAGGAGACCATCAAGAGCAGCGGCCTGATACCGGTCAAATAATATTTTCTCGGTGTTGTTTCTTCTTCAATAATGTAAAGCGTGCCAGCGGATAAAAATTATATATAACTCGCACAGCCCTTTCTGTCCGGGCAGAAAGGGCGAAAGACCCGCCGGGGGCACAGGGCTTAACGGGTGAAAAATCATTTATGTGATCAACAATAATTTGGAGAAAAGAGCACACACTGCGAAGCAGGGATCGTTTTCACATTGTTTCTCGCAGTTATTCGCACTGTGCCCCCGGACCCCATTTGGACGCCTGGGCCACTTAACTTAACCTGTAAGAATTTGCAGGTTAAGCCGGGTGGTAGGGGGCGGATACGGTCGGCGTAGCTGGAGTAATAGTCTTAGTGATAACAAAACTGCGGATTAAAAACGTATCATTATTGATCACGTTAGTTTGCCGCCCCCTAAAGCTTCCGACCTCACCCATCTCCCTCTCCTAATGCTTTAGGAGAGGGGCGGGGGAGAGGTGTTATAAGAGAAAGCGGATGGGGTCGTTTTAGGGGTGAGAAACAAGAATAAAGTACCAGGGCCATGTTGCGTAATAAAGAAAAATGATCGACATGAGGGCAAACATTAAACTGAATATTTCATGAAATTCTTAGGCGAGAAGGGCGTTCGGAGAGTGTTGGCGGGGATAGCCTTTTCGGCCATCTCGGCCTTGCTCCTGATCGCCCTTTTTATCATCAAAGAGGGCCTGCCGTTCATCATCAGCTACGGCCCCTTAAAATTTCTGCTTTCCTCCGACTGGCAGCCCCAGGCCGGAAAGTTCGGCATCTGGCCCATGATCGTGGCCTCGGTGTGGGTGACCCTGGGGGCCATGCTGCTGGGGGCCCCGCTGGGAGTGGCTTGCGCCGTCTTTCTGACCGAATTTGTACCCCGCCGGGTGATGGGGGTGATCAAGCCCACCATCGAACTGCTGGCCGGGATCCCCTCGGTGGTCTACGGGTTCATGGGGGTGATGGTGCTGGCCCCGCTGATCCGCTCCCAGCTGGGCGGGCCGGGGCTGTCGGTGTTGGCCGGAGCCATCATCCTGGGCGTCATGATATTGCCCACCATCATCAGCATCTCCATCGATTCCATCCAATCGGTGCCCAATTCCTACCGGGAGGGCTCCCTGGCTTTGGGCGCCACACACTGGCAGACCACCTATATGGTGACGGTGCCGGCCGCCAGATCAGGCATCATCGCGGCCATCATCCTGGGCATGGGGCGGGCCATCGGCGAGACCATGGCGGTGATCATGGTGGCCGGCAACGCGGTCAAGATCCCCATCTCGGCCCTGGACTCGGTCCGGACCCTGACCGCCAACATCGCCCTGGAGATGGGCTACGCCACCGGACAGCACCGCCAGGCCCTGTTCGCCACCGGAGTGGTGCTGCTGGTGATAATCATGATCCTGAACTCCCTGGCCGGAATGGCCATCAGGAAGAAGGCGGGCAGAAGATGAGAGTGCCGCCCAAATATACCCAGATGGCAGCCAAGCTGGTGATGGGCCTGGCCACCCTGGCCACCCTGGCCATCCTGGTGTTCATCATCCTGTTCGTGCTGGAGAAGGGCCTTCCGGTGGTGGGATTCAAATTCCTGCTGACCAGCCCCCAGGACATGGGAAAGGCCGGAGGCATCTTCCCGGTGGTGGTCGGGACCATCCTTTTGACCCTGGTGGCCATTGTCATCGCCACTCCCCTGGGGGTGGGCACCGCCATCTACCTGACCGAATACACCAGGGAGAGCCGGGCCACCAAGGTCATCCGTTTCGGGGCCGACTGCCTGGCCGGGATCCCCTCCATCATCTTCGGCCTTTTCGGCTTCATCTTCTTCGTCACCATACTGCAGATGGGGTGGTCCATCCTGTCCGGCGGGCTGACCCTGGCCTTCATGATCCTGCCCACCATCATCCGGACCTCGGAGGAGGCCATCAAATCGGTGCCCAATTCCTTCCGGGAGGTGTCGTTCTCTCTGGGGGCCACCCGCTGGGAGACCGTCCAGAAAGTGGTGCTGCCCAGCGCCCTGCCGGGCATCGTCACCGGGGTGATGCTGGGGGTGGGACGCTCCATCGGCGAGACCGCCGCGGTGATCTTCACCGCCGGCTCCTCGCTCCGGATGCCCTCCTCGCTGATGGACTCGGTCCGCACCATGTCGGTCCATTTCTACATCCTGGCCCGGGAGGGGATCTCCACCGAGAACGCCTACGGCACCGCGGCCATCCTGGTGATCAGCATTCTGCTGATAAACCTGACGGCCTACGGACTGATGAACCGCTTCGTGGCCAAGAACAACTGACAGCATGATGAACAACGCAATAAAAATATCGGCCAAGGATCTCAAGGCCTTCTACGGGCCGGAGCAGCTGCTGATGTCCCTCAACATGGACATCCCGGCCAGGCAGATCCTGGGCATCATCGGGCCTTCCGGCTCCGGCAAGACCACCTTCCTGCGCAGCCTGAACCGGCTCAACGACCTGGTGCCCGGCTTCCGGATCGAGGGCAGCATCCTGCTGGACGGGCAGGACATCTACCACCCGCAATTCGACGTGGTGGCCCTGCGCAAAAGGGTGGGGATGCTGTTCGCCCTGCCGGTGCCCCTGCCCAAGAGCATCTACGAGAATGTGGTCTACGGCCCCAGGCTGTCGGGCGTCGGGGACCGGAAAAAACTCGATCAGCTGGTGGAGGCCAGCCTGAGATCGGCCTTCATCTGGGACGAGGTCAAGGACCGCCTGAATTCACCGGCCATGCGCCTGTCCGGAGGACAGCAGCAGCGGCTGTGCCTGGCCAGGATCCTGGCCCAGGAGCCGGAGGTGATCCTGCTGGACGAGCCCTGCTCCGGGCTGGACCCCATCTCCACCGCCAAGATCGAGGAGGCCCTGACCATCCTCAAGCAGAAGTACACCATCATCCTGGTCACCAACAACACTAAGCAGGCGGCCCGGGTGGCCGACCAGACGGCTTTCTTCCTGATGGGCTCGCTGATCGAATACGGCCCGACCAGCGATCTGTTCACCGTGCCCAGGGATAAAAGGACCAACGATTACATCACCGGCCGTTTCGGCTGAAGATAGAACCTGCCCACGAAACACACGAAAGGGTCTTAAACTGTCAAAACAAGTTATAGGTGACAGCCCATTTGGTACCGATGCAAATCGTTAGGATAATATCCGGGTTGCATATAAAAACAAGAGGTTTTGTTAGATGTCAAATATTTATGATGATATTTATAAGCAAGAGGAATATTATTGGGGCTTTAAACCTGCGCCAACCTGTTTTAAAGTGCTGCAGGCGTTACCACCTGTTAAAAAATTGAAACTGTTAGATATTGGTTGCGGGGAAGGCCGGAATGCTGCCTTTTTTGCTCGTAATGGGTATGATGTGACTGCTTTCGACTTGGCAGATGCTGGCGTAGAAAAGACAAAAAAATTAGCGGATAAGATAGGGGTAAAGGTAAAGGTTTTTAAAGCCAATATAAATGAATATCGATTGACCGATAAATTTGATATCATATTTTCTGTAGGCACATTGCAATATATTCCCAAAGAATTTAGGGAAGAGATTATTACAAATTATAAGGACCATACGAAAGAAAACGGCATACACATGTTATCGGTTTTTGTAAAAAAACCATTCATTGAACCCGCTCCTGAAGGCGAGAAGAATTCGCATAAATGGATTTCTGGAGAACTTTTGACATATTACCATGATTGGATGATAGAGTATTCAACAGAAGAAATATTTGACTGTATGTCCAGCGGGATCCCTCATAAACATGCTACAAATCGCGTATTAGCCAGAAAAACGATCTGTCTCAAGACCAAGTAAGATATTCTATAATGAACAACAAGATAGAAATAAAAAATCTCAACCTGCACTACGGCAAGTTTCAGGCCCTGAAATCGGTGGGCCTGCCGATAAGGGAGAATTCCATCACCGCCCTGATCGGGCCTTCGGGCTGCGGCAAATCCACCCTGCTGCGCTGCCTCAACCGGATGAACGACCTGATCGCCGGGGTCAGGATAGAGGGACAGGTGCTGCTGGACGGCAGGAACATCTACCGTCACGGCCTGAACGTGCCGGAGCTGAGAAAAAGGGTGGGCATGGTGTTCCAGCGGCCCAACCCCTTCCCGCTCTCGGTCTATGACAACGTGGCCTACGGGCTGAAGGTGGCCGGGATCAGTGACAAGAACCGCATTTCCGAAACAGTGGAGCGCAGCCTCAAAGGGGCCTGGCTGTGGGAGAACTTAAAGGATAGATTGGACCGTCCGGCCCTGGAACTGCCGTTGGACCAGCAGCAGCGTTTATGCATCGCCCGTTTGCTGGCGGTGGAGCCGGAGGTCATTCTGATGGACGAGCCCTGCTCGGCCCTGGATCCCATCGCCACCATGAAGGTGGAGGAACTGATGCTGGAGCTGTGCAAACGGTACACCATCGCCATCGTCACCCACAACATGCAGCAGGCGGCCCGGGTATCGGAATATTCCGGCTACATGCTGCTGGGCGACATGGTGGAGTTCGACCTGACCGCCAATATCTTCACCAATCCCAGGGACGCCCGCACCCAGGATTACATAACCGGCCGTTACGGGTGATGGTTTTGGAACACGGATCGGGTCAGGTATGTTCAATCACAAAGACAGCAGGGCACGTTTTATTCCTTAGTACAGAGGGTTGTCACCACTTCGAAAGTCTTATTTTTGCCAACCTCGGTGCAGGCTCTGAAGTCTCTATCTTTCGGGCCTATTGAACGGCTGGCATACGCCCATACTCACACATTCAGCCAGTCAGTCAAGTTGGCCTTCTCAGTGTGACAGTTTTATTTTTAAGCTTTCAAATTTGGATTTATTACACAAAGCCGCCGAGCCACGAAGCCCAATGGTTTGCCAGAGATGGGTTCGGTTGATGGCTACAAGTTAAATTATAGGTTAATTAAACTTTGTACCCTGGTGTCTTGGTGGCAAAAAACATAGAAGTCCGATAATACCCATAATCGTTAAAAACGGGGAGCGCCGATGGAAAGACATTTCGATACCGAACTGGACCAGCTGAAACAACAGCTGCTGAAGATGGGGGCCCTGGCCGAGGCCATGATAGACGCCGCGGTCACCGCCCTGGTGGAAAGGAATGCTGATCAGCTGAAGCAGATATACGAGCAGGAGAAGGAGGTCAACAATCTTCAGGTAAGCATAGACGAGGACTGCCTGCGATTGACCGCCCTCTACCAGCCCACCGCCGGAGACCTGCGCTTCCTGCTGGGAGCCTCCAAGATCAACACCGAGCTGGAGCGGCTGGGGGACCAGGCCATCAACATCTGCGAGGTGGTCAATAAGCTGCTGAAGGAGCCGCAGCTCAAGCCGCTGATAGACATCCCCAAAATGGTGTCCATCGCCACCGACATGGTCCGGGACAGCCTGAACGCCTTCGTAGAGCGCAATGTGGACAAGGCCAGGGCGGTGCTGATGCAGGACGACCAGCTGGACGACCTGAAGGACAAGATAGTGGCCGAGCTGACGGAGTTCATGACCAAAGATTCCGGCTCGGTCAGCCGGGCCATTCAGCTGATCCTGGTGGCCCGCAGCCTGGAACGGATAGGCGACCATGCCACCAACATCGCCGAGGACGTGATCTTTGTGGTGCAGGGCAGGGATATCCGGCATCATGCACAAGATATGTGATCATTGATCCCAATGGCCAAGACCATCATAATTGACGGCTACAATCTGGCCTTCGCCTCCGGCAAGATAAGGCCGGTTCTGCTCAAGGAAAAGAAAGAAGGGCGGGCCTTGTTGCTGGACATTTTGGCTGGGTATAAGAAGGCATTGGGGTATGACATTACCGTCATCTTCGACGGGGCAGAGGGGAAGGAACATAAGACGGACAGGGTCAGGGGAATAAAGGTCGTTTACTCCAGACCGCCCCAGAACGCCGACCGGGTGATCAAAGACCAGGCCGCAATCCTGAAGAAGACCAAAGCCCTGACCGTGGTCACCTCCGACCGGGAGCTGGCCCATCATGTCAAGGGGCGGCAGGTGGAGGTGATAGGGTCCGGCCAATTCCTGCAAAGGATGGAGGGCGAGCTGTCGCGCCGGGGCGCGGATAAAGAGAGGCCCGGCAGGATAGATGTGAAGGAGTGGCTGGAATATTTTGGGATAAAGGGGAAGGAATGAAGGCAAGCCGATCGACCGGTCGGCCCATCTTTTCAATACCGAGTCCTGCTGAATTTCAAGACACACTACCAAGGGGGATCAATGCTGGCTCCGTTATTCATCCTTAAGAAGACCAAAGGCAAGGGCCACGGGCTTTTCGCCAAACGGGACATACCCAAGGGAACGGTGGTGTTCTATGAGTGTTCGCAATGCACCGTCATCCCCAAAGCCAAATTCGACAAGATGACCAAATCCCAAAAGGAAAAGCTGCTGTTCCACGCCTACACCCGCCGGGACGGCTCGGTGGTCAATCCCTGCGGCGATTCCATTTACATGAACCATTCCTGCCATCCCAATATCCTGGATACCGGAAAGGGTTTTGATGTGGTGGTCCGGGACATCAAGAAGGGCCAGGAGGCCACCTGCGATTACCGGGCCTTCTATGATAAGGATTGGGGCTTTGAATGCGCCTGCGGGGCCGAGAACTGCTGCGGGACCTTCACCTGCCGCCGGCCTCTGGCCCCGGGGGTCAGGGCCTTTTGGGAAAAAATGACGGCCCCGGCGTTGAAACGGATATCGAAAGTACCCCAGCCGCTCAAAGAGCAATATCTGAAGGAGTATCCGGCCCAGGCCCGGTATTTCAAATAGCCTTTGACCGGCCAAAGAGCTGATTTTATGCTTGACTTTGCCATGGGTTTAAGTTACATTTATTGCAAAGAGTTATCTGCCGGGACGCTCATAAGGCCCCGGCGGATGATTTTATTAATGGTTTTTAATAATCCTGTGATAGGAGTTCTGGGATGAAACTAAAGGTCCTGGGAGCGTCGGGGTCAAAACTGCCCGGATTCGGTCTGACCAGCTTCCTGCTGGACAAGAACATCCTGATCGACACCGGGGCGGCCGCCTCCATGCTGGGTTTCGACGAGCAGCTGAGGCTGGATGCGGTCCTGCTGTCGCACATCCATATCGACCACAGCCTGGGGCTTTTGCTGATGGCCGACAACCTGGTGGGCAGCCTCAACAAATCCATCCAGATCATGAGCATCCCGGAGGTTCTGGACGGCCTGCGGGAGCATCTGTTCAACAATCAGGTCTGGCCGGACTTCACCTCCATCCCCAACAGCAAGGATGCCATCTTCAAGCTGAAGCCCATGGCCGAGGGCAAGCCGGTGAAGCTGGGCAAGTACACCATCCGGGCCATCCGGGTCAGCCACTCGGTGCCGACGGTGGGATTCATCATCAGCGACGGCAAGAGCTCCCTGCTGTACACCGCCGACACCCGGGCCACCGAAAAGATCTGGAAGGAGGCCAGGAAGGTCCGGGGCCTTAAGGGGGTGCTGATAGAGACCTCTTTCCCCAACCGGCTTCACGGGCTGGCCGACCTGTCGGGCCATCTTACGCCGCACGTCCTGTTGCAGGAGATAAACAAGTCGGGGCTGAAGGTGCCGTTCTATGTCTTTCACATCAAGGCCATGTTCGTGGAGGAGGTGCAGAAGGAGATAGCCCGGCTTAAAAATTCCCAGATCCGGCTGGCCATGGAAGGCGCCACATATAATTTCTAGGATCCGACAATAACCCGTTCAGCAAGCCGGAACAATAGACGATGTTTTATTTTCCGGCTTTGCCTTTATGTCTATCGAGGGAATCTGATGCTGAAAAAAATACTGATAGTCCTTATGGCCCTTTTAGCCGGCTGCGCCAAGCGCCAGATGCTGAGCCCGGAGCAGGCGCAACTGGAGGTGATGGACCGGGTGATGCAGGCATCCATGCTGGAGCAGGACGGACAGAGCAGGCAGGCCATCGGGCTTTACAAGGAGGCCTTGAAACTGGACAAGGGATCGGCCCTGCTGAACCTGCTGATAGCCCAGAATTACTACGAGCTGGGCAACGACACCCTGGCGGTGCTCTATGCCCGGCGGGCGGTCAGATTGGAGCCGGACAATCCCGACAACCGCCTGATGCTGGGCAACGCCTACCTGATGGCCCGGGAGCTGGAGCTTTCACTGGAGCAGTACCGGGCGGCGGTCAAACTGAAGCCCGAGGATCCGGACATCTCCGTCACCACCGCCGGGCTTTTCGAGGCCCTGGGCCGCCGTGATTCGGCCATCACCGTCATGGAAAGCATCGCCCGGCGGACCGGCGATCCGGACATCACGATGCAGCTGGGCTCCATGCTGATGCGCCACAAGCGGAGCGGACCGGCCAAAGAGATCTACCGGCAGGTGATAGGCCGGGACTCCTCCAACATCCGGGCCTGGATATCGCTGGCCGCCGTCTACGAGGTGGACCAGCAGCCGGATTCGGCCCTGCATTTCTACGGCACCGCCGCCCGGCTGGATCCCGAAAACCTGAGCATCCAGAAGCATATCTTCAATCTGCTGCTGTCGGCAAACCAGTACCCCTGGGCGGCCCGCCAGGCCATGAACATCCTGGAAAGGGAGCCGGGAAACGCCGGTCTTCGTTTGCAGCTGGCCCGGCTATTCTACCACCAGCAGGCCTTCCAGCCGGCCCGGGAGCAATTTCTGGCCGTCCTGGAGAGCGACAGCAATAACACCGAGGCTCTTTACGCCGCGGCCCGGATAAGCTTTCAGCAGAAGGATTACCCCCGGGCGCTGCAGTATTTTCGGAGGACCACCGGCTTGCTGCCCAAAATGGCCGAAGGCTGGGTCTCTTTGGGCAATTGCTTCTTGGCCCTGGACCAGCCGGATTCCGCGGCAGCTGCGTTTGAGAAGGCCAGGCGTTTGGGAGTAAAACAGGATATTGACCGTTTGATGGGCGCCGGATACTCCCTGTCCGAAAAGTACCGGGAGGCCATACCCTTCTTTCAGAATCAGCACCGAAAGAAACCCAAGGATCCCGATCTGATGTTCGGCCTGGCGGTGGCCTACGAGCGCAGCGGAGACTTTGATAACGCAGTGACACTGTTCAAAAAACTGCTGGTGCTAGATCCAAAGAGTGCTATCGTGTTGAACTATCTGGGCTATATGTATGCCGACAAGGGCGTCAACCTGGAGGAGGCCAAAGAACTGATCGCCAAAGCCCTGGAGGCCGAGCCGGACAATGCCTTTTATATTGACAGCATGGGCTGGGTGCTTTATAGAATGGATCGTTTCGAGGAGGCCAAGGAGAGCCTGGAGAAAGCGGTCAGCCTTCTGCCAACCGACGCCACTTTAAGGGATCACCTGGGAGATGTTTACCTGTCGCTCAATTTAAAACAGCAGGCCGTCGAGCAGTGGCAGAGATCCCTGGAGCTCGATCCCGGCAAGGAAAAGATACAGGAAAAGATAGATGCGGCAAGATAAAAACAGATCAAATTCTGAATATTGGATCATAACTCTGGCGGTCCTCTGTTTGATGATGGCCGGGTGCGCCCATGTCAAACGGGCTGAAAAGGGAGACCCGGAAGATCTTTGGAACAAGGCCTGGTCGTCATTCAAGACCGATGACCGGCCCTTCTCGGCCCAGGGAACGGTAACCTACGATTCGCCCAAGCTGACCCAGTCCCTGAGCTTCGTCTGGCGCCAGGAGGACAGCCGGCATATCCGGATAGATATCTCCGGATTTTTTGGCATCCGTCTGGCCTCGGCCTGCATATCAGACGATAAGGCCTGGCTGAATGTTCCCTTGAAGTCCCTGTACGTCAACGGCACCATATCGGGCGTCGATTCGATGGCCGAAAAAGCGGCCGGGATCGGCATCGAACCACTTTTGGAGGTCCTGCAGGGCCGTCCGCCGCTGGAGAGCGGCCGATTTTCCCTGGCCCAGGATGCCGAGAAATTCTACCTGTTTGTCTTTGCCAAGAAGGACACCACCGTAACCTACCGGCTGGACCGGCATAATGCCAGGGTCGTCGGCTATCAATTGGATGTCACGGGAAAGCCGGAATACAGCATCACCTATGGTGACTGGAAGCCTTTCAACAACAGTTACCGGCCGCATGTGGTGGAAATATTTTCTTATCGTGACCAGACCGGACTTACCGTTAAATTCTCATCCCTGAGTGCCGAGCAGTCATTCAACAAAGACGTTTGGGAACAGCCGGAGCCCCGAAGTGGTTTTGGCGATGAGTAAGAGAGCCGACAAGCATGGCTGGAAAACAGTCGGGACCAAACAGGCCTACCAAAACCCTTGGATATCGGTCCGCGAGGACCGGATAATCTACCCCAACGGGCGGCCCGGCATCTACGGGGTGGTGGAGAAGGGGCCGGGAGTGGCGGTCATCGCCCTGGACAACCAAAAGAACCTCTGCCTGGTAAGGCAATACCGTTATACCCTGGACGATGTCTTCCTGGAACTGCCGGCCGGGGCCATCCATCAGGGCGAGACCGAGGCCGAGTCCGTCGGAAGGGAATTATTCGAGGAGACGGGCATCCGGGCCGGGCGTTTAGAGAGGCTGGGAAATTTCTATACCGCCCTGGGCCACGAGACGGCCGAGATCATCGCCTATCTGGCCGATCAACTGGAAACAGAGGAACACTCCCTGGCCAACCAGCAGCATGACGAATCCATTCTGGAAATAATCCGTCTGCCGGTCACACGGGTCAAGCATATGGTGGCCCGGGGCGAGATAAAATGCGGGATCTCCCTGGCGGCGTTAAGCCTTCTATTCGCTAAATATCCGGAGTTGTGAGCGTGCCAGCCGGAGCCATAATATTCTACAGCGACCAGGTAGTGCCGGAAAACGAAAGACTGGACCGGCGGTTCCTGGAGATGATCGGCAAGGATAGGCCCAGGCTGGCCTACATTCCCTCGGCCTCGGACAACAGCCGGAGATATTATCATGAAAAATGCGAGTATTATAAAAGGTACGGCATAGAGGACTTTTTATATTTCGATCTGAACAAGGAATACGATCCGGCTAAGACCGAAGAACTGCTGGCCTGTGATGCCATTCATCTTTCCGGCGGAGACCCGTTCCAGTTTTTGGGTTCCATCCGTAAAAGGAATTTCGGGCCGGTGCTGAAGAAATATCACGAGAACGACGGCATTCTGCTGGGCATCAGCGCCGGGGCCATCGTGCTGACCCCCAGCATCAACATCTCGCATGTCTTCTATAAAAGCCGTACGGACCAGCATCAGGCGGTGGGTTTGGTGGACTTTCATTTTCTTCCCCACTGGAATCAGCGGCAGGACCGGCTGGATGCCGTTAAAAAATTCTCCATAGATAACCAAGCCATGGTCTATGGCTGCCAGGACGGGGACGGGATGGTGATCCACGACGGCAATATAGAATTGGTGGGAACTGTGGTGAGGATAGAGAAGGGAAAGGTTTTTGCAAATAATGAATGATTCTGAGATCAAACAATATTGGGAAGAAAATGCCGAGGCTTGGACGGTTCTTTCCCGGGCCGGGTATGACGTATACCGTGATCATGTTAACGCTCCGGCTTTCTTGAAGATGTTGCCCTTGGTCGAAGGCCAGAAGGGGCTGGATATCGGATGTGGTGAAGGACATAACACAAGGCTAGTGGCCCAGCAGGGTGCAATCTTAACAGGAATAGATATATCGGAAGCTTTTATAAAGCAAGCTATAAGCAAGGAGACGGAGCACCCTTTGGGAATAAAGTACCAGGTTTCCTCGGGACAGAAAATGGATTTCACTGAAGGAAGCTTCGATTTCTGCATGGCCACAATGAGTTTAATGGATATGGCTGATCCGATAAAGGCCATAGGTGAAGCATATCGGGTTCTTAAACCAGGCGGGTTTTTCCAATTTTCGATATCGCATCCATGTTTTGCCACCCCGAAATGGAAATGGCTAAGGGACGAGTCCGGCCGGAAATCAGCTTTAGCCTGCGGTGATTATTTCCTTCAACCCAAGGATAATATCGAAAAATGGATATTTGGAGCGGCTCCGGATGAAGAAAAGAAAAAATACCCACTTTTCAAGACCCCTCGTTTTACATTGATCTTGAGCAATTGGATCAACTTCTTGATAAAGGCCGGATTTACAATAGAAGAACTTTGCGAACCGTATCCCGATGAAGAAACCGCCAATAAGTGTCCGGATGTGGCCGATGCCGCCATTGTGGCATATTTTTTAATCATACGTTGCAGGAAACCATGAATTGTATAATCATCTATTCCACCTTTCCTTCCCGGGAGCTGGCCGAGAGAACAGCCCGCACCCTGCTGGAGGAGCAACTGGTGGCCGGGGCCAATATCGTCCAGGCCGAATCGCTGTTCCGCTGGCAGGGCAAGATAGAACAGCGGGCCGACTGGGCGGTGTTCTTCCAGGCCGAGCGGAATTTTTACAAACGGATAGAATCCCGCATCAAACAGCTGCATCCCGATAAAGTGCCACAGATCGTGATGTGGAAGATGAAGGACGGATATGTTCCGTTCCTCAACTGGGTGATCGACCAGACCAGCCGCCCGGTGCTCAAAAGGGAGCGGAGGGAGAAGGGCAAGGAATACCGGAAGAAGAAGGCCGAACTGTTGAAAGGAAAAATAAAAGAAAGCTAGTCTCCATGATATATAAGCAGATGTGTGTCAAAAAATGCGTGAGATCGTTTATCATAAAGTGCCTGACGAGTTGCAAGGAGATACGATATATCCTTTAAACAGACTTAAGGATATCTTTCCGGGTGTGTATCAAAAGCAAGCAGCAAAATACACAGGAAGAGAGAATTTGCTGCAAAGGAAAGTACCGATTTTAAATTGTCTGTGGAATGACGTGATCCATCTTACGGCCATAAATCCAAAAATAATATTCTCATATTTACGACAGATAGGTTTTGAATACCCTCTTCATGGCTTTTATGAAATAGATTTTTCTAAGTTGGATCCGGATTATTGTATAGAAATGATTTATTCCGGCGGTGAAAGGAAATACCGAAAGATCGAATCCGACAATTTCCCCAAAGTTGAAAATTTGCCAGCAGAAACCATTGAATATTTCAAGAACTGCTGGAAAGAAAAAACCCATCCCCTGCTGTTCAAGGGTATCCCGCATATTCTGTATAAGGGCGCGATAAATATCAAAGGAACAGCAATAATCGAAGTTTAAAACCAGTACGGAAATATTATGGAATGCAATAAATCAAAAAATCTTAAAAACTGCAACTGCAGTTACGAACCCTGTTCCCGCAAGGGTGTCTGCTGCGAGTGCGTAGCCTACCACCGGGCCATGAGCCAGCTGCCGGCCTGTTATTTCTCGGAAAAAGCCGAGAGAAGCTATGACCGCTCAATAGAAGCTTTCATCAAGGATCAGAAACGGTGAGGATAGACCAAAGCTGGTACATCAAGCCGCCGGGGATGGCCGAGCATGTTTCCTGCGGCGGGGTGGTGGTCAGGAAGGATGGAGATCGGATACTGGTGGCGCTGGTCACCGAGCCGGGATTTAAGGAATACATCCTTCCCAAGGGCCATGTTGAATCCGGGGAGAATCTGGAGCAGGCCGCCCGGCGGGAGATAGCCGAAGAAGCGGGTTTCACGGAGTTAAAGCTGGTTAAGAGCCTGGGATCGACCGGGCGCCTGGATTTCCGGAGGCGCTCCTGGGGCACCATGCACTATTTTTTATTCACCACCAGTCAGGATAAGACCAGCCCCAGCGATCCGGAACACCAGTATATCGTGAAATGGTTTCCGGTAGATCTCCTGCCGGAAATGTTCTGGCCGGAGCAGGGAGCGCTGATAGAAGATAATACCGATATGATCAGAAAGATTTTTGAATAATATGCTGGGTACAGTCGTCAACACCGGAGCCATAATTGCAGGAAGCGTCCTGGGGCTCTTGCTGCATCGGAAACTATCAGCCCGATATTCCGAGATAGTAATGAAAGCCATCGGCCTGTTCACCATCGTCATCGGGCTGGATCTGGCTTTTAAGAGCAACCGGATGATGCTGGTATTGATATCATTGGTCATCGGGGGGCTGGCCGGCGAGCTGATCAACCTGGATGGGCGGCTGGAGTGGCTGGGGAAAAAACTGCAGGAAAAATATTCCGGCGGCAACAGCACGCTATTCGTGCCGGGATTTGTGATCAGCTCCCTGCTGTTCTGTGTCGGACCCCTGGCCATAGTGGGCAGCCTGGAGGACGGTCTGATGGGCAGCCATACCGTGCTTTTCACCAAGTCGCTTATGGACGGGACGGCCTCGGTGGCCCTGGCCTCGGCGATGGGGGTGGGAGTGTTGTTCTCGGCCGGGGCGGTCCTGGTATATCAGGGACTGCTGACCGCGGCGGCCTTGATTTTCAAGGGGCTGATGCCAATGCCCTATGTGAACCTGATGTCGGCGGTGGGCGGGATCCTGCTGCTGGGGGTGGCCCTCAACCTGATACTTGACATAAAATTGAAAGTGGCCAACCTGCTTCCGGCCATTTTTATTTCGCCGTTGGTCTTGAAGATCGCTTTGATGATAGTCACGATAAAATAACCATGAAAAAAGACAGCAGGATAAATACCGAAAATCTCCGCGCCATCGCCCTGGATGAGGGGATGGCCGTCTTCGGCGTGGCCGAGCTTGAGCCGATAAGGCAAACATTTCACCCCGATATCGTCCGGGCCGCCGAAGGGCTAAAATACGGAATATCAATGGGCTTCCGTCTTTCCGATCCCACCATAGACGATATTGCCGACCGGCCCACCCTGTTGTATAAGCACCACTACAAGGTGGCCAACTATACGTTGGACAGGGCCGGGGCCAGGCTGGAAGCCTGCATCCAATCCAACGGCTATAAGGCCCTGCCCATCCCGGCCTCGCAGACCATCGACTGGGAGAAGCATCTGGGACACCTATCGCACAAGGCAGTGGCGGTGCAGGCCGGCCTGGGATGGATAGGGAAGTCCGCCCTGTTCATCCATCCCCAGCACCGGACCCGGCTTCGGCTGGTGACCGTTCTGACCGACATGCCGCTGGAGGCGGGAAGCCCCATAAAAAAGTCCTGCGGCAGCTGCCAGCTGTGCATCAACGCCTGCCCGGCCGGGGCCATATCGGACCAGGGCTACGACAAGCCCAAATGCATAGCCCAGCTTAGGGAGTTCTCCCACCTGCCGGGCATCGGGCAGTATATCTGCGGGGTGTGCGTCAAGGTATGCCGGGGATAGGGGCTGACATCTTAAGACCTAAGTAATTGTTTCTGCTGGATTCCTGCTTTCGCAGGAATGACAAGTAGAAAACAATCAGTTTGAAAAAATGGGAAACATTACACAAAATCAAGAATCATTCAAGGACCGCTCCAGTGGCTTAAAAGCCTTTGGGGTGGTGCTGATCGTAATTGGCGGTTTCAACCTGCTGATGATCCCGCTGGCTGTGCTGGGCAGTATAATGAGCCGGACCATGGATGCCGGACAATCGGCCGGCTATTGGGTCTTCTCGCTTTTGGTGAACCTGCTGACCTATCTTTTTCTGGGTGGGATATTCCTGGGGATAGGGACCGGTTCCATCCGGCTTAAGCGCTGGGTGCGGCCGGTGCTGCTTTCCATCGGCTGGGTGTGGTTGCTGCTGGGCCTGATGGTTACCGCCACGATATTTTTTGTAATGCCAAGGATGATGGGGAATTTTATGTTGCCCGAAGTGTCCGACCCCTCACTTATAGTTGGCATTGTAATCATGGTGTCTGGGGCCATGTCAATCCTCTTCATGGTCCTGTTGCCGGCTCTGCTGATATGGTTCTACTCCCAGAGTTCGGTAAAGCAGACATTGGAGGCCAAAGATCCCGGCCCGGCCTGGACCGATGCCTGTCCTCCCCCGGTGCTGGCCATAAGCCTATTCTACGGAGTAAACGCTGTATTGACGCTGCTGGCCTCCTTTTTGGGTGTGAGCTTCATTTGGGATTCCATAATCACGGGATCGCCGGCCGTTCTGGTCACAATATTTTACGGTTTGATATTGGCATATATTTGTTATGCTATTTACCGGCTTGATAGCCGCGGCTGGTGGACTGCCGTTGCCTCGACCGCCTTCGGGACAGCATCTTCGTTGCTGGTGTTTTCCAGAAACGATCCAGGCGAGATAATGGCGTTGATGGGACAAAGCGATCAATTACAATATGCCCAGGAAGGCATAAACCTGATGCTGAAATATCAGGGATATATATTATGGCTGTCGGCAGTCACCCTCCTGGCATATCTCCTGTATATCAAAAAATATTTCAAGCAAACCTAAACCATTATGGCCGTTATCCGAACAGTCAAGCCGATCAAATATTTTCTAGGATTGATATATTCCCCCGAAGTGAGCCTGTGGGACCTGGAGCGGGAACTGCAGAAACGCTTCGGCACCATCGATCGCAAAAGCCCGGTGCTGGATTTCAGCGGCTCCACCGATTATTATTCCCCGGAGATGGGCCCAAAACTTTTCCGGGCCTGGTGGAGCCTGCACCAGCTGGGAGATCCCGGAAAACTGCCGGAGCTTAAGCTGCTGTCGAACCAACTGGAGGATGAATACCTGAAGGCCTCTGAAAGCACCGGCCGGGTCGTGAATATCGACCCCGGATATGTAAACGAGGCCCGGGTGATACTGGCCTCCTGCAAGGATTTTTCCCACCGGGTCTATCTGGGCCGGGGAATATACGGGGATGTCACCCTCATCTACCGGGGCGACGGATTCAAGCCGCTGGAATGGACCTACCCCGACTACCAATGCCCCGAGGCTTTGAGATATTTCCAGACATTGAAGGACGATTACCGAAAACAGATCAAGGAGGCGAAATGACCGGGGAGCAGAGCAAAATAATTTTGGAATGGACCGTCTTCCCGCTGGCGGAATCAAAAACCAAGGCCCTGATAGCCATTTTGACCCCGCCGCTGGCGATGCTGGTCATCTATCTTCTGATGCAGTCCTGGCTGTGGGCCGGGCTGGGTTTTTTGCTGCTGTTCTCCTCGGAGTTCCCATTCTTTCTTAAATCCCGGTATACCTTCGACCAGCAGGGGGTAAGCATGAAGCGGGGCGGAATGACCATCACCCGCCAGTGGGAGCAGATCAACAGTCATTATCCCGATAAGAACGGAGTGCTGCTGTCCCCCTTTGCCAAACAGACCTGGCTGGAGAATTTCCGGGGGATCTATCTTCAATACGGAAAACACCGGGAGGAGATCATGGCAGTGTTGAAGGACAGGATTGAACAGGCCGAGCCGGCGAAGAACAGAGAGATCAATAAAAATGAAACGGAGCCAAAATGAAAAGGATCAGTTTGCTTTTAGCAGTTTCCCCTTTGATCTTTGCCAGCATCTGCCAGGCCTGGCAGCAGAGGGTGGAATATAATATCGAAGCCCGGCTGGACACCGTGGAGCATAAGATATATGCCACCCAACATCTGAGATATTTCAACAACTCGCCGGACACCTTAAATTCTGTTTGGTTCCACCTGTACCCCAATGCCTACCGGGACAACTCCTCCTTTTTCGCCCGGGAGGCCGAGCAAATGCAGGATTACCGGTTCCGGCACTCCTCCCCGGAGGACAAGGGATGGATCGAGATAAATTCCCTGCTGGTGTCCGACAGCACCGCAGTATTCAAATACGGCCCAGAATATGGTGTCCCATTTATCCGGGGCGGCCGAGCGGATGAAATGGCGATATTCGGTGATTACGGAGGCACCCACCAGGCTGTTAATAAAATATTCAAAGAACCAAAATATAAGCTGGACTCCACCTCGGCCAGCCTGAACCTGCCAATTCCCTTGGCTCCCGGTGATTCGGTGGATTTCTATTTCGAGTTCACGGTCAAGGTGCCGAAATTCTTCTCCCGGATGGGGCATGAGGGAACTCATTACGAGATCTCCCAATGGTATCCCAAGATCGCCGTTTATGATGCCAAGGGCTGGCAGACCGACGGCTACCATTACATCGGGGAATTCTACGGGGATTACGGATCTTTCCAAGTCGGTATGGAGACCCCGAAAGACCTCAAAATAGGCTCCACCGGATCGGAGGTGCTGGAATTCGACGACCAGGGACAGCCGTTAGACGATATAGCGGGATATCACCTGTTCGCCGCCGACAATGTCCATGATTTTGCCTGGTGCGCCGATCCGGAATACATCGAAACCACCGAGCAGCACGGGGAGACAGCCATCACGGTGCTGGTGCGCCCCAAGGACAAGGACCGCTGGAAAAATGTGATGCAGTATGCCAAGGACGCCCTGGATCATTATGGAAGGTGGTACGGCCAATACCCCTACCCCACCCTGACGGTCTGCAACGGTGACATGGCGGCCGGGGGCGGCATGGAGTATCCCAATCTGGTGATCGTTTCCACCGGCGAGGACCAATACACCCGGACCCTGGAGATGGTGGTGATGCACGAGATCGGCCACCAGTGGTTCTACGGCATTCTGGGCAACAACGAGATGGACCAGGCCTGGCTGGACGAGGGGATCAACTCCTTTTCGGAGCAGAGATATTTTGAGGAGAAATACGGGCCGGAAGGCAACTACCTGGCCAAGGAATCATTAAGAAAATTGCTGCCCGGGGCCAGCAACCGGAACGTGGGCCGGATGATTCCCTACCTTTATTCTGCCAATAGAATGGACCAGCCGGTCGATGTCAGGGCCTGCATCTCCGGGGAGATGGGGCAGTATGCCGCCAGCGCCTACATGAAGCCGGCGGCCATGATGTGGTGGCTAAAAGGATATCTGGGGAATTATACTTTCGACCGGGTGATGCAGGGTTATTACCGCGACAACCAGTTCCGACATGTCGGTACGGAAAAATTCTATGAAGCAGTGGAAAAATATTCACAAAAAGACGTCAAGCCATATTTTGCCCCCTGGTTAAAAACCACCGGAATGAGCGATTACTCGGTGGCTTCGTTGCGTCAGATAAAGGAACAAAGAAATACCTACAGTATCACCCTGGCCAGAAAGGGAGATCTGGCCATCCCGGCGGCATTTTCAGCCGAGGATGCCATCAATAAAAAATACGACGTTTTATGGATCGGCAGGGGAAGGGATACAACCTTTCTTCTGCAGACCGACGGAAAGCTGGTCTCCGCAGTGATCGATCCCGACAATGTTTTACTGGAGACCAATCGCTGGAATAACTGCCGGCCCCGCAGATACAGGGTAACCCTGGGTCCCCGCCTGCCGTCCTTCGAATCGTACAACATGTTCTGGCTGCCGGTTCCCTGGTACGATAATGTCAACGGTTTTAGGTTGGGAACCATGCTGCACGGGGCCTATCTGGCCGACGGCGATCCCATGGTGGGACATCATCAGTGGACCTTCTCGCCCTTCTACGGCTTCAAGTCCAAAGAGATCAGCTTCAGCTTCGATTACCAGACCCCGGTGGGCTTGCGCCCCCGACCGCCCCGGGCATATCTTACCGCCGGCTCGGCCTTCGATATCAACTACGCCGGGATCGGGCTCAAACGGACCTGGGGGCCGCGGCTGATGCTGGATCCCACCGAGAGCTTCGACCTGAAGCTGGATTATACCCGCTACAAGGATTACCGCTTCTGGGACCCCCGGGATGTCGATACCGCAGCGGTGGTCAGCCTGATGGCCCAGCGGGGTTATGGCCTGACCCGGCATTGGGGCCGGTCGTCGTTCCTCAGCCGGATAACATTGGGCTACCTCCAGAGACCGGAGGCGGACATCAATAATTATCTAAAATTTGAACTGGAGGAAAAATTCAATTTCAGGATAAACCGGCATATCAACCCCAGATTCCGTCTGGCTGCCGGTTACATCCAGGGGCCGGCCCCGGCCCAGGAGCAGTTCTTTCTGGCCGGGAGTTTCAAGACCACCGGCCTGGACAACCTGCTGGCCTCCGGAAAGGACTGGTTCTCCACCCAGGAGCATTATCACGTGGACGGCGGGGCCAATCTGCCGGGATATTACGGCACCCATATCCGGGGCCGGAATATGTGGGCGGTCAACCTGACCCTGCCGGTTATGAAAAGCCCGCTGTCACTTTTCGCCGGGGCCGGGCAGGTGGCCAACGACTGGCTGGAGTTCACCACAGGAAGCATCCGGGCCGATGCCGGGCTGTCATTGGCCCTGGGGCCGATGCGGCTGATGTTCCCGCTGTGGATAAATAAACCAGAAGAGGGCAAGAAACAGTTCGATTGGCGGTGGACCATCGGCTTCGGCGGCAGCGGGGAAGGGATGGGTATAAAGTTTTAGAAAGTGATCATACATGAATTTTCCCACCCATATTGTAGCCGCAGGCGGTTTGGTTTATAACCGCGAAGGAAAGATGCTTTTGATGCTTCATCCCCAAAGAGGATGGGAATTCCCCGGCGGACAGATTGAAAATGGGGAGGATATAATCTCCGGTTTGATCCGGGAAATAAAAGAAGAGACCGGCGTTGATGTCACGGTCAATAAATTAACCGGGGTATATCAGAACATCAAACCAGAGAACGAATTCATAACTACAAAGGTAATGTTTGGGTTTCTGTGCGAATACGTTTCCGGAGAATTGTCAATCAGCGGAGAAAGTGAAAAGGTTGGTTGGTTTGATCGAACAGAAGCATTGAAAATGGTTGCCTTGCCTTTTTTGCACGACAGACTGAAAGATATGATGGAATTTAACGGCAAAATTGTTTTCCGAACATATTCCAAAAATCCCGACCAAATTCATATTGAAAGAAATATATAATTGATGGCGCAACTTAGTTTGGCCCTGATCCAGATGCGCTGTGAGAAGGCGGCCATAGATGAAAATATAAAGGAGATGCGCCGATATCTTGGCCAGGCCAAAGATGCCAAGGCCGACATCGTCTGCTTTCCCGAGATGAACATCACCGGATATATCGACCCCCGGCAGCATCGGGAGGCGGTCATCTCCCGGGACCATCCCGCCATCAAAGAAATCAACGGGTTAAGCCGGGAATACCATACCACCATCATCGCCGGGTTCGTGGAGCAAAATAACGCAGACAAACCATTCATTACCCAATTTGTTGCGGAAGGCGGATCGATCAAGGGATACTACCGCAAGAAGACCGTCAAGGACGAAGAGGCCGAGTGGTTCAGTCCGGGTGATGACCAGCCGGTCTTTTCACGCTCGGGCATAAAATACGGGCTGTCCCTCTGCGCCGATATCGACGACCAGAACATCTTTAAAGAACTGGCCCGCCAGGGGGCTAAAATGGTCATAGAGTGCGCCGCCCCAGGCCTTTACGGGGACCAGAAGACCAGGAACTGGCAGGAGGGTTACGATTGGTGGAGGGGAGAATGCTTCGGCAAGCTGGGCAAATATGCCGTCGCCAACGGCATCCATATTGCGGTGGCCACCCAGGCCGGCCGAACGACGGACGAAGATTTCCCGGGAGGGGGCTATTTGTTTTCCCATGATGGCAGATGCATAACTCAATCGGCCGACTGGAAAGAGGGGATGGTGCCGGCAAAAATCCCATCAGGATGACTTCTTCCCTAAATATAAAAGCCCCGCCGTTGGCGGGGCTTTTTGTTCGTACCGTGTCTATAATTTGCGTTCGATGAAGTACTGGGCCTTCAGCTTCTTCATCCAGGCCTCGTAGAGCTCCTGCATCTTTTTGGATTTCAAATACTCCACCAACTGGTCCTTCACCGATTCCAGGGTGGGGGTCTTGGCCGGGTAACGCTTTTCCAGCTTGACGATATGGTATCCGGTGGGGGTCTCGATGACATCGCTGACCTCGCCCTCCTTCAGGATGGCCAGCTCGTCCTTGATCTCGGCCGGGAAGCCCTCCACCGGGATGCCCATCAGTTTGCCGTCGGTGTTCTTGGCCTCGGGATCGTCGGAGTAGGTCTTGGCCAGCTTGTTGAAGTTTTCCTGTCCCACCACCACCCTCTGGTGCAGGGCGGTGACGGTTCTTTTGGCCCGGGCAATATCGGCCGCCGAGGGGGCGACCATGATCAGGATGTGGGAGGCGTGAACCTGGTCGCCCTTCTTCTCCAGCAGTTTGATGATGTGAAATCCGAACTGGGTGACGATCACGCCGGACACCTGCCCCGGCTTGAGGGCGAAGGCCGCCTGCTCGAACTCCGGCACCATCTGGTTGCGTCCGAACCAGCCCAGATCGCCGCCCTTGACGGCGGAACCTTCGTCGTCCGAATATTTTTTGGCCACCTCGGCAAAGGGCTTTTTCAGCTTGAGCTGTTTCAACACCAGCTGGACCTTGGCCTGGGCATCGGCCTTGGATTTCTGGCCCGGTTTGGGGGCTATCAATATATGCGACAGATCGACCTTCTCCGGCTCGCCGGGGATGGAATCCTTGTGGCTGGCGAAGAAAGCCTCCAGCTCCTTGGTGGTCGGCGGGGTGACCTGGGAGCGAAGGTTCCGGTCGATCAATCGCTGGACGGTCAGCATGTTCTTGACGTCGCTGCGGTGTTTGGCCTTGAGCTGGGCCACCGTGGTGCCCTCGATCTTGAGCTGGGCGGTGAACTGTTCCTCGGTGGGGAACTGGGACCTCATCTCGGCGATCCGCTGGTCCAGTATCTCGTCTATCTCGGTGTCTTTTACAAAAATGGATTCCTTTTTGGCCTGGGCCAGCATCACGTAGTTCTCTATCTTCTGCTCCAGGGCCATCTTTTGCAGTGAATCCAGCGGGGTGGGATCCTGGGGAACCTGCATCCGGTAAAGCTGGACCTGGCGGTCCACCTCGCTCTTGAGGATCGGCTGGTCGCCCACCCTCCCGATGACGGCATCCAGGGTGTCGCCGGCCCGGGCAATGCCGCCCAACAACAGCAATAGAGCCAGCAGGGTCTTGGAAATCTTCATTATTACCTCTCGTAAATATTAGGCGTGATTTGATCTGGGGATCATTTTATCAATTCCGGATGGCTCTCCACCTTGGAGGCCAGCCTCAGGCTGTCGCTGATATTGTCGAACCGTGTCTTCTGGCGGAGCATGGTCAGCCCGTAGACCAGGTCCTCCCGGATGTCCTCGAACTTGACACTCTGGCTGGAGGGGCGGCGGTCGGTGACCTTCATGATATGGTAGCCGTCCGACAGCTTGATGGGTTCTGATATCCCGCCTTTCTTCAGGGAGAAGACCTTTTCCTCGAAATCGATCGGGATCTGGCCGCTGCCGCGCCTTAAGTATATCCCCAGGTCCCCGCCCTTGTCCTTGGTGGTGGGATCCAGCGATTTTTCCCGGGCCAGCTTGGCAAAATCCTCGCCGTTGTCCAGGGAGGCCTTGACCATCTGGGCCTGGTCTTCGGTGGCGGTGAGGATCTGGCTGAGTTTTATCTCCGCCTGGTACTCCTCCTGATGGCTCTCGAAATATTCCTTGGCCTCGGTGTCGCTGACCTTCAGCTTTTCCACGATCTCCTTCTGGATGAACTGATTGGCCAGGATCTCCTTCTGCAGGTCGCGGATCTGCTTGGCTATCTTGGGCTCCTTGTCCAGCCCCTTCTTCTGGGCTTCCTGGTAGAACAGTTCGGTGTTCACCCAGCGGCGGACGAACTCCTCCTTCTGGGCCGGAGTGACGTTGGTCATCCCCTCGGGCAGGATATCATTGAAATCCTGCTGGACCAGCACCGCCTGGTTGACCCGGGCAATGGCCGGCTGGTCGGATGATCTCTTCCCGCAGCCGAATGCGGCCAGCCCCAGGACGGCCAGGGATATCAGAATTCTCTTCATGCTATTTCTCCTCCACTACGGGTGAAGCCTCGGCCTGGGCCAGAAGGGCCTGGTCGATCTCGACCGGATATTTGGCCTTGAGGGAGGCCAGCAGGTCGCCCAGTATGGCCTCCTCCTGGGACTGCCGCAGCTTGAACTCTATCTCCCGCTGGGATTCCTCGAAGGTCCGCTGTTTGGCCGGGGTCTTCTCGGTGACCTTGATGACGGCGAAATTATTGCGATAGGCAAAGGGGCGGCTGGGCTGGTTGAGGGCCAGGCCGAAGGCCATCCGGGAAAGCTCAGGAAGTTCGGCGTCGTTGCTCTCCACCCACCGCAGGGCTCCGCCGGAGGCCTTGGAGGGATCCACCGAACGCTCCCTGGCCAGCTGGGAGAAATCGGCCCCCTTGTTCAGCAGGTCGTAGATCTCCTGGGCCTGGGCCTTCTCCGGCACGGCAATGATGTAAACCAGGGCCTTGGCCGGCTGGAAGAACTCTTTTTTATTGTCCTGATAATATTTCTTGGCCTGATCGGGGCCCAGCATCACCTTGCCGGAGACGTCCTCCCGATAGTAAGCCTCGGCCAGCATGTTGTCCCTGGTCCGGCTGAGCTGGGCTTTGACCTTGGGGTTCTGCTCAATGCCCTTGGATTTGGCCCGGGCCAGCAGCAGGTCGCTGACGATCAAGCCCTCCACCTGTTCCTTCAGGCGGTCGGCCTGGTTCAGGTCCAGGGCCCCGCGCATGTAGCGGTTCACGTTATCATACAGGGTCTGCACCGTCCAGGAGCCGCCGTTGTAGGTGATGACGGTCTTCTTGAGTTCCTCGGGAGAGGCCTGGGGCAGGGCCGGCAGGGGCTGGCCGGGGGCCTGCTTGGCGGCCAGGGCCTGGATGATATCGCCCTTGATCTTTATATTGGCGCCATCCCGAAGCTTGGTGATGTATTTATTGGCCAGCTCCCTGGGCCGGGTGGAGGAGATCTGCTGTTTGATGCGGTCCTTCATTTCTTCGAAAGGCTGGAGCGGCACCTCCCGCAGGGAGTCCAGCCGGATGATGTGGAAGCCGAAGGCGGTCTTGATGGGCTTGCTGGTCTGGCCCGGCTTCATGGAAAAGGCCGCCGCCTGAAATTCCTCGACCATCTTGCCCCAGCCGAACCATCCCAGGTCGCCGCCCCGCTGGGCGGAGCCCCGGTCGACCGATTTGCTGCCGGCCAGCTGGGCGAAATCTCCGCCGCCTTTGAGGGCCTGGGCGACCTCTTTGGCCTCCTCCTCGGTCTTCACCAGGATATGGCTAGCCTTGGCTTCCTTGCCTAGCCGGTCATAGAATTTCTTGACATCCGAATCGGAGGGCTGGGCCCTTTTGAGGATCTCGTCCCGGTAAAGCTCCTGCAGCAGGATGTTCTTCTTGAGCTCCTCCAGGTCCTGGACCAGTTTGGGATCCTTGTCCATTCCCCGGGCCACCGCCTCGTTGACCATCAATTTCTGGTCCACCATCCGGTTGAGCAGTTCCTGCTTGCCGGCCAGAACCGCGGCCGAATCGCCGGGGATCATCGGGGGCTTGTAGGCGTCCTGGAACTCGCCCAGGGTTATTTTGCTGCCGCCGACACTGGCGATGGTCTTATTGCGGCTGCTGCAGGAGGTTAGCGCTATGGTCAAGCTTAAGATCAGGGCGGTAGAAAGCCATCGTTTCATTTTTCTTAAACTCCTTAACAATTAGATTGGATTATAAACGGTTATTAAAATGCAAAACATCAGTCTATCATAGTTCAGCGCTGTTTGCAATATGAATTTTTAAAATATTACGGCTCCGGGGCGGCCGCAGAAATCTATTGAGAAACCGGGTCCGATTCTGTTATAATAAAAGCCCGCCAACCGTTAAACTTAATAAATGAGGTGACCTTTGCGCTGGAGTAAAGCTTTCATACCCACCATCAAGGAGGACCAGGCCGAGGCCGAGATGCAGAGCCATCAGCTGATGCTGAGATCCGGAATGATCCGCCAGCTGACCGCCGGGGTCTACGAATATCTGCCCCTGGGGTGGCGGGTGTTCCTGAAGGTGATGCAGATAGTCCGGGAGGAGATGAACCGGGCCGGGGCCCAGGAGCTTTTTCTGCCGGCCCTGGCGCCGGCCGAGATCTGGCAGGAGAGCGGGCGGTGGGAGGATTTCGGGGACGAGATGTTCCGGGTCAAGGACCGCAAGAAACGGGACTATGCCCTGTGCCCCACCCACGAGGAGATCATCACCGACCTGGCCCGGGCCAAGCTCCGTTCCTACCGGGACCTGCCCCAGAACTGGTACCAGATGCAGGTCAAGTTCCGCGACGAGCCCCGGCCCCGCTCCGGGGTGCTCCGGGTGAGGCACTTCATCATGAAGGACGCCTACAGCATGGACCGGGACCAGGCCGGGCTGGATGTCTCCTACCAGGCCATGTACGACGCCTATCACCGGATATTCTCCCGCTGCGGCATCAAATTCTTCGTGGTGGGGGCCTCCTCCGGGTTGATGGGGGGCAGCGGCTCCCAGGAGTTCATGGTGGCCTCGCCCTCCGGGGAGGATTCCTGCGCGGTCTGCCCGGCCTGCGGCTACGCCGCCAATCTGGAAGTGGCCCAATCCCAGGTCGCCAGCCCGGCCTATCCCGCTGCGGCACTGGCCGAGGTGCCCACCCCGGAGAAGCGGACGGTGGAGGAGGTCTGCCGGTTCCTGAAAATTCCCGCCTCGCAGCTGGTCAAGAGCCTGCTGTATATGGCGGACGGCCAGCCGGTGTTCGCCCTGGTCCGGGGCGACGACGAGTTGAACGAGTCCAAGCTCCAGACGGCCCTGGGGTCGGGCAACTTCCGTCCGGCCACCCCGGAGGAGGTGCTTAAAACAACCCAGGCCAATGTGGGCTTCATCTCCCCGGTGGGGATCGACGGCATAAGAGTGCTGGCCGACCTGGCTCTGCAGGGGGCCCGGGGCATGGTCTCCGGCGCCAATAAGGACCACCATCACCTGAGCGGCATCGACCTGGCCCGCGACGTCCAGGTGGAGAAGTATGCCGACCTCCGGATGGTCAGGGCCGAGGAGCCCTGCCTAAAATGCGGCCAGCCGCTGATAGTCACCCAGGCCATCGAGCTGGGGCATGTCTTCAAGCTGGGCACCAAGTATTCCCAGGCTTTAAAAGCGCATTTCGTGGACGAGGACGGCGGCGAGAAGCCGCTGGTGATGGGCTCCTACGGCATCGGCATCGAGCGGGTGGCGGCCTGCATCATCGAGCAGAGCCACGACGAAGCGGGCATCATCTGGCCGCTGGCGGTGGCGCCCTATCAGGTGATTATCAGCCAGCTGGGCGGGCCGGGCACCGAATCGGCCAATGTTTCGGAATCCCTGTACAATGAACTGCAGGACGCCCGGTTCGAGGTCCTGCTGGACGACCGCCAGGAGCGGCCGGGCTTCAAGTTCAAGGACGCCGACCTGACCGGCATTCCCATCCGCATCAACGTGGGGGAGAAGAGCCTGCGGGAGGGGCTGGTGGAGATCAAACAGCGCAAGGACGGGCAGGTGTTCAAGGTGCGCCCCGAGGAGGTACGCCGCAAGATCCAGGAGCTGACCTCGGTGGAGATGTGGCCGCTGAAGCAGCAGTAGGTGTTCATTTAATTTATTCATATTCACCAATTTTTTTTGGTAAGTTGGATATTCCGACAGAGGGCACTATAAAACATATTAGAAAAGGCTGGGACTATGCCCCGGCCTTTTTTCTTTCCTGCCGGGGTAATTGCATTTCCCGGCAACGCTGTGGTAATATATATCCATGGAATTTTCACCCCATCTCATCGAAGCAATAAGAAAGGCCCGGAGCTGTCTGGTCCTGACCGGGGCCGGGGTCTCGGCCGAGAGCGGCCTGCAGACCTTCCGGGGCATGCAGGGTTTATGGGATGATTTCGATCCCATGAAACTGGCCACCCCAGAGGCCTTCGCCTGCGAGCCGAAAAAGGTCTGGGAGTGGTACCAGTGGCGCCGGGAGAAACTGCCCCTGGTCCAGCCCAACCCTGCTCATAAGGCCATCGCCGAGATGGAAAGATATTTCGACGATTTCCTGCTGGTCACCCAGAACATAGACGGGCTGCACCAGAGGGCCGGCAGTATGAAGGTGGTGGAGCTGCACGGAAATCTCAACCGCAACAAGTGCTCCCGCTGCAGCATCATGATCGATGTCCTGCCGGACTCCGACGAGATCCCGCCCCGCTGCGCCTGCGGCGGGCGGATCCGCCCGGACGTGATCTGGTTCGGCGAGATGCTGCCGGAGATGGTCCTGAGGCAAGCCTGGCGGGCGGCCGAGAGCTCCGAGCTGTTCTTCTCAATCGGCACCTCCTCGGTGGTCCAGCCGGCGGCCTCCCTGGGCCTGGTGGCCAAAAATAATGGGGCGGCTCTGATCGAAGTTAACCTGGAACGGACCGAGCTCAGTCCGCTGTTCGACCAGGTTTTTTTGGGCCCGGCCGGGGAGATCATGCCCCGGATACTGGATGGCATCATCCGGGCCAAAGCGCCGGGAGACGGATGAATATTGTGTTGACAGGCCTGATTTTTTATACTAACATGGATGGGTGAATCCCCCCGTCAGGATATATTCCTATTTGATAGGAGGTTCCATAAATGAGCGGGCAGAGGGCGTCCTTTTGCCAAAGAGGTAGCGGAGGTCATCGCCTTGCCGGTCTGATATCCGGCCTGTTGATTTTTATGTTTGCCGGCTGCGCCACCACCTCGGTCTGGCAGAGGTGGAGCCCCGAGGAGCAGAAAAGATATTTCGGCCTTACCTTTATAGAGGAGGATTCCATCCCGGCCAGGTACCGCAGCCTTCCGGACCAGGAATCGCGGGGCGCCTGGTATAATTTGTACTGGGCTGCGAAGGATCCCGACGGTTCGCTGCTGGCGGAGCACCGGTCAAGACTGGATAGGGCCTGGAACGAGTTCGGCGGCAAAATGTTCTTTCGGGACGACCGCAGCCGCATCCTGGTAAGATACGGCCCGCCGGAAAGCCAGGCCGGCAACCAGCCCTTCAGGCATGCCCTAAGTTCAGATCGGCTGGCCGGAGGAGATTACATAAAGGAAAGATCATGGATGATCTGGGAATATCCCTCCCAGGGCCGTTATTACGATTTCCTGATGAACCACAGCCGCTATGAACTTATCGCCGCCACTTACAGCGACGAACTGCATCCGGTGGCCTATTTTGCGGCCGACTCCGGCAGGAAGAGGGCCGGGACAACCCCCAGGGCGGAGCGGCCGCTGGAGTGCGGCTACGGGCGGTTCCGTTCGGCCGGCGGCAGCAAGGTCCGCTGGGAGATATATTGGCGGATCCCGGCGGCCGAAGGCCGGACGGCGGGGGAGGGGAAGCGCTATCTGGGTATATTCCATCTGCAGAGCAATGACAGATTGATATCCAGCGACACGGTGGAATACCAGATAAAATATACCGGGGAGGAGCTGCTGCTGCCCCAGGCCTGCGGCCAGAAAAACATGGACCTGTCTCCCGGGCGGTACAAACTGAAAATGGAGTTGATCCCGCAGCCCGGCGACACCGTTTACGCCGGGGAGATGGAGGCCGAGCTGGTGGGATACCGTTCCGGGGTCCGGGAGGCCAGCGATGTCGAGATGGCTGTTTTGCAGGACAGCACCTATGTCTCCTCCGATTTTCAAAAAGGGAAATTCCGCCGGGTGATGCCCGGAGTCACGGAAAAAATAAACCGGCACCAGCCGTTTTACGTCTATTACGAGGTTTACAGCCTAAGCACCAGTTCCTCCGGCGAACACCAGGCGGCCGTGGGGCACGGGATATTTTTAAGCGATACCACCGGGGTGCTCAAGGAATGCATCGTCGACACCCGGGAACTGTTCTACCAGGATAACGGTGATCAGTTGAATGCCTGCCACAAGGTGCACCCCATGGGCCTGGAGCCGGGGGAGTACATCCTGGTGATCGACGTCAAGGACCTGATATCGGGGAGGGTCAGCAAGATAACCCATCCCTTCGAGATAGCGGGCGCTTCCGGCGACGGCCACCGGATCATGCCGGACAAAAAAAACACCTCCCTGCCGGAATGGAGGTTTTGAAGGAAATGAAATATTGCAGCCCAGCATATTTGTTAGCCCTTACCCTGGCATTGATGGCCGGATGCGCCACCCTGAATTATCAAAAAGTACCTAAAGGGGAGCGGAAAAGGTATTTTGAACTGGCGGCCGTTTCCTCACAAAAGCTGGCCGACCAATACGCCGCTCTGCCCGATTCAACCGACCGGGAGATGTTCTGGCAGAAATTCTGGAAGGATAAGGATCCCACCCCCACCACCCTGGGCAACGAAAGATATCAGGAGCACCTGCGCCGGGTGGCCCACGCCGACAGCTTCTTTCCCCAGCTGATCGACTTTTGGGACGACCGGGGAAAGATATATATCAAGTACGGCGAGCCGGACCACCGGGAGGTGAACCCCATGGGGGACGCCTTGTACGGCAGCGACCCCTTTGCCGCCACCGATGACATCAACACCAGGGTTGGCGATGAACCGGTGACCATCCGCAGGATGTCCGGCACCTACGGCTGGGAGAGGTGGACCTACGGCCAGCTGGCCCAAACCTTCTCCTTTCTCCAAAGGGAGGTGGGATATTTTTTGGCCAGGGACCTGGATGCCGCCAAAAGCGGAGGTTATCAGTCCACCATAAAGTCGCTGCAGGCCATTGATGCCCCGATGCCGACCCTGGGAGATACCATGCCCCCGGATCTATACCGGCATGACTACGGCCAGCCACTGAATTTTCCTTTCGACCTGACCAGGTTTGCCGCCCGGGGTAAAGCCGAGGTGTGGATAAGCTACAGCGTCCCCCTGGGGAAGATAGACTATGATACGGCAGACGGCCGCGGCCTCTTGAACAGAAGCATCGTGATATTTGACCAGAGGATGTCGGAGGTGGGCCGTGATGAGAAGGTACTTACGCCCGAAGCCCCCGGGGACCAGATGGAGAACCGCCAGGCCCAGCTGGTGGACCTGGCCAAATTCCACTTATCGCCCGGCGGATACAGTTTGGCCATCAGTTTGACGGACCTTAACTCCGGGAAGACCGGAATATACAAATATAAATTCCCCATCATCGATTATAAAGCCGAAGCCCAGGAGACCAGCGATCTGCTCCTGTGCAGCGATATCCGGCAGGACAGCAGCCAGGGGCGGTTCAGCCGGGGGGGATACCGGCTGATACCCCAGCCGGGAAGGTCCTTTAAAAAGGGCCGGGACCTGTATTTCTATTGTGAATTGTATAATTTAAAATACTCTCCGGCCCAGCCCAGGATATTGCGGGTCAGGTATCTGATATTCCCCCAAAAAAGGGGAAATAAGGCCCGGGCCTCCCGGCAGGAATTGGTACCGGCCGGCGACCAAACAACCGCCCTGGCCAGCGGCCTGGCGGTCTCGGACCTGCCGGCGGGGGATTATATCCTGGTGGTCGAGATCCGGGATCAAAATGACGGAAAAGTGAAAAATGTGGCGGCCTCCTTCCGGATCCATATCTAAGGGTTGGACAAATTACCTTCTTGACAAGGATGTTGCCATAGTTGTATATTAATACCGGTAAACCGATAACTATAACAATCAGCTACAGGAGCGAAGATGGCCAGGAGCAAGAACAAGCAGAAAAAGAAAAGTCTGGATTTCAAGAGAAAACGAACCCGCCGCCTCCAGAGAAAAAAAGCCATCACGGCGGTAGCCGGCGGCATCAGCAAGATGGCAGCCAAAAAATAAACCCGGCCGGCCCCGTCAGCGGCCCCATAAAACACAGCGGCTGGCTTCGACAAGCCGGCCGCCGGAATTTCCAACGTTTTTTAGGAGACAGGACATGGCCATTGCCGAGATCACCGTCGTGCCGGTGGGCACCGGGAGTACCAGCCTTTCCGACTTTGTGGTGGACACCATCAAGCTGGCCAAAAGCACCGGGCTGAAGCTGGAGATAACCTCCATGGGCACCAATATCGAGGGCCCGCTGGAAGATATTCTGGCCGTGGCCCAGGCCATGCACCAGCGCTGCCTTTCCACCGGGGCCGAACGGGTGTTCACCTCCATCAAGATCGACGACCGCAGGGACAAGCCGGTCACCATCGAAGGAAAGCGGGCCCGGGTGGTGGAGGGGCTCAAGAAAAAATAATTCCCAACCCAGCTGTTTTAATTAGGGTAATGAAAATGGAACATATTTATCTTGACCACAACGCCACCACGCCGGTGCGGCCCGAGGTTCTGCAGGCCATGCTTCCCTTTTTCGGTCCCGAGTACGGGAACCCCTCCAGCATCCATCGGCTGGGCCGGGAGGCCCGCCAGTCCATCGAGAAGTCCCGGGAACAGGTGGCGGCGGCCCTTAACTGCGATCCCTCCGAGGTGGTCTTCACCGGCTCCGGGACCGAATCCGACAACCAGGCCATCAAGGGGGCGGTGTTCGCCAACCGGGAGCGGGGCGACCATATCATCACCACCAAAATAGAGCATCATGCGGTGCTCCACAGCTTTGAGTACCTGCAAAAACATTTCAACATCCGGACCACCTTTCTGGGGGTGGACCGCTACGGCCTGGTGGACCCCGAAGAACTGCGACGGACGATAAACCCGAAGACCATACTGGTCTCGGTGATGCAGGCCAACAACGAGGTCGGCACCATCCAGCCCCTGCCGGAGCTGGCCGACATCTGCCGGGAGAACAGGGTGCTGTTTCACAGCGACGCCGTCCAGGCCTTCGGCAAACTGGAGACGGATGTGAAAACCCTGGGGGTGGATCTGCTGTCGGTATCGGCCCACAAAATATACGGCCCCAAGGGGACCGGGGCGCTGTATGTCAAAAGGGGGACCCGCCTGCATCCCCTGATCCACGGGGGCGGGCACGAGAGGAACCGCCGGGCCGGCACCGAGAATGCCGCCGGGATCGTAGGGCTGGGGGCGGCCGCCGAGCTGGCGGCCGGCGAAAGGCTGGCCCAATGGGACCGTCTGACCGCCCTGCGGGAAAGATTGTGGCGGGGCATCGAGCGGAACATCCCCCATGTCCGGCGGAACGGGCATCCGGAAAGATCGCTGCCCGGCACCCTGAATGTCTCGTTCGAATACGTCGAGGGGGAGGGCATCCTGCTGTCGCTGGACATGAAGGGGATCGCGGCCTCCTCCGGCTCGGCCTGCACCTCCGGCAGCCTGGAGCCGTCCCATGTGCTGGCGGCCATGGGGGTGCCCACCGAGACCGCCCAGGGGTCATTGCGTTTTTCCCTGGGAAGGGACAACACCGAACAACAGATGGATTACACTGTGGAGGTGCTGGCCCAGGCGGTGGCCCGCCTGCGGGAGATGTCACCCATCGCCCCCCGGGCATCCTGCGGCATCGAGGGCAAATCCAGCTGAGCTGTTTGACCCAAAGATTTTAACCGGCCATCATCAATACCAGATGAGGTAAGTTATGAAATCCCGCAAGAACAATTTCACCAAGGAGGTTATTTCGTCCCTGGGCCAGGACAACGGAGAGACCGCGGAAATATTGAAACAGGTGGAGGCGGTGCGCCGGGAGAAGGCCGACAGCCTGTACAGCGATCTGATATTCACCCTGGTCCACCTTCATTTCAGCGAGAACCAGGCTAAACAGCACTGGGAGAAGGTGCTGCAGCACAAGCAGGAGATGAGCCGGAAGCTGGGCCGCAATGTGGGGGTCAGGGTGGCCCTGCTGGATTATTTCATCAACCTTCAGCAGCAGATCCAGAATCCCAAGATCATCGAGATTGACCTGTTCGAGAAGACCCTGCTGTCGGCGGTGACCGACGGCCTGACCGGGCTCTACAATCACCGGTTCTTCCAGGACCGCCTGGACGAGGAGGTGGAGAGGGCCCGGCGCTACGGTATGTCCTTCTCCCTGCTGATGATCGATGTGGACGATTTCAAGATCTACAACGACGCCAACGGGCATATCGCCGGGGATGTGCTGCTGGTGGAGATCTCCAAGATCCTGCTGAGGGCGGTGCGCAAGGTGGACGCCACCTCCCGCTATGGGGGAGAAGAATTCACCATCATCCTGCCCTCCACCAAGAAGAAGGGGGCACTGACCATCGCCGGGCGGATCTGCCAGAAGATGGCCGCCGGACATTTTCCCAACCAGAAGGTGATGCCGGGCGGCAAGATCACGGTCAGTGCCGGGGTGGCCTCGTTCCCCGATGACGGGGCCAGCAAGATCGAGCTGCTGGATTGCGCCGACAAAATGTTATATAAGGCCAAGGCCATGGGAAAGAACCAGGCTTTTGGTATCTGCGTGGAGGAGTGAAATTGATAAAAAGGCCGACGAGCATCGATAATTATGTCATCGGATGGCGCAGGCATTTCCATAAAAATCCCGAGCTTTCCTTCCGGGAGTTTCAGACCTCCCGGACGGTGGCGGCCGAATTGAAAAAGCTGGGGATGGCTGTCAAACCCAAGGTGGGCGGCACCGGAGTGGTGGGCCTGCTTCAGGGCGGCCGCCAAGGGAAGACCCTGGCATTGAGGGCCGACATGGACGCCCTGCCGGTCAAGGAGGAGAACAGAACATCCTATATTTCTAAAAATCCCGGGGTGATGCACGCCTGCGGACACGACGGACACATGGCCATGCTGCTGGGCGCGGCAAAAATGTTGTCCTGCCAAAGAACTCAGATCAGGGGCCAGGTGAAATTCCTTTTCCAGCCGGGGGAGGAAACCCCGCCCGGCGGCGCCCTGGGAATGATAAGGGACGGGGCCATGGAGGGTCCAAAAGTGGATGCCGTCTTTGCCCTGCATCTTGATTCCTCCCTTCCCACCGGGAAGGTGGGGCTCTGCAGGGGGCCGATGATGGCGGCCTCTGACAACTTCGAGATAACCATCGCCGGAAAGGGCGGCCATGCCGCCCGGCCCCACGACTGCCTGGACCCGGTGACCGCCGCGGCCCAGATAATCATGGGCCTGCAGACCATAGTCAGCCGAAAGGTCGATCCGGTACACCCGGCGGTGGTGACCGTGGGTAAGATCCGGGCCGGCAGCAAGCACAATATAATCCCCCAGGAAGCCATCTTGATCGGCACCGCCCGCACCATCGATCCCCATTCCACCAAAATGATGCCCCTCTGGATCAGGCAGCTGGCCGAAGGGATCGCCCGGGCCAACGGCCTGAAGGCCAGGGTTGGTTACGAGAGGGGCTATCCGGTGCTGTTCAACGACCCGGGCATGGTCGATCTCTGTGAAAAGGTGATAGCTTCGCGGTACGGCAAAAAAGCCCCGGTCCGCATCACGGAGCCCATGATGGGCGGCGAGGACATGGCTTATTTTTTACACAAGGCGCCGGGGGCCTTTTTGAGGCTGGGCAGCCGCCAAGGCCGGGAGACCGCCTTCCCCTGGCACCACCCCAAATTCAGCATCGACGAAAAAAGCCTTTCCCTGGGGGCCGGGATCCTGACGGAAATAGCATTAAATTTTCTATCCCAATAGCGAGGAGCAGCCAGATGTCCGGCAGAATCAATAATCTTTATTTCTGGGTAACGGCAGGTTATCTTCTTTTATCCTGCGCCAAGCCGGTGGAGATCATAATTCCGGATGATCCGGTATATCCCACAGCCGGAACCGCCACCATAGACAACAAGGCTGTGACAAATTATGACGGAAGCGGGTTTTATTTTGCCACCGCGCAGGTAATCTATTATCCCAACGGCAGCATGGTTTATCCGGATGTTTCGGTACGGATACCCTCGACCGTCAATTATCTGCCGCAATATTGGTCGATAGACGGTAATTCGACCTTTAAACTACTGAACAGCTCACCGGACTCATCCAGCGCCTACGCCTTCTTCGACTCGCTGGCGGCTATTTCGGACACCGCGGGATTTTTGGCATCAATATCCAATCTGGCCGTATATCAAACCCTTGCGGTTCGGGCCCGTCAAAGCAGGTATGCCAAGTTGCTGATCACCAAGATCACGGTCGACAGCAGCAGCAGCATTACCGAGACGGCCTTCAAATGGGTCTACCAGCCAGACGGCAGCCTGGTCTTCCCTTCACCCTGAATGATGCAATTGATAGGCCTATGAATCACCCTTCAAGAACAACCATCCTGCTGCTGGCCTGGGCCTTGATCTGGTCCGGTGCGGCGGCCTCCCCGGCGGAATGGCGCCAGTACCGGAGCTTCGGCGGCGCCACCTTCGAGGGCGACATCAGGACCATCATCTCCGATGCCCGCTTTGTCTACGCCTTTTCCTCTGTCTCCGGGGCCAGATACGACAAGCTGTTCGACCAATGGGATTTTTCGTTCATCGGGCATCTGCCGCCCGGCAGCTACCAGTTTGCGGCCCTGGACCATTACTTCAACGATCTCTATTTTGTCTATACCGACAAAATGATCCCCTACCGCCTGATATCCGACATGCAAAACCCCGCCATCTATCTTCCCGAAGCCATCATCCGGGTGGCCTTCGACGGCCGGGGCATATGGGTCCAGACCTCCGGAGGGTATTATCTGTGCGACCGCTGGTCCGGAAAGTGCAGTAAGGATGCGGCCGTTCCCCAGCAGCTGGAATGGTTCGGCCGGGTTGATGCTGAATCGCTCAGAAGCAACAGCCGGCTGTATTTTTTGGCCCAGCCGATCTGGGACAGCTGGGCCGGCCGGCACTATCTGACCGCCTATGCCACGGAGTTTGCCGGCAACTATGCCTGGGCGGCCTATTCCGGCTTGGGGCTGTGGAAATATGATCTGATAACCAAGGAAAAGACCCAGTTGACCAGCGGGTTTTTGGCCAGCACCGGGGTTACCGGACTGTACGCCAGCGTCGGCACCGTGGGCATGACCGGTCCCGGCGGGGTGACCCTGGTGGACGCCGGACGCGACCAATGGCAGCAGCTGAACAAACTGTTCAACCTGGACCTGACGGGCTACAGCCTGAACTGTCTGGCCTTTGACGAAAAAAAAATATTCATCGGGACCGACCGGGGGATCATCACGGTCAAGAGAGGCGATGATTTTGCCACCGCCATCACCCGATATGACGGCCTGCCCGACGACAGGATCACCGCATTATTGCTGCAAACCGATACCCTGTGGGTGGGCACCCGCTCCGGCCCGGCAATATATGCCGTAAACTCCGGCGGCAAAGCTTTTGGCTGGGAGGGCCAGGATGAGCGCCAGGTCAACCAGATAGCCCTGGGAACCGGCCGGGTTTATCTGGCCACCAGCCAGGGCGGCTTGATTTTGGACCAGTCCGACAGCCTGAAAATATTCCGTTATGACGACAAGTCTCCGGCCGAGATGGATGGCGAATTACTGGGGGTGGCGGTTGACGGACCTTATGTTTGGTGGCTGTCGGGAGATATCCTTCTGCGATACGATGGAAGGAGCTCCTCCTGGGAAAAATATCCCCGGGCGGGCAATTATAACGCCGGCCGGGCATCATGCCTGGCGGTGGATGACAGGAACCTTTGGATCGGCACCGATGCCGGGTTGGTGCGGCTCAAAAAAGATAAAAACCTGTGGACGGTGTACCGCCAGGAGGATGGATTGCTGAATGATCATGTGACCAGTCTGGCCTCGGTGGATGGAGCATTGTGGATCGGGGGAGAAAACGGCCTGACAAAATTTTTCTGGAAATGATCCACCGGACAAAATAATAAAATGCCTTGGGTCATCAAGGGGCGACGAAACAACGCGGGGCAATATCCAGGCTGCTTGGGGCCGGCTCCAAACCAGCCGGGAGTGAAGACAAAATCTTTTGTCTATCAGCAGATCTATTTAAAAGTGTGACATTTAATAAAATGTGTGCCATAATGTCGCAAAATCCGTAAATCTATAAATAATAAAATCTTAACAGGTCGAATCATTTCGACAACAAGAGCCAGTGAGACATAATGTCCCACTGGCTCTTGTATTTTAATATAAAGTCAACGTAAATAAACCATAACATATTGTTATGCATGGCTTTGATTAAATAGAAAAATATTTACTTCTTGGCATGAATATTGGAGATCTTAATAAATGCCAGTTATTTAAAATCATCCAGAAACAGCCAGTTTGAAAGCAGATGAAAATCAATCTCCGGCGATTTCCCGGGGAATCGCTCCAGAGGTCTGATCACTTAGCGGCACCAAAGGCCTATCCGGCTTCCATGACAAGGGTGGCATAAAATGGAGCGGAACATTTATCCCGTGATATTCGTCCCCGGGATCATGGAGGCGGAGCCGTCCGTCCCCTGCCCCCCGGATCGCCCGGCGGCCTGCCATCCGGCCTTCGAAAATATGACGGCTGATCTTGATACCGTGAAGCCGGATGGCGGCGGCGATTACAAACCCCCGCCGGACCGGCTGATATGCCGGAATGAGGTGTTCGCTCTGGTTTACGGCGATATGATTGCCGCACTGAGGGAGAGCCTGCCGCTGGATCAGGAAGAATGCGCCAGGGTCCATGTCTTTCCCTACGACTGGAGGCACCCCATCAGCCTTAACGCCGCCCGGCTGGAGGATTTCGTGGAGCGGATCATCCGCAGCAGCCAGGCCCATCCCCCGTACCGTCGGCGGGGGATCAAGCCGGACAAGGTGAATATCGTCGGCCACAGCGTGGGGGGATGTCTGGCCAAACATTACGCCACGGTGTTGTCGGGCGAGGGCCGGATAAACCGGATGGTGATGCTGGCTTCCCCGCTGCGGGGTTCATTGTGCGCCTTGAAGCACCTGATAACGGGCGAAACCTGGTTCTTCGATTGGTTTAACGGCAAGAGCCAGCGGCGCTATGCCCGGACCCTTCCCGGGATATACGATCTGCTGCCCTATGACGGCTTTGCCAATCCGGAGGAGAAGCTGCTGTGGCCCAGCCCGGCGGCGGAGAGCAGGGGCCAGCCGGTCAATATCTTCGATCCCTCCGGCTGGCAGGATAATGTGGCCGCCCAGGTCGGGCCGGAGGTGTTGGCCCGCCACCTGGACAATGCCTACAATTATTATCGCAACGCCCGGGATTTCTCCCCGGAGTTCCGGAAGAACGTCCTGATGGTTTACGGCAAGGGGGAGCGGACCCTGCGTGAGGTCAATGTTGGCAGCCGCCGGCCGGTGGAGTACAACTTTCCCCGGGAGGACGGTTGCGGCGCCATCGGCGACGGCACGGTGCCGGCGGTCAGCACCTACAGCCAGGGCATCTACCAGGCCTGCGTCACCAAGAAAAAGATGGGGGACTGGGAGCTGGACCTGGGCCGGATGGCCGGTTTCCATGCCTCGTTCTGCGCCTACGATCTGGTCCAGGACCTGGTGATATCCTTCCTGACCGGGAAGGTCATCAGAACGGTGCAGAGGGAATTCAAGCTGACCGAGATAGAACAACTGCCCAAGTTCACTCCGGACCAGGTGGACAAGCTGGACCGGGAGCCCATCTGCCGGTTCTGATACCGGATGGCGGGCTGTCCCTGTGCCGGCAGGGGAGTCAAGCGCTGCATCCTGCCCGTGCTGGGGGGGCATCCCTCCCCAAAAAAATCTGGCGGGCTCCGCAGTCGTGGCTGGTCGGGCCTGATGATCGACCGGAGAACCCGGTTGATACAAACCAACATATAAACGAAAGGAAAAAGCATGAACGGCAATCCCGAAGAGGAAAAAACCAAGGACGCCCCGGCGGCGGCCAGGATCGTCAAGGGACCGGGGCTTTTTGAGACCACCCGGGGGAATGCCTCCGAGGCCTATCTCATCCTGCGCAGCAAGGGCAAGACCGTCCCCTATGCCTGGGTGAAGTCAGCGCAGGAATCCAGAAAAAAGAGGCAGGACGAGCTGGGGATCAAACTGAAAGAGAAAAGCCTGGACGCCTTCCCCATATTGCGGCAGTGGGAGAGTGCGCTGGAGAAGGAAAGGTTTTATTACGGGCTTCGGGCCCTGTTCGATCTGGAGCAGAACGGGGAGACCAAGCTGTAGACGGGCAACAGGGGACAGGGATCAGGACGGCAAGCATCAATGAATATGATGGAGGCTCCGCCATGGCATCTTCAGGCAATCAAGCGCAAAAGTACAAATGCCCCTGCGGCAAGAGTTATTACACCGTCCACAGCTACTACGATCAGGCCGGCTTGTTTGACGAGCATTGGGAGATGAACTGCTGCCGGTGCAAACAGCGCTACCAGCTCAGTTCGCTCCTCAAGGAGAGCGGCCGGGGCCTAAACGAGGCCTATCTCTGGGCTCCGATAAACATCTTCAGCGAGCTGGCCATCGTGGAGGACCAGCTGCACCGGGCCCAGGGCGATATGCTGGCCCTGGCCCGGGAGCTGTATCTGGAACGCTGGCTGGGGTACTTCTCCGGGGCCAAGACCAGAAAAGATGTCTGGCGGCGCCTGACCGACGGCGGGAAACGGGCGCCCAGCTACCGGCTGTTCGTCCGTTCGGCGCCCCGGGACAATCTGGAGGACTACCTGCAGAGATACTTCCACTATTTCAACGTGGACCATATCCTGGAAAAGCTGGGGGTGCGGGACATCCGGCTGGATGAGATGAAAGGCCGGATCGCCGAACTGCAGACCGGCCGGGAAAGGGCCCAGGGCCTGCTGAGGATGGAAGGTTTTGCCGGACGGAGCGAATACCGGTGGGGATCATCAATAAAAACCGATAGGCGTGTATAGTAGGGTCGGGATTCAGCCCCGACCCCGGCTATCATGTCATCCCGGTCCCGCAGCAAGTGCGGGATAAATTCCGACAGGGATGACGGGATTTAACTACCAAGACACTAAGACGCCAAGAATTTTACTTAATACCGGACTAAGGTGTCATTCCTGCCCCTCCCTCACTCCCTCACCGCTGCGGGGAGAGCCTGCACTGAGGACGGCAGTTATTTTTGCCGACCGAAGTGGAGGCCGATAGGCAGTGAGGGGCCACGATAGGCGGGGAACCGGGGGCCGTCCCACATCTCTGACGCGGATATAACCACAGGAGACAGGGGAATGTATAGCATCGAGGTAAGCGAAAGGGAAAAAATGTTGGGCTACGCCCTGAGCCCCGTTCCGAATCCCGCCGGTAAACTGCCGGGGGAGCCGGAGCAGGTCCTGGCGGTGGCCTATACACTGGACGAAGAGAACCTGATCGTCAAAAAGCTGTATCCCATGGGGGGTTGCCGGTATTGGCATTTGAAAAAGGCCAGCGATGACTGGAGAACGGTGAGCAACGTGGAGCCCGACCCGGGAAAGGCCATCGAGCGGGCCAGGCTAGGATGACCGCCTCCTCACTCCATCCAATCCTTCGACAGAGACATGTTTGACTACCTCAGGACAGGTTCCGGGTGGGGAATGTCTCAGGGGCAGGCTTGCTGCCTGCCCCTGACTGCAATGCCCGGCTAGCGTGTCATCACTGTCCCGCATCAAGTGAGGGATAAATTCCGACAGAGATCCAGGGCTTCTTGCCTTACTTTCTCTGGTGACACCTCTTCCTTTATCCCTCCCCGATGCGGGGAGAAGGCGGGGAACCCGACCCCACCCCTGCCTTCCCCTAAGGCATTAGGAGTGGGGAAATATTACTTGGGCGGGAATTTTAAGTTCGAATATCAACCAAACAACCTATAGCAAGGGGTAAATAAAAAATCGAAAGGAAGAAAATGAAAAAGGTTCTATTGACAATGGTCGTATTGGCAATGGTTGCCGGATCAGCGCTTGCCCTGCCGTATATTTGTTCAGGAACCGCCTACAGCTACCTGGGTGGCCTGCTGGGTGCCGGCTATACTGTTACAGTGGTCGGCCACACCAATTGCTACGGTGTGACCGATGCCAATGGCGCTTTTCTAGTGACCGGCTCGCCCATACCAGATGCCGCAGACCATTACCTGAAGTTCACAAAAACCGGCTACACCACCCAATATTCCAATTGGTTCTATTATCCCCAGAATTATGTCCAACTGGGCAGCATAACCTTAAGGAAATTACCACCGCCGTCGTTACCGTAACTTTTTAAAAACATAACCACCCACTTGCTATAGGTTGCCAAGAATATTTTATCACTTCGGGCCCTCGCCCGAAATAAACACCAACACAGCGTTAAGGAGCTCCATGTCCAATCTGACCTATGCCCAGCGATCGGCCTTCGTCCAGATGATGGCCCAGATTCTCAAGGACAACCTGGCCGACCTGAAAGCCTCGGGGTTCGACCCCGCCGCCAAGCTGAACACGCTCAACGCGGCCCTGAAGACCTCGGTGGAGGACGACATGAAGCAGGAGGCCCTCAAGGCCGAGCTGGTCAAGGCCACCGACAAGGCCTTGAAATCCCTGGAGGCCGCCTATGTGCAGGCCTCGTCCCTGGCCGACGCCATGGTGGGGGTGATCGGCAAGAATGCCCCGCTGGCCCAACGGATAAAACAGCTGCGGGGCCAGATGGTCAAGGAAAAATCCCGGGGCAAGCGGGAGGCCAAGGCCTGAGGCGCCATCCGGAAAAGGATGACAGGTTTCCCGCGCGGGAAAGGGTATTCACCGCAGGGTAGGGAATGTTCACCATAAAGGATGGTGTGTTTAGCAAAGGGGTAATTATATACGGGCAATGGGTGCTCCGGCTTCCCGGGGAGGAGGCCGGAGCTTCTCTTAAGGAAAAGGGGTTTCCTGGAGAGGAAATGGGGTCTACCATTGAGGAGATTGGATCTACCGGATGGGGATTTGGATCAGGACAATAGGGAAAGGCATGAATGGCAAAGAATTGCGATTGGTTATCGGATGTTGGTTATTGGATGCTGGGGCGACGGGGCGGGGGGTAATTTTTCGTTTGACATCTACTTCTGTTTAAGAGTATTATTAAATAGATCAGTTGATTAGCAATTATTGTTAGTGCCTGACCCCCATCGCCCCCGAAGACATAGCGCGAGAGCAGATAGATACCATGCTTACAGCCAGCGGCTGGCAGGTTCCGGAAAGGTTTAAGTCTCTCGATGCCCTGTGTGTTTCTGTGGCAAAAACGGGTAAATAAATAAAGGAGCTCAGCCATGATAGACCGCATGAATGAAACGGTGGTCAAGGCCCTGCTGGAGACCATGCCGGGCGAGATCTCGGTGATCGATCACAACGACGAGGTGATCGGCTGGAACAAGCACGACACCCGGCTGTTCCACCGCCCCATGGACAGCATGGGCATCAACTTCCGCAGCTGCCACCCCAAAAGCAGCCTGGCCAAGGTGGAGCAGATCGTGGAGGAGATGAAAAGCGGGAAGCGAGACAGCGCCAGGTTCTGGATAGACCTGCCGCTGGGACCCAACCAGGAGAAGCACAAGGTGCTGATAGAGTTCTTCGCCCTGCGGGACCAGGATAAAAAATACCTGGGCTGCCTGGAGCACACCATGGACGTCCAGTACATCCGGGAGCTGGAGGGGGAGAAGCGGTTGCTGTCGTAAAAGTTCATAAAGCTTAAAGTTCAAAGAACAGAAGCCTCTGCGACTCTGCGGTGGGCCAGTTCAAAGCTTAAAGCTGAAAGCACCCCTTAAGTAGACAGTATACAGGGGTCAGTATTTGGTAACCTGGAGAAGTACGCAGTTTTAAAGTTTATAAAGTAGAAAAGTCTTTGTGTTTTTTGTGCCTTATGTGGCAAAACCAGTTTAATGTTCAAAGCTTGTCACACTGAGAAGGCATTCGTGCCCTGCTGGCTGAATGTGTGAAGGGGAATTCGGGAAACATAATATTGTCGCCCGTTCAACTTGGCAAGAGCAAAGAATTCTCAGGGTGACAACCACCGCTCTGCGTTTCGTGGCTAAAAGACACCTGTGATTGCTTCGCTTGTGAATCTTCGGTGCCAGGCTCGCAATGACACATCGGTTTAAAGGTCAAAGGCTGAAGTTTAAAGAATAAAAGCCTCTTTGAGGGCTTGGTGCCCTCTGTGGTTAAAAAGGCCCTGCCAAATAAACCGCTCCGGAAAGGGGCGGCCTTTTTTGTTGATTATTTCTCTTTTATCCGGCCCTTTTTTATGTTACTATTTCACCGGAAAGACGAAGCATTTAATTTTGAGATCACCAGCCCATAAAAATGAACTCCGCCCATAACATATTGACCCCGGTCCAGCAGGACGCCCTCAAGGAGATCTTCAACATCGGCTCCGGCAACGCTGCCACCACCCTGTCCGAGGCCATTCATCAGCCAGTGCTGGTATCGGTGCCCCAGATCAAGGTCAGCACCGTGGAGGAGGCCCTGTCCTCGCTGGTCAAGCCCGACCTGCCGGTGGTCTGCCTGGTCAACATCTTCGTGGGCGACCTCTCCGGCTGCACCCTGTGGCTGATGCCGGGCGATAGCGCTTTGGCCTTCGCCCAGGAGTGCTGGCACAAGATGCCCCGGGCCAAGAACGAGGCCGAGTTCCATTTCGGGCACATCCATCTGGAGATCTCCTCGGTGCTGACCGAGTCCTACCTGAACACCCTGGGCGACATGCTGGAGCTGACCGCCATCCCCTCGCCCCCCCTGATGCTGTCCGGGCCCATGCAGAAGGTGATGGCCAAGATCCTGGGAGAGTACGCCCGTTTCGGCGAGATCCTGGCCTACGTCCAGAACCGGTTCCGGTTTCCCGGCGAGACCGGGACGGCCAGCGGCTATTTCATGATGCTGCCGGATGCCGCCTCCCTCAAGCGGATCATGACCGCCATGAAGCTGGATGGGTCCTAGGCCCCGGGATGGGGCCAGGTACCTTTTATCTTGCAGGGAACCGGGTTAATATCGTAAAATCGTTTGTCAAAGAAACCCCATCCGCTTAAGCTCCAATGATAATCAAGAGAGATCGATGACCTATCAGCAAGCCGTAGAATATCTGATGTCCTTTGTGGACCGGGAAAAAATTCCGGGCCAGAAATACCATGAGGAGCAGTATGACCTGCAGGGCTTCCGGCAGTTTTTGACCGAGCTGGGCAGCCCCCAGAATTCCTTCAAATCCATCCTGGTGGCCGGGACCAAGGGCAAGGGCTCCACCGCGGCCATGATAGAATCGGTGCTGCGCCAGCAGAGGCTGAAGACCGGGCTGTACACCTCGCCCCACCTGATCAGCTTCTGCGAACGGATAAAAAGAGACGGCAAGAATATTCTGGAGCGGGATTTCGCCCAGCGTCTGGAATGGCTTAAGCCCTTTCTGGAGAAGTCCCGGGCCGAAGGCCGGCCGCGCACGGTGTTCGAGATCCTGACCGCCATGGCCTTTTTGTATTTCCAGGAGGTGGGGGTGGAATGGGCGGTATTGGAGGTGGGGGTGGGCGGCCGGCTGGACTGCACCAATGTGGTCAATCCCCGGGCGGCGGTGATCACCAACCTCAGCCTGGACCACACCGAGATCCTGGGGGAAACCATCGCCCAGATCGCCGCCGAGAAGGCCGGCATCATCCGGCAGGACGCCCTGGTCATCACCTCTCCCCAGCCGGCCGAGGCCATGAAGGTGATCCTGAAGAAATGCCAGGATTCGCTGGCCCGGCTGTTCCAGGTGGGCCGGGATGTGGGCTTCCGGATAACCGACCAGACGCCGTACAGCGTGACCATCGACCTGGCCGGGACCTTCGGCTCCATGACCAACCTGGAGGTGGGCCTGCCGGGCGATTTTCAGGCCGAGAACGCCGCCGCGGCCTTCGCCGCGCTGCGCAGCCTGCAATACCGAAACCTGATCCTGAGCGACAACGTCATCCGGGACGGGCTCCGCTCGGTCAACTGGCCGGGCCGGATGCAGCAGGTATCGCAGGAGCCGGCGGTCATCATCGACGGGGCGCACAACGGCCACTCCGCCAAGCGCCTGATGGACGCCCTGGAGAAGACCTATCCCGGTGCCGGGAGGGTGGCGGTGCTGGGCATCTCTGCCAACAAGGACATAGCCGGGATAGTGGACAGCCTGGCGCCGGGCTGCCGGGCGGTGGTGATCACCAAGGCCCGGCACTCCCGGGCGGCCTCTCCCGAGATCATCAGGGAACAAGCGGCCCGGCACGGGGTGGCGGCCATAGTCACCGAGAACCTGGGCGAAGCCCTGGAGAAGGCCAAACAGCTGGTGGCCGTCAGTGATCTGATAGTCATCACCGGGTCGCTGTTTTTGGCCGGAGAGGCCCTGGAGATGTTCGGGGAGAAGGCGTAGGGGACGATAGAACGCAGATCAGACGGATTTAGACGGATTGGCGCAGATATGGATTACATCCTTTGTTTCTACCGGGAACCTATGCAGAACTGACCACGGAATCACGGAAATTTTAGAAACACGGAATGATATCCATCAGATACCCATTTCTTTGGTGGTTCCCTTCCGATAATTCAGTGTTTCCGTGGTAAAAGGTACGTTTAGCCCCTAAATGAAATAATCACTGGAGGAGTTAATGGACAGACAACAGGCCAGGGAACTTTTGGAGCAGACCATACCCAACAAGAACCTGCAGAAACACATGCTGGCGGCCGAGGCCTGCATGAAAAATCTGGCGGCCCATTTCGGCGAGGATCAGGATAAATGGGCCCTGGCCGGTTTGCTGCACGACCTGGATTACGATCAAACGGCCAATGATTTTCCCAATCACGGATTGGTCACCGCCCAGATGCTGGAGGGCCAGGACATCTCCGAGGACATCATCCATGCCATCAAGGCCCATCCCGGGCACGTCGAGGCAAAGTCAAAAATGGACTTCGCCCTGTATGCGGTGGACCCGCTGACCGGTCTGATCGTGGCCGCGGCCCTGATGCACCCTTCCAAGAAGCTGGCCAACCTGGACGTGCCGTTCATCATGAAACGCTACAAGGAGAAGCGGTTTGCGGCCGGGGCCAACCGGGAGCAGATCCAGACCTGCGACCGGCTGGGGTTGAGTTTGGAGGATTTTGTGGGGAAATGTTTGAAGGCCATGCAGGGGATATCCGACGATCTGGGGCTGTAGATCAGTTAGTAGATATTAGTTGATAGTTGTTAGCAGAGCGAAGGGTTCATCGTCCGGACCGCATCCCGCCTCTAAATGATTTAAAGAGGGAGATTAAACCAAAAATCAAGGGCAAGAAATGATCAAATCTTACAAAGAGAAAACACCCCAAATAGACCAGTCGGCCTTTGTGGCCGAGACCGCGGTGATCATCGGCGACGTGGAGATCGGCCGGAACGCCAGCATCTGGTACGGGGTGGCCATCCGGGCCGACATCAACCATGTCCGGATCGGCCAGGAGACCAACATCCAGGAGAACAGCGTCATCCATGTCGATCTGAACGACCGGGGGCTGGGCGACTGCGCCGCCATCATCGGCGACCGGGTCACCGTGGGGCACGGGGCCATATTACATGCCTGCAAGATCGGCGACGACTGCCTGATCGGCATGGGGGCCATCGTCCTCTCCGGGGCCAGCGTCGGGGCCGGGTCGGTCATTGCGGCCGGGGCCCTGGTCAAGGAGGGCCAGCAGATCCCGCCCCGCTCCATGGTGATGGGCATGCCGGCCGAGGTCAAGCGTCAGCTGCCGGAGGAGGCCATCGAGAAGATCCGCTCCAGCGCCCGGCACTACGTGGAACTGGCCGAGGATTATAAATAGATTATTGAACACTTGGCCAAATAATTTCCCCCGCTTTCTCTTTGAAGAGAAAGCTCCAAAGAGAACTGCCGCTACACCGCTGTCTGGAGGTTTATAATATCCAGCTGCCTAAATGTCTTGACCACGAAATAAGGCACCCGCAGGCAAAACATTCTTAACGGCAGCTTTTGCTGGGCAACAGCGCTGATGCGACCCAGGTTGCCGGTTCTCCGCCTTCGGCAATTTTGCTTAAGCAGAAACGGGCGTAAAAAATTCATTGCAGTGTTTTTCTCCTCGCCCTGGTCAAGGAATTTAGTCCGTGGGTATCATTCCTGCCGGAAATTGCCGGGCGGTAAAGACTTCTTTGGTTACTTTCTTGGTCACAAGAAAGTAACAGGGTTAGGAATCATTAAAGATTTATTTACGGGTGTTTTGTGTCTGCGCATGCAAGCGTGGGAAGATTTCTCTGCGTATAGGATAATGTTAAGGAGGCTCTATCGTGCGGCTGAATTATTACTGGCGGGAGGCCCTGGCCGGCCTGAAACGGGCCAAGCTGATGACCTTTTTGTCGGTATCCAGCATCACCTCAGCCCTGTTCATCCTGGGATCGTTCCTGCTGGTGACCCTGAATTTCCAGAGGGCCATCGACCAGGTGAAAGGCAAGTTCGAGATCCAGGCATTTTTAAGGGACAATGTGGCCAACAGCCAGGCCCTGGTGATAGGCAGCCGCATCCGGGACATCCCCGGGATACAGGAGACGGAATACATCTCCAAGCAGGAGGCCCTAAAGCAGTTCCGGCAGGAGCTGGCCGACAAGGCCGACCTGCTGAATGCCATCGAGACCAACCCCCTGCCCCAGTCTTTCAAGGTCAAGCTCAAGGCGGAGCACCGCAATCCCGAATCCATCACCCAGATCGCCGAAAAGATCAAACAATTAAGCGGGGTGGAGGAGGTGGAATACGGCAAGGCCTGGCTGGGCCGGCTGTACCGGATGGTGCGCCTGCTGATCGTGATAGACTTCTCCCTGATGGTGATCGTCAGCCTGGCGGCGGTGATGGTGGTCTTCAACACCATCCAGCTGACATTGTATGCCAGGCGGCAGGCCATAGAGATCATGAAGCTGGTGGGGGCCGACGGGGCCCACATCCGCCGGCCGTTCCTCCTGGAGGGGATGCTGCAGGGGCTGGCCGGCAGCCTGACCGGTCTGGCCCTGCTGTACCTGGCCTACCGGCTGCTGTCCTCATACTTTGATATGTTCGGATTCTTCACCGGCCAGCAGCTGCTGGGCCTGCTGGCCTTCGGGGTCTGCCTGGGCGGGCTGGGTAGTTTGATAGCCGTTCAAAAGTTCCTGTTCCGGACCGTCCAGCCGGGAAACAGCTGAGAAATTTGCTCTTTACTTTTGGGAAAGATGATTGTATAATTAACCCTGGCTTGGGGGAGACTGTCCATGTTTGTCCGTCTATAGATGCCAGCTTGATAATGGCGGGAAACACGCGGAAATAAATATTTTACTTTTCGTGTTTTAAGCGGGAGCGAAAAACACGGGGCGTCCTTCGGAAGCAATTAAAGCTATAGACCTCAGGATTGGGTAAATAAATAGGGGCGATTAGCTCAGTTTTGGTTAGAGCGCATGCTTGACATGCATGAGGTCACAGGTTCAAGTCCTGTATCGCCCACCAAGTAAAAAAGCCAGACAGCGATGTCTGGCTTTTTTACTTGACAATTTTACGGCAGCAATTTTATTTCACCACTACCAACTTCTTGGTGGCTTGATAATGCCCTGACGTCAAAAGGTAGAAATACACACCCGCCGGTATTTTTGAATCATGCCATTCTACCTGATGATAACCTGGTTGTTGGAGTCCCATGTTAAATGTTTTTACCAATTGCCCGGCTACGTTATAGATTTTCAAGCTGACTGGCCCGCTGGCTGGTAGTTGATAACTAATGACTGTATGTTGGCTGAAAGGATTAGGTATATTTTGCCCTAATTGTAATTTGTTATCGGCCATTTGGCAGTTAGGCTTCCCTGCTACTCCGGCTGCTGTATTATACTTTATGGTCAGACAAGAACTTGTGCCATTGTATGAAGCGCCGGTAACATAAAGATTGCCCGACCCGTCTATCGCACAGTCACTGGGTGAATCATTACTATCGGCCGGGCTGTTGTACCGGCAGGTCCACAAAGTATCGCCATTGGCATTGTATTTAATGGTGAGATAATCAAAATTAGCGCCATTATAGGAATGATAAGGGACATATAAATTGCCAGAGTCATCAGCCACACAGTCGTTGGCGTAATCAAGCCAATAGACTGGACCATAACTGCTGGTCCAAAGCGTGTCCCCGGCGGTATTATACTTGATGATGTTCAGGAAAGCATAACTAGTATCAACGATGGAAGAAGCTGTCACATATAGGTTCCCTGAGCCATCAACCGCACAACTGTGTACGGAACCACTACCTTCATAACGCTTTGTCCAGATGGTGTCGCCGGTCACAGCGTTATATTTTATTGCAAGGCAACTCCCACTAGAAGTTCCGGCCACATATAAATTGCCGAAGCCGTCAACATCACAACTGTTATTAAACCCATTCGCGCTAAAACGGCGGGTCCAAATTGTGTCTCCGGTAGCAGTGTTGTATTTTATAGTTAAATAATCGGGTGAAGAAAAACCAGTGACGTAAAGGTTTCCAGAATCATCAACGGCACAGCTATAAGCTATATCGCTCCCATTGGCATATACTGTGCCCTTATATCTTCGAGACCAGATAGTGTCTCCAGTGGTAGTGTTGTATTTGATTGTCAAGTAATCTTCGTCTTGAGTCTCATTATAATAATAACCCGTGACATAAAGATATCCCGAATTGTCCACGGCACAGTCTTTGGCGCCATCGTCATCATCCGCCGAGCCGATATAACTGCGTACCCAAATTGTATCGCCGGTGACAGCATTATATTTTATAATTAAAAAATCACTATTTGAACCATTTGAAGAGCTTCCCGCCACATAAAGGTTCCCCGCAGCATCAACGGCACAGGACGTTGCTGCTGCGCCGGAAAAGGCTGGACCATTATATGTGCGAACCCAGACCGTATAGGGCGCTTGGGCATAAAGAATGCCGGGCAGTAATAATACTGAAACCGACAGAACAACCCAAAACAATGTATTTCTCATCGTTATCCCTTCTCTTTTTATATGGTCGTAACTATACATAAAATGCGCACATAAAATCAAGATAAAAATGCTTTATTCCCCGAAGGCGGGAATAAGACAGTTCGGAACTCTTCCACAACCGCCCACCATAATGAACATAATTAGAACCCGGCAGCACGGCTGCCGGGTTTTTCATTAAAAAGCCGGTTTTTCTTGTTGCGCAAAAGACTATTTTCATGTAATATTATCGGGCCGTATTTTGCCGGAAGAAAGGCCCCGGCAGACCGATGTTTCTTCTGGGTGGACCGGGCCCATGGGAAATTCAGGCGGTCTGCGGCCTAGCAATGTCTGGTGTTTTCAATTGACAGAATGATCACGGGAAGGAACGATATGGAGAACGACGGATTCCCCCGGCGCTATAAGATGATCCGGTCCCTGGGGCAGGGCGGCTTCGGCCGGGTATTCTTGGCCAGGGACCTGGCGGCCGGCAGGGATGTGGCATTGAAGATGGCCTCCGGGCCATTTTGTCATTTGTTGAGGAACGAGTACATTCGGCTGCACCGGTTCCGGCATCCCGGGCTTCCGGAGGTTTACGACTTTTCGCTTTCCCCCCAAGGGGAAAGCGGGTATCTGTCCCTGGAATACTGCCCCGGGGAGTCCCTTTCCGAGATGCTGGCCCCGGGGGCCATGCCCCCGGCCGACGCCCTGCCGGTTCTGGAAAAGCTTTGCCGGATCCTGTCGTACCTTCATCAGCGGGGTCTGGTCCATGGTGATATAAAACCCGATAACGTCATGGTCTCCGGCCTTTCGGTCAAATTGCTGGATCTGGGACAGGCCGGAACCGCCGGGGCCGGCCCGGGCTGCGGCACGCCGGCCTATGCCCCGCCCGAATCGCTGTCGGGACAGGGCGCCATTATCCGGGCGTCAGACGTCTACAGTATGGGCCTGCTGCTGTTCCAGATGCTGACCGGGGAACTTCCCCGCTCGGAGGTCAGGCTCAACCGGAACGAGCCTCTGGCGGTCCAAATAAAAGAACGCTTTTCGGGGCCGGTGGCTGACCTGCTGATAAAAATGCTTCGTTACGATCCCATCGAGCGGTACGATTCTGCCGGATCTCTGCTGGAGGCGGGCTGCCAGGCCGGGATATTTTCCCCGGATCAGGAACTGGTGAGGTTCGCTTACGCATCGCCCCCGGGGGCTTTGCGGGAAGCCTTGGGCCATGATGACCCGGCCAAACCATCCCTGGTGAAGCTGGCCGGCGGGCAGGGAAGCGGCCGGACCGGCCTGTTGAAAGAGATCGATTTTATCAGCCGACTCAGGGGCCGGGACAGCTATTACCTGGACCTGAAAAGCCTCCCGAAAAACGATGTCCCGGATTTCGATTTCGCCGAAGGCGCCCTGCTTCTGATCGACCATATAAAGCCTTTCGATCCCCGGCTGGAAAAGCTGTCCGGGAAGGGGCGCTGGAGCATAATCTGCGCCGGAGAGGGTCCCGCCGACCCTTCGGTCCCATCCACGGCGCGAGTGATTCCAATCGGGCCGGCCACGGAAGATCTCTATCGCCGCATCTTAAAAGGCTGTTTTGATGATATCAGCCCCTATGACCTGGGCCTGCTGGCCTGCCGGATCTGCGAGGAAACCGGCGATGATGTCGGGCGGGCCGAGGAGCTGATCCAATTTTACCTGCGGAGCGGGTGGATCTCAAAAAAGGAGAAGATCCGGCAGGTCAAATGGCCGGAGATCCTGGCCAATCGGGAACTTCCGGAAAGTTGTGCCGGGAGGCTGTCCGATTGGTGGCAGGGCCTGTCGGCCGGCGAGAAAACCCTGGCTGGGGCCGCAGCCCTGGGCCAGCTTCCTGCCGGGCAGCCCCTGCCGGACCGGTTAAGAAACAGGATCGTAAAACGGGGCGACAGTTATGCCATAAACGACCAACAATGTTTAAGGCTGGTGATGGCCGGCTGGGGGCAGGAGCAGCGCCGGGAACTGATGGGACAGATCGAGCGCCAGCCGGACCCCATCGGCGACTTTTTCTGCCGGGAGGCATACCGAACCTGGCTGCCGGATGGCGAACAGCGGATCCGCCTGACCACCCGACTGTATATCAAGACCCGGCAGCGGGGCGACATCCATCGCACCCTGTTGTTGGCCCGGGAGCTTTGGGCAACGGAAACAACCGATGGGGCCTTTTACCGGGAACTGGCAGAGCAGATCACCGACCTGTGCTGCCGGATGGGCCGCTGGAGAGAGGCCCTGGAGTCTTGGCAAAAACTGGAAAATTCCCGGGGCCGGGACTGGAAATACTGGAAGCGGCTGTTCTATATCATTTCCAACGGCAAGTTTTATCAGGAGGCGGAGAACAAGATAAAGCTTCTGGCCGGGATGATCGGTGAGCTGGATCCGGAATTGGCCCTTTTGGGCCAGAGTTATCAGGGATATCTCCGGGGGATCAGGGACGGCTCCCATGATCCGGACCGGATCCTGCGGGAATGCCTGAGCAGAGGAAAGGAACTGGGCAGCCCCAGGGCCATGATGGCTGCCGCCGAGCTGCTGGGCATATATCATTATCAGAAAAGCCGCTGGGACCTGGCCATAGAACCCCTGGAGACGGCAATGCAGCTATGGAACCAGGATACCGCTGGTTATGAAAAATCACGGATCCTGGCTTTTTACGGGAACACCCTGGGGATACTGGGTTCGCCGGAGAAGGCCCGGGACAGACTGGAAGAGGCCATCTCCCATGCCGACTCAGCGATCCCGGATCAGTCCCTGGGAAAGATACACTACAGCTTGGGGTCGGTATATTTTAACCTCCGGGATTGGGACCGGGCCGAGGAGGCATATCGGCAGAGCATGTACCACCTGATGGGCGTCGGCAGCCAGCAGTATTTGACAGAAGCCCTGACCGGCCTGGCAAACATCGCCATGAACAAGGGCGGCTATGCGGCGGCCCACCGGTACCTTCTGGCGCTTTTGGCCGGAGCCGGCAAAGAGGACCGGGAGCGAGGCCTGACAGCCAGTCTGTCCAACCTGAGCATCGTCGAAAGCCTGTTGGGCCAAAAGGAGCTGGCGGCAATCCATATCGCCAAAGCGCTGGAGATCAGCCGACGACCGGACAGCGTTTGCGGTCCGGCGGCAGTGCTGAAGGTCAGGGCCGGCCTGGAGCTGGAACAGGGCAAGTGGCCCCGGGCCATTGCCTCCTATCAAGAGGCAATGGAGAATTATCACCAGCTGGGCATTGCTCCGGATCCCGAGATATTGGCCGACCTGGCCTTTGCCGAGCACCGGAACGGCAATACCAGCCTGGCCCGGGAATACCTGTCCCGGGCGAAAGAAAATCCCCAGAATAACGGCATATTAACCGGTCAGATAAAAATCGTGGAGGGTATCCTGCAAATGGTCGATGATAACACCGCAAAACAGGGTTTGAAAACAGCCATCGAGGCCGGACGGGAGCTTATGGAGAAAGGGGACAGATTCACTGCCGCCAACTGTTGGCTGCGGGCGGCCGAGGAAGCGGTCGAACGGGGCCGCCCGGAGTTGCTGGAAAAAGTCCTGCCCTGGCTGGTCCGGGCCGAATCTCTATTTATCGAAATGGGAACCCCCGATCACTTGGGCAGGGCCCGGGAGATGATGCTTCGGGCGAACCGCATCTGCTTCGACCGGCCGGACCGGGAAACATTTTCACCAAACCTGCTGAACGGCATCTATCGGCTGGCCGGCCTGCTGGCCACCGAAGTGGGCCAGCGGGATCTGGCTGGCGAATCGCTCAAGCTGGCGCTGGAGATGACCGGCGCGGAACGGGGGGCCCTTTTCCTGCTGGACCAAGACCTGCAAATAACCATGGCCGCTCAGGTGGACCTGGATGACCAGACCAGAAAGGACGCCCTGGAATTTTCGGCCACCGCCGTCCGGGCCGCCGCCGGCCAGGGCCGGCTGATCATATCCAATGACGCCTCTTTGGATGAGGCCTTCCGCTCGCGGCTCAGCGTGCAGCGAAATATCATCCGATCGCTGTTGTGCGTCCCCCTGCATTTTCGGGAAGGGGCGGCCGGGGCCGTCTATCTGGACTCCCGGGTCACCAGCGGCCTGTTCGGGGACCGGCAGAGGGAGTTCCTGCTGGCCCTGGCCGGCATCATCGGGGCGGTCCTGGAAAGCGGCCAGCTGATCAGCCGGCTCCGTTTCGACCAAGGGGCGGGCGGATCCCAAGAGAACGACATCTCCAACTTGATCATCGGCCAATCTCCCCCGGTCAGGCAGATGATCCAGCGGATCAAGACCGTGGCCCAGGCGGACATCACCGTCATGCTGGACGGCGAGTCAGGATCCGGCAAGGAAATGGCGGCTTTGGCGGTCCATAGATTATCGTCCCGGTGGAAGCGCAAGTTCCTGGCCCTGGATTGCGGCTCGCTTCCGGAGACCCTTTTGGAATCAGAGCTGTTTGGTTATGTTAGGGGTGCCTTCACCGGCGCCGGCAAAGACAAGCCCGGACTGTTCGAATCGGCCGATGGCGGAACGTTGTTCTTGGACGAGATCGCCAGCGCCAGCCAGGCGGTTCAGTCCCGCCTGCTGAGGGTGCTGGAGAGTGGGGAGATCAGAAGGGTGGGTGAGTCCGAGAACCGGGCGGTGGATGTCCGGGTGATCTGTGCCACCAATAAAGATCTGGAGATAGAGATCAATGAAGGCCGTTTTAGGGAGGACCTGTACTATCGGCTTAAGGTGATGACCATTCCCATTCCCCCGTTACGGGAAAGGAGCGGAGACATACTGCTTTTGGCCGAATATTTCAAAGAAAAGTATTGCCGCAAATTTGGCAAGATCGGACTCCGTTTTGATTCCGAGGCTAAGCAGCAGATGATCGGCCATGCCTGGCCGGGCAACGTCCGAGAATTGGAGAATACCGTTCAAAGGGCGGTGCTGCTGACGAATAAAAAGGCCATCACCCCCAGGGAACTGGAGATATCCCCGGGTTTGAGCGAAGTCCAGAATAAATATCAGAGCGATCGTCGCCCGGATATACTCGAGGCCGTTAAAAATTTTAATGGAAATATTTCTCAAGCGGCCAAAGCATTAGGGGTATCCCGCCGTCATCTGTACCGGCTGATGGAAAAACACAATATTAAAGTGTGACATTGTGTAAAAAGTGAGACCCGGGGACACATATTTTGTTACTTAAGTAAAATGAACAAGTTATAATATATTATAGTCGTTTAAGTAAAGCGACTGAGACATAATGTCTCAGTCGCTTTTTGTTTTTTCCCCCCATTTGGACCACCGTGAAATGTTAATAGTTGTAAAATCAACGAGTTATAATAAATATATATTTTTGGCACGATTAATGAAACGATAAAATACAGAGGCTCAAACAATCAATCAATAAAATCGGAGACAAAATGAAAAAACTGATTTCCTCTTTACTGCTGGCAGTTCTGCTGGCTTCCCTGGCTGGAACCACTATCGGCTTTGCCGATGACGATCCGCCCCCCATCACTAACGTGGTTTACCCTGTGCCTCCTCCTCCTCCGGACGAATTTTAACCAAAGGTGAAAGGCCGATCAATTTACTGCCGGTCCGGTGGGATTGCCGGCCCGGCAGTGAATAAAGCATCAGGAATAAATATGTACGATAAAATCCACATATACCATTTTCTGCTTAACAACGGCAGGGAATATTATGGAAAGGTGCTGGCCCACGACCGGGACAAGATCGTGATCAGCGCCCTGAGGCTGGCCGAGCAGCCGCGCCGGGTGATCCTGTACCAGAACTCAATGGTGATGGCCGAAAGGATGGATGGACGGGGCTTTTAAGACCGGCTCAAACCCGGCCCAGGTCGGATCATCAGGACCAGGCGATCAGGAGGCGGATAAAACCATTCTGCTGGTGGAGGACGAGAAAGCCATGCGGGAGATGGCGGCTTTTCTTCTCCAGAACAAGGGTTATGCCGTTCTGACCGCCGACAGCTTCAGTCGGGCCGAACAGCTTTTTAGAGAGAACCGGCAAGCGGTCCGGCTGTTGCTCACCGACCTGGTCCTGCCGGACGGCAGCGGCATCGAATTGCACCGGAAATTGATCGGGATCAAGCCGGAGTTGGCGACCCTGATAGTTTCCGGCCGCCAGCCCGGTCCGGGAGAGATCCCCCGGGAAGCCCAATTCATGAAGAAGCCGTTCTCCCTGGCGGAGCTGCACCAAAGATTGACCCAGGCCCTGGAACGACCCGATGGTTTCGGCAAAAAGCCGCCGCCGGTCTGCGGGCTGGCCCATCGGTTCCCGGCCGGCCAGACCGATATGTTTGCCCGGGGATTTGAATTTGCCTGCTGTGATTCCCGGGATTGCCCCTACAAGCAGGTGCACCGGCGCCGCAATTACTGCTTCTATCCACGGGCCGGCGGCGACGAGAACTTAAACGAGGAGGTTAACTGATGTTCTTTTCCGAGCAGACCCTGAAAAAGGCCTGGGCCAGGGCCGAAGGGAAGTGTGAATCGACCAGGGTGGTTGATGGGCGCAAAGTGCCCTGCAGCCGCGGCCTGCACTGGGACAAGCACGGCATGCTGCATGAACCGGAGGGCTGGCTTGCCCGCCATCGGGTGCAATTGGCCAACGGTATCATCGACATCGCCGCCAACTGTGAGGTTGTTTGCCGGGAGTGCCACCGGCAGGCAACATTGGAGGCCGGCTGAAACCGGAAGACCTGTTACTTTCCTGTAGGCCAGAAAAGTAACAAAAGCCTGTCCTGAGCAGGACCCATGCAAAGCAAACGAAGGAAGCCTTTCCCGCCAAAGCAAAAGTGCCGCAGGCGGGGAATTGGGGATGGCCCTGTCGCATCAGCTCTGCTGCTGGTCAAAGGCGGGCGTTAAGGATTTGGCAGTGTCCGAGCGCAGCGAGTTTGTCAAATTCAGGCCTTCGGTCTGGGGCATCCGGGCAGAGGTGCAGAGACAAGCTTTCTTTGCCGCTTTCTCTTCAAAGAGAACGTGGGGAACGGACGGCTTTAGATACCAATTCTTACTTTCTCTTGTAACCAAGAGAAAGTAACAAAGAGAAGTTCCGGGGGCGTTCCAGCTAATGCTGATCAATTTGAATATGTAATGCCAGTATCTTTTATTTTACTGGTGTCAGTTTGTCCGATGTCCTCAGCCGCGGAGCGCCCCCCCGTCCCGGCCGATCATTTTGGCGGGCAAAATGATCGGCTTGGGTTTGGTAAGGCAAAATTGCCGAAGGCGGGGAACGGGGGGACGGCCCATACCTCTGAGGCGAATATAATCATAGGAGACAGGGAGATGTATACCACCGGGATAAGCGAAAGGGAAAAAATGTTGGGCTACGCCCTGTGCCCCGTTCCGAATCCCGCCGGTAAACTGCCGGGGGAGCCGGAGCAGGTCCTGGCGGTGGCCTATAAACTGGACGAAGAGAACCTGATCGTCAAAAAGCTGTACCCCATGGGGGGGTGCCGGTATTGGCATTTGAAAAAGGCCAGCGATGACTGGAGAGCGGTGAGCAATGTGGAGCCCGATCCGGGAAAGGCCATCGAGCGGGCCAGGTTGGGCTGAGGCGCCCTTTGGCCACCGCCAATAATGTGAAAGGGAAATATCGCAGGGGCGGGCTTAAAATCGTACCCAGGTCCAAAAACCTAAACCGCAAATTCCAACGGGAGGTAGAATGGCGGATAGTTATAAGGTCTCGCGATTCAACATCTGGCATAAGGGTACGGGCAGGACCTTCCTCTACAATACATTCACCACCGGCCTGATGGCCTTGAATGAGGCCGGTTGCGAAAAGGTCCGAACCGCCTTGAGCCAGCCGGAAAAAATAGGTGCTCTGGACCATTCGGAAATTGAGGTTCTGCTGAAAAACGGCTTCATCGTGTCTTCCGAACTGGAAGAGCTGGACATGGTGAAGTTCCGCTACCGCCGCGGGGTGTTCAGCGAAAAGAACTTCAGCCTGATCCTGGTGCCCACCACCAAGTGCAACTTCATATGCAGCTATTGTTTTGAGCAGAACAAACGGCACGAGGAGATGAGCCCCGGCGACCAGGAGCAGATATTGACGTTTCTGGAAGAAGAGCTGAAGAGCATCCGGCCTGAAAGCTTCATGGTGGGCTGGTACGGCGGCGAGCCGCTGTTTTGCCCCCAGGTGATAGAGAGCATGTCGGGACGGATCGGCCGGATATGCGCCTCTTTGGGAATAAAGCGCCAGGCCGATTGGATCGTGACCAACGGCTATTTTCTCGATCAGGATATGGCGCAGCTTCTGAGGCGCTGCAATATCGACGACGTTCAGATAAGCCTGGACGGCAACCGGGAGTACCACGACAAAAGCCGGATACTGTGTGATGGCAGCGGCACTTTCGACCGCCTGCTGGATTCCATCGGGACCGCCCAGCGCCACTTCGCCAAGGTCAACGTGCGGATAAACACCAACCGGCAGAACCTGGAGGGCGTTCGGCGGATGGTGACGGACCTTGAGATATTCAAGGCGGACAACGTCAGGTGGACCATCGGCAATCTGAAGCACTACCTGGGCGGGCAGATCGGCAAGGACCAGGATGACGGGTATTTCAAGGGCCCGGAGCTCCAGGGGGTCCAGAGGGAGATGGGCCGCTACAAGCCGGTTCGGCCCGGGGCCGCCAGTCCCGGCCCCAGGGAGCAATTCTTCCATACCAAGATGAACAACTGCGGCGGGGATAGCTTCAAATGTTTCTTCATAGGGCCGGGGGCCATGGTTTATAAATGCGCCGAGCACATGGAGCCGGAGGATGCGGCGGGCGTCATCGAGAACGGAAAGTTTGTCCCCCATCCCAGGTATTACGACTGGGTTATGGACGAGCCCTTCGACAGCCCAGCCTGCCTTAAATGCAGCTATCTGCCGATGTGCATGGGCGGCTGCCCGGCCATACGCAAAAGGGTCGGCGTTCCCAACGACGAGACCTGCGGGTACTGGAGACAATGGCTCAAGTACAAGTTTGAGGATCTGGACGCCTGTCCAGAATGATATCCCAAAACGAGAGGAGGTGACCATTGATGGAGATACTGCACAAGGGAATGACCGGGTACGACAATCCTTTCACCTCGCAGGGCGAGAACGCCAAGACCGGCCCGGGCTGCTGTCCGGTGGATCTGGTCAGCGCGCCGATACCAATGACCTGTTGTTCGTAGGCAAAAAATAACCCGGGGGGCGGCGGGGGCTGGAACATGGGGAATGCCTTCCGCCGTCCCAACAGCGCGGTGCTTTGATCGAAGAGAAAATGCCGGTGCGAAGATGCTGGCCAAATAAAGGACGGTTTGTCGCAGGGGCGGGCTTGTAGCCTGCCCCCGACTGCAATGCCCGCCCATCCTGTCATTCCCGACCTGATCGGGAATCCGGGGCACCCGGCCTTGTTTTCTCTTGTGACGCCTCTCCCCGATGCGGGGAGGTAAGGGTGAAGTCGGAAGGTTTAGGGACACTCCAACTAATATTGACAGAAAAGGAAGGCGATGATAGACGCTAAAAAACTGCTTAGGGAGATAGAAAAGGAGATGACCCTGGAGGCCAAGAGCGTATTCCTTAGGTACGGCCGGGACGCCGCCCGGGACGGCCGGGAATTCTTGTCCGCCATAGGAACGGACCTAAAGCAATGGGCCGCAAAACTGGATTCCGGGGCTTTGAGCCGGGAGGGCTATATTGCCCTGGTGAACGGCGCCAAGGAGCTGGCCGGGATGCCGGCCCTTAATCGGAGGGGCATCGGGCGGGTGATGTTAAAAGAGTTCCGGGACAGGATGGCGGAGATGATAATAAACAGGACGATGGGGATGCTGGGGTGAATGGTGAACGGTGAATTGTGAAAAGTGAAGCAGGGGTCGGAACTGGGAAACTTTAAACTGTAAATTAGGGTAAGAATGCTTCTAACGGGTTGGCAGAAGAAAGTCAATATTAAAAGTAGTGGGGAAATGAAATACGCAGGCTTGACCGATGATCCGATCAAGAGGAAACAGGCCCACGGGAACCCGGTGGATTGGCGGGTGGAGAAAATGTTCATCTCGGAGGAGGAGGCCCGGAAATGGGAGAAGGGGATCCAGGTTTTGGGGTACCAGGCCGGGACCGGGGGATCGGGCTGGAGGTATGGTTATACCTATACCATAACCGAGGGGACGAAGCAGTGAGGGGCGGGCATAAGGCCGGGGCGTAGGGCGGCGTTAACCACAAAGACACCAAGGCACAAATGGTATATTTCAATTGGCACGGCCCTTCGCGGGGCATTTTACCACCAATAAGAATGAAGCACCATGACATTAAATGGTCGAAATAGATTGCACCGGATCGGCATTATCTTTACCCTTGCGTCATTGGCGGGGTATCTCTTTTATTTCATTGCCAAAGGCCCGCGGGATAGGTCCTCTATAGCCCTGGCGGCGTGTTTAATTGCCAGCGGTATTTTTACGGTCCTTACCACGAAAGAGCCGTGGAGAAAAAAGCGCGGCCCTGGTCCAGCCGGCGGCCTTGAAGGAATTGAATGTGGGGATGGCGAAGTTCGTTAAGATCGCCAGGGTGGCGTTGAGGAGCAAGCTGGAGTATCTGGAGAAGATAGGGGTGCCGGCCGGGAGCTACACGCCGCCAGCCCGGAACAGGCCTCGGTTTATAACCTGGCTATTCTAAGAAGGCGCCACGGGATCAAAAAAGGGCAACCGGTTGCGCCGGAAGGCCAGGAAAGCAAGTAGGCTAGGGTTACTGATATGATCCGGGACGCAAACTCCGTTGTGCACCCCGAAAACACTGTTGACAGACTGCCCCGCCGGGGGTACGCCCCACTTCGTATGTCAAGCAAGGCGCCATTTATCAGTGCACTGCCTCGGTCCCCCTCCGCTGCGGAGGGGGTAGTCAGAATTCCTCTCCAATGTGGAGAGGAATTTCAGTTTTCCCCCCCATGCGGGGAGAGGGCGGGGAGCCAAGCTCCGCAATGAATTTTATACGTCCGTTTCTGCCTAAGCAAAATTGCCGCAGGCGGGGTACCGGGGAAGCCCTGTCGCATCAGCTCTGCTGCTGAACCAAGAAGGCCGTTAAGAATTTGGCAGTGTCTGAAGCGCAGCGAGTTTGTCAAATTTAGGCCGCCGGTCTGCGGCCTCCGGGCAGAGATGCAGCGACGTGTTCTCTTTGCCACTTTCTCTTCAAAGAGAAAGTGGGGAAAGGGTGGTTTTGGTACCGGGCCTTACTTTCTCTTGTGACCAAGAGAAAGTAACAAAGAGAAGTCTTGCCCGCCCGGCAATTTCCGGCAGGAATGATATCCCCGGACTAAATTCCTTGACTGGGGCGGGGAGCCAGGCTCCGCAATGAATTTTATACGTCCGTTTCTGCCAAAGCAAAATTGCCGCAGGCGGGGACCCCAAGTCGCATCAGCTCTGCTGCTGAACTCAAGGAGGCCGTAAAGAATTTGGCAGTGTTCGAGCGCAGCGAGTTTGTCAAATTCAGGCCTTCGGCCTGGGGCATCCGGGCAGAGGTGCAGCGACAGGTTCTCTTTGCAACTTTCTCTTCAAAGAGAAAGTGGGGAAAGGGCAGCTTTGGTACCAGATCTTACTTTCTCTTGTAACCAAGAGAAAGTAACAAAGAGAAGTTCCGGGGGCGTTCCAGCTAATGCTGATCAATTTGAATATGTAATGCCAGTATCTTTTATTTTACTGGTGTCAGTTTGTCCGATGTCCTCAGCCGCGGAGCGCCCCCCGCCCCGGCCGATCATTTTGGCGGGCAAAATAATCGGCTTGGGTTTGGTAAGGCAAAATTGCCGAAGGCGGGGAACGGGGGACGGTCCCATACCTTTGAGGCGAATATAACCCATAGGTGACAGGGAGATGTATGCTACCGAGATAAGCGAAAGGGAAATTTATTGGCTATGACATGATCATTGTGCCGGGGGAAAGGCTTGTTGATTCTCAAACCAGACAGCAGGCCCGCTTTTAAAAAAGCCAGACCATGCGGTCTGGCTTTTTTCATATTCCATTTGCCCTATTTCAGCAGCAGCACCTTTTGGGTGGCTGCACCGGCCGGCGTGGTGCCCCGAATAAAATAAACCCCCGAGGCGCACCTTAAGCCCCCGGCCATCCGGCCGTCCCAATATTCCCGGTGCGGGCCCTGGGCCATCGGCTGGTGCAGGATGGTGGCAATTTTACGCCCGGCGATATCGTAAACCGAAAGATCGGCCGGACCGGAGGAAGGCAGATTGAGATCGATCTGACAGTAACCGGCCATGGGGTTGGGTTTTACCTTCAGCAGCAGCCGGGCGGTCAAAACAATTCCCCCGGGCACTGATCCCACTCCCAGCGCCGGGTTCTTCAAATAGGCGGCCAGCAGGGAGTCGCTGGACGGGCTGATGCCGGCCCCGCCGGTGTAATAAAAGCTGTGCCCGCTGCCGTAATGGCAGTAAGCCCCGGCGATAGCGCTGCTGACCGAGCCCAGATGGGCTATCGAGGTGGCATTGGCGGTGAGGCCAGACAGCCGGCCGCATCCCGAAACAGCTATTCCCAAAGTATCGCCAGAGGCAACGCTGCTGAATCCAAACGGCTCATTATAATTGGATATGATTGATATCCCGGCTCCGGTATAAAAGGCAAAGGTGGTGGCGCCTAGCCAGCCGCTAATCGGGGCCAGTGCCGTGCCGGCACAAAGATCGTAAGGGGTCTCTGCCATGATCAGCGCCCGCCCGCCGTTTTCAATGAAACTTCTTACTTTGGCGCTGTCGGCGGGCCCTGCCCCGCTTTCAATTATCAAAGCCTGATAGTTGCTTCCAATAGATGAGGGAAAACTTCCCAAGCTGTCTGTTTCGCTCCAAACCGACCTGACCAGAGCCAGCATCTTTTGGCTGGCCCCGATGCAGGCGGCCTGTCCCTGGCCGATGATCTCGATCTCGATCATCCCTTCGATGGTCAAGGTATCAATCCCGTCGGAGGTGGTTATCGAGATACCGTATTTGCCGGGAGAGGCATCCGGCGAAGCGGTTATCGCCAGCCGGCAGCTGTCTGGAGATGAAAGAGAGGTCCGGTCAAGAACCAGTGAGATCGAACCCTGGAAAGGCGCAGCCTCAAGGGCGGCCGAGATCTCTACGGCAGAGGTCTTTCCAAACCGCAGCGGCAGTTCCAGCAGGACACTGGTGCTGTCGCCCGGAAGCAGGCTGCAAAAGCCCGGGACCGCTGACACCCTTAAATGCGAGATGTTCCGGAACCAGGAACTTTCGTAATATCCTCCGGTGACCATATCGGGGGTGCCGTCGCCGTTCAGGTCATAGGGCAGGATGGGCCAGGGCCCGGGATAGCTCCAGCGGTATTCCGTCCAGGCCGGGGGCGCACCCCCCTCATTGGTCCAGACGCTGACCAGATCATTGACCTGGTTGGTACCGATGATGTCGATGTCGCCGTCGCCGTCCATGTCGGCGGCGTGGGCCACCATGCCACCTGGATATTCCGGGGCCACCGCCTGTTTGACCCAGTCAATGGGCGACCCCACGGTGTTGCGCCACCAGACAATGGAACCGGAGTATCCGGCCCCCACCAGGTCTGCCCGCCCGTCCAGGTCCAGGTCTACCCAGTTCAGGCGATGGGCGGTGTCAAAGGTATTATCGATCACGTACTTGGTCCAGGCGGCCGGAGAATCGCCTTCGTTCCTCCACCAGGCCACCTGGTCGATCAGCAGGGCCGCCCCGGCCAGGTCCAGGTCGCCGTCCCCGTCGAAGTCGGCGGCCACCACCGAGCGGGCCCCGCCGAAGGCGGAATCCACCACTTGTTTGGTCCAGACCGGAGGCTGGCTGCCGTCGTTGTACCATACCGCGATCTGTTTGACCCCGGCCGCGGCGGCGAAGATGTCAAAATCACCATCCCCGTCAATATCGGCGGCATGGATCTCGTGGGCATTGGTGAAATTGGAATCGATGGCATATCTGGTCCAATTGATGGGAACATTGCCGTCGTTGCCCCACCAGGCCAGATCGTTGGAGACCCAGCCGCAGGCCGCCACATCGATCAAACTATCCCCGTCAAGGTCCGCCGCCTCCACCCCCATGGGATGGTAGATGGAATCGACCGCCAGACAGCTCCAGGAAGAGACCGCGCTGTCGCTGCCCAGGCTGTAACGGATCCCTTTGTAATCAGCGCTGCTGGGCGGGTTGCCCCAGGAAGCGGCCACCAGATCAGGGATCCCGTCCCGGTTGAGGTCGGCCACCGCGATGGCCGCCGCGTGGTTGACGTTGGTGTCAACGGTCGTGACCTTGAAGGCCGGCTGGCCGGCGGCCGGCTTCCAAAATGATACTGTGGTCAGAATAATGATCAATGCTGACTGTTTCATCTTTGCCTCCTTTGAATTAAATTTTAGATTCATCCGGGGCCAGGGCCTTCAGCAGCAGTTTCAGGTAATCATAATAGAATTTTTCGCCAAAGCGCTCGACCGGCAGCAGGGCGGGAAACAGGGTCTGTTTGGCTATGGCCCGCAGGGTAAAGACCAGGTAGACGAAATACAGCTTGACGTTGATGTCGGGCGAAATGGTTCCGTCGCTCTTACCCAGGGCCAGGGCCCCCTCCAGCTGTTCATGGCCCAGGTCGTTGGCCTGTCGGAAACGGGACATCAGGGCGGGGGATATTTTGGCATGGTCCAGCTTCTCGGTGTCCAAGATCACCTGCAGCAGAAGCTGGTCCGGATGGGCCTGATAGTGGCGGAAGTAGGCCCGGCCGAAGGCGTCAACCTTGGCCAGACCGGTCTGGGCCGGGGCCATGGCCTTCTCCAACACCACCAGGCGTTTCTGCAGGCCCTCCAGATGGAGGGTCATCATCAATTCCTCCTTGGTGGGGAAGTAGGCATAGACCGTCCGCCTGGTAAAGCCGGCCTGGTCGGCGATGTCCCGGAAGGTGATATTACGGTAGCCGCGTGATAGGAAAAGCAGCTGGGCGGCGGCCAGTATCTTTTGCTCCTTGTCCCGGCGGAGCTGCTCTCTTTTTTGACCCATAGGCCTCCTTAAATTAGTATACACCGTGTATATTATATATAAAAGTCCCGATTTGTCAAGTGAAAAATATATTTTTATTGACAGGGCTGGTTCTTTGGTGCTAAAACGAAACGGACAGGATAAAAAAAAAGAGCCCATTGATCCGTTCCCCAGTCATGGGAAAATATAATTTCAGGGCAGGTCAGCCGGACCAAAGCACCCTTGCAGGTCGGATAGCTCAATTTTAGTTAGAGCGTATATTTGATGTGCATGAGGCCACCGGTTCGGGTCATAAGCCGCCCACCAAGTAAAAATCCAGACAGTGATGTCTAGCTTTTTACATTAAAACCCGTTCACTTTTTCTTCATTCCCTGGGCACTTAAAATAAAAGCCCGGGCCACTATCTCAGCATACCGCTGGTAAAAAGCATCATCAAAGATACGATCCACGTCCTTGACCCCTTTTTGTTTGGTATAAGCCTGCTCGGCGGTGGGGTAAAAGTTAAGGCTGTAACGGTATTGAAAATGATTGCGTATGATGGCGTACATGAATTCCGAAAAAACGTGAACCATAGCCGGATCATTTGGGGCCAAACCCAGTATCTGGTATAAATGCGGATTCATATGCGAATGCTTTTTGATCAGCCAGGTCCTCAGCCGGTGAACTTCGGCCATATTGACCGGAAAAACTGAAAAGGTTACCAGGGCTATTTCCGGGAATTCCCGGAAGAACCCGATGATACCCCTAGCCACGGCCAGGGCTTTTTGTTCCGGATCCGTGGCAGCGTCAGTTTCCCGCTTGATATGGCCATAATAGCTGGCGAAGCCGGACGTTATTATCTCCTTTAACAGCTCCTGCTTGCCTCCGAAGTAATAGCTGATCATCGGTAGTTTCACACCAGCGACTTCAGCTATCTCACGGACTCCTACTGCATGATACCCCTTTTGAGCGAAAAGCACCGCTCCGGTCTTGAATATGCGTTCCCTGGCCAGGGCCCCTTTGGGTGTTTTTGACATACGTATTCCGTTAAGCGATTGATGGTTGGTTGATTGATAATATGACCGATTATAGCACAGAGATGAGGCCCCATTCTACACCCAGATATGATATCATGCCGGTCACGGCAGTTTCACCAGTTTTAGCCAGGATTGCCCCTTTGGGGTGGAGAGACGACAAAGATAGACGCCGGAAGATACCCGTTTCCCGGATCGATCAAGGCCGTCCCACTGCGCATGGTGCCAGCCGGCGGCGATCGCCCCCTGATATAGTTGACATATTTTCTGGCCGGCAACGTTGTATATTCCCAGGTCGACCCGGGAGGTTGCATCTGTTTGGTACTCAATGCCGGCATTGGAGGTAAAGGGGTTGGGATAAGCCTTGATCATTGCTTTGCCCGGCACCATGGCCGGAGATTCTTCATCGATCCCACTGGGCCCGCTTCTCCCTATCTTGAGCAAAAGAATGTCATAAGAGCCCGAGCCGTAACTATCGCTTTGTCCCCCGATGACGTAATTCCCGTCCTGGTCCCGGCAGACCACGCTGGCCCAGTCGTGGCCAGGGCCGCCCAGGGTCAGCGACCAGCGCTGGCTACCCAGGGAATCGGTCATTACCAGGAAAAAATCGTTCTGCAGCGGCGTGCCGCTTTTGCTGGTACCGCAGATCATAAAGCCGCCGCTGTCGTTCGGGCAGGATCCATTGCCGTAGTCATAGGATGAATATCCGTAGAATTTCCGCCATTTCATGGTTCCCAGCGAATCGGTCCGGACCGCACAAATATTGAGCGGTGCGTTGTAGCTGCTCTCGCCCACCAGCAGGTATCCTCCGTCGCCAGCCCTGGTGATATGGTTGGCCCAATCGAAGGGTAATGTTCCGTTGGTGCCGTAACCCTTGGCCCAGGTCTGTTGTCCCGAAGCATCGGTTCGTACCAGGTAGTAATCCTGGTTGTTGGTGGTCAGCTCCGGAGAACCGGTGGCTCCGGTCAGGGCGTACCCGTCAGCCAGAGGCAAGAGGGAACGCCCCATGTCGCTGCGGCTGCCTCCGAAGATCCTGGTCCACAAGGTATCGCCCAGCGAATCGGTTTTGACCAGAAATAGCTCATCCTCCCCGGCACCCCGGGAGTCGGTATGTCCGCCGACCACAAATCCGCCGTCCGGGCTTAGTGCGATGCTGCGGCCGACCTCGACCAGGCTGTCTCCTATGGTTTTGGTCCAAAGGGTATCACCCAGGCTGTTTGTCCTTATCAGCCAGATATCCCTGGACCCGGCTCCGGCCGAGGTGGTGTATCCGGCAATGATGAATCCGCTGTCGGGGGTCTCGGCCATTCCGTAAGCACACTCCCAGCCGGTTCCGCCGTAGGTCTTGGCCCAAAGAAGGCTTCCGCCGGAATCAACTTTCGCCAAAAAGATGTCGGGAGTGCCTCCTCCATCAGGATAGACGAATCCCGTCAGGCCAAAACCCCCGCCGCCGGTGGGCACAAGGGCCGTGGCCCCCTCGGACCCGGTTCCCCCGATGGCCCAGGCCCACAAGGTCCCCGCCATTGCGACCGGGGTGACAGAGAAGGAATTCTTGCTGCTGTTTGATACCTTCGTGTTGGCCAGCTGTGATTCCAGGGCCAGGGCCAGGGCTTCGCAGTTCTTTACGTGATAGAATTGGTTGCGGACACAGGTCACGATGTTGCCGTCGACCACCGGCGGGTGGTCGTCTCCAAGGTAAGTGGCGCCGGCCCCCAAATATTCACTCTGGTAGGCCGAGGCTCCCACCACCCGATGTCCGCTGATTACCCCGGCCTTGGCTAAGACCCTGACTGCGGCGCAGGGCGCCCAGATCGTCTTGCTGCTGCTGTCGGCGGCCCGGATCAGGCGCAGGGTGGTGGAGTCGTTGAGCAGGTCGGTATAAGAGGCTCCGGACCGCCAACTGGCCGGCATGATGGCCAACGCGTCAAAATCCTCCATTCCGGAGATATCAGAGATCAGCGTATCCACCGTGGTCGCAGGGATATAGCTGGCGTAAGGGCAGCGGCTGACGGTCTTGGTCAGAGCGGCTGTGGTGACCCGCCAGCCGTATCGGGCCATATCATCTTTGGTGTAGTAAGAATTGGGGCCGTAGTTACCGGAGTACAAGGCCAGGATCCTGTAATCTCCCCGGGCCGCACCCGTCAGCCAAAATAAAGCCGCCAGGCAGGCGATCAGTCTTTTGGTTCTGTTCACCATGTTCTCTCCTTTGCTTGGTTGGGTTTATGGATATATTCTGTTCAACAGGATGCCGATCAAAATGGTTCCGGTCACGATATGAGCCAGGAAAAGGCCCGTGGTCCTTTTTCCCAGCAGGTGCGACATCAACACCAAAGAGGTAGCGCAGACCGAAGACGAGGTCACCGAAAAGGCCAGGGCGGTTCCAAGCGGGAGGCCTTCGGCCATCAGTGGTTTAAGGAACACGATATCCGCTCCGTTGCAGAGATAGACCGGGACCCCGGCCAGGGTGGCCGCCAGGACCCCTAGCGGTGAACGCAGTATTCCGACGGCGTTCAGCCGCTCCAGAGGATTAAAAATAGCTATGACCACTCCCAGCGACCCGGCCATCAGAGCCGATGGCAGTATCCCTTTAACGGTTTCCCAGGTATCGGATAATACCGCCTGGGTGTGTTTCCCGCAATCCTTGCTGCAACCGGGGGCCCCAGCCTGTCCGGACAGCCTGGTCCCGGGTCGGCCGATCACCAGGCCGGAGGTCAGGGCCAGGGCCAGGGTAGCGGCAATTCGGGCCGCGGTGTAGGCCGGGCCGGCTACGGTCAATGATAGCAACAGTATCTGGGGACTAAGCAACGGGCCGGTCACCAGCAGGGCGGCCATGGCCGGCAGTCCCATCCGGTCCTTGAAACGGGCTGCCAGCGGCAGGATGCCGCAGGAACACACCGGGATCATGGCGCCGCATAAAAAGGCGGCCAAGGGATTGCTGGGGATCATCCGGGAATATTGCGTCAGGTGCCTTTCCAGGAGGACCGATAGGAACACGCTGGCGATGATCAGCAAAATCAGCTCTACCAGGTTTTCGTAAAGCAGCCCGGCCCAGCGTGGCAGGCTGGCATAAAGCAGACAGCGATCCCTGGTCTGGGGGGAGATGCCCCAAAATAAGCGGTAGAGGAGATCGAGCGAGAAACACAGCAGCGAAACGGCTACCAGCCCGCGGCCGGCCCGCGGCCCTCGGTGGCCGGAGGCACCATCCGGGCTTTTAGGATTCAGAGCGATTGCATTAAAAACTAACATATGTTATATATTATCAAATCATATTTTTCTTGTCAAGTAAAATCTAACATGTGTTAATAATTTTTCCAGCAGTCTGGCCGCCCGGAGGTGGCTTCAGCCGGCTTTGCTTTTGGCCGGTATCTTGACAAAGGAAGATTATTCGATGGGTGGTTTATCCCATGTTTTTTATTGACTTACCTCACCATTTGGTGCTAAAATGGAATGGACGAGCTAAAGAAAGAGAGCCCAATGAACCGTTCCCCAGTCATAGTGAAATGTAATTTCGAGATAGGTCGGCCGGACCAGAGCACTCCTGCCGGCAGGCATTGGTTCTAACCGGTGCGTTTCCCGATATAGGGAAACGCACTTTTTAATTATATCCGGAGAGACGATTACCATGAAAGACACCCTTCAAGCCATCTACCATATCCAGGAGCTGGACGACCGGATCAGGGATAGCCAGGGCCGGCTGGACCAGATACCGAAGGATAGCGCCGACATCCAGGAACGGCTCAAAGAATCGCGCTCCCGGCTGGACCAGGTCAACCGGCAGCAGGAAGATCTGACCAGGCAAAAAAAGGCCCTGGAGCTGGAGGTGGAACAGACCTCGGCCAATATCAAAAAACACCAGACCCAGCTGCTGGCGGTCAAGACCAACAAGGAATATACCACCATGCTCCATGAGATAGAAGGGGAGAAAAAGAAGATCTCCGATATCGAAGAGCAGATCCTGACCATCATGGAGAGCCTGGAAAAACTGGGCCTGCAGGAGGCCGAGGAAAAAGCGGTCTTTGCCTCCGCCGAAAATGACAGCCGGGGAAAACAGCAGGAGCTGGATAAGGAGGCGGCCGGGGTGTCGGCAAAATTGGCTGAGCTGATAAAGGCCAAGCAGGATTCCCTGACCGGCCTGCCCAAGGATATCCTGGCCAGCTACGACAAGATCGGCAAAGCCCGCAACGGGATAGCGGTGGTGGCGGTCAGGAACGGAGCCTGCGGAGGCTGCTTCGGCAACCTGCCCACCCAGCTGCTCAACCGTATCCGGGACATGGACAAGATAATAACCTGTGAGAACTGCGGCCGGATCCTGATCTGGCAGGATCCCAAACAACAACAATAACCTTATCGAGGTGCGGTTATGACCAAGGACAAGGACCAGGTATATTCCAAGCTCTCGACAGTGCTGCGAAAGGTGGCCTCCGGCCATCCCATGGAGGATATCTCGGAATCCATGGGATGCTCCAAGGACACTCTCAAGGAGGCTTTGGTGGCCCTGGCCGACAAGATCGAAACCGATTTCGGCGTCACCCAGGTGACGCTGGCCATCGACGGCGCGGCCCGGGGCAATCCCGGCCAGGCCGGGGCCGGGGCGGCCCTGCTGGACAGCCACGGGAAGGTTCTGGCCGAGCGCAGCCAGTATCTGGGCAGGGCCACCAACAACGAAGCCGAATATCAGGCCCTGATCTTCGGGCTGAAGCTGGCCAGAGAGCGGGGGTTTTCCAAGCTGTCCATTCAGACCGACAGCGAACTGCTGGCCAACCAGATAAAGGGCAGCTACCGCATCAAGGAGCCGAGGCTGAAAAAGCTTTTCGTCCAGGCCCAGGAGCTGCTTTCCCAGATGGATAAATGGGATATCCAGGCCATCCCCCGGGCCCAGAACCGGCTGGCCGACCGGCTGGCCAACCTGGCCATTGACAATCAGACCATTCCGGAATTATAATCAAGCCTATCTAGGACAGGACCGGGTGATCGCCCCGCTTTGGCGGGGAGGAAAGTCCGAGCTCCAGAGGGCAGGCAGCCCCGGGAAAACCGGGGGATCCGCCGGTAATGCGGCGGGTACGGAAAGCGCCACAGAAAATATACCGCCTTGTAGGGGCGGAATTTAATTCCGCCCCTACAAGGTAAGGGTGAAAAGGCGAGGTAAGAGCTCACCGCCTGGCAAGACAACTTCCAGGGCATGGCAAGCCCCTGCCGGAGCAAGACCAAATAGATTCCGCCGTTCCGCTGAAAAGCGGTATAAGGACGGCCCGTTCGGAAGGCGGAAGGGTAGGTTGCTTGATCCCGACCGTATGGCCGGGACCAGAGAGATGATCGCCGTCCCTTTAGGCGGGATACAGAACTCGGCTTACAGGTCCTGTCCCTTTTTAAGCAAAAACAAAGCAGGTATATGGAAAGAAAATGGATATTCCCCGAGGGCGGGGACGAACAACTGGTCAAGGAGCTGGCGGTCTCGTTGGAGGTGACCCCCCTGGTGGCCCGGCTGCTGCTGGTACGGGGGATAAAAAACGTCGATGAGGCCCGGCTGTTCCTGGACCCCCGGATGAGCGATTGCCATGACCCATTCACCATGAAGGGTATGGCGGTCATCGTTGACCGCCTGGAAAGGGCCCTCCGGGAAAAAGAGAGGGTCATGATCTACGGCGATTACGATGTCGACGGCATCACCGGGACGGCATTGTTGTGGCGCTCCCTGTCATACCTGGGGGGCGATGTCACCTGGTATCTTCCCAGCCGGGCCAAGGAGGGATACGGCATTTCTTCCAACGGCGTTGAAGAAGCCCGGAAGCGCGGGGTCAAACTGATCGTCTCGGTGGATTGCGGCATAACCGCTCATCAGGAGGTGGAGCTGGCCCGGTCTCTGGGCATAGAATGCATAATAACCGATCACCATGAACCCAAGGAAAGCCTGCCCAATGCGGTGGCGGTGCTGGATCCCAAACGTTCGGATTGCAGCTATCAGTTCAAGGAGCTGGCCGGGGTGGGGGTGGCCTACAAGATGCTGCAGGGGCTTTACCGGCACTTGGGCCTGGACGAAGGCCAGCTGCAGGAGAACCTGGACCTGGTGGCTTTGGGCACCCTGGCCGACATCGTTCCGCTGACCGGCGAGAACCGGGTGCTGGCAAAATTCGGGCTGGAGAAGATCCGCAGCAGCAGCAAACCCGGCATCAGGGCCCTGCTGGAGGTGACCGGCCTTACCGGGAAGCCGCTGGATTCCGGGCAGATCGTGTTCATGCTGGCCCCCCGGATCAATGCGGCGGGCAGGATCGGCGAGGCCGATTCGGCCTTGAGGCTGCTGATCACCGAGAACCAGGACGAGGCCTTTGCCATCGCCCGGACCCTGGATCAGGAGAACCGCAAGCGCAAGGAGATAGACGATCTGATCCTGGCCGATGCGGTCAGCATGGTGAAACAACGGGTGGACCTGGATCAGGTGATGGTGATAGTGCTGGAGTCCGAAAACTGGCATCAGGGGGTCATCGGCATCGTAGCCTCCCGGCTGGTGGAGCAGTTCTACCGCCCCACCATCCTGATCGCAGTGGACGGCGAGAAGGGCAAGGGCTCGGCCCGCTCCATCGCCGCCTTCCATCTGCACGAAGCGTTGAAGGGCTGCCAGGAGCATCTGCTGGGCTTCGGCGGGCATAAGTATGCCGCCGGGATGTCCATAGAGACGGCCAAGATCCCGGAGTTCCGACAGAAGATGAACCAGATAGCCAAGCAGACGCTGACCAGCGATGATCTGATACCCACCCAGGCGCTGGATGCTCTGGTGGATATGGACGAGGTGGATTCCAACACCGTCAGGAGTTTTGCCAAATTCGCCCCCTTCGGGCCGGGCAACCGCCATCCGGTGCTGGCCTCACAGCAGCTGCGGGTGGTGGGGAGCCCGTACATCGTTGGCAAGAACCACCTGAAATTCAAGGTCAAGCAAAAACAGCGGGTATTCGATGCTATCGGGTTCTCCTTAGGCGATCTGTTGGACGAGGTGGAGGATCCCGATGCCACGCTGGATATGGCCTTTGTGCTGGAGGAGAACGAATGGCAGGGGCAAAAGAAACTGCAGCTGCGCCTGAAAGATATCAAGGTCCGCTGACGCGGTTATATTGCCCGCCTCCCCGCAAAAATATATCATCATCAAGAATATTTCCGAATTTGAATGAGCATTATCTATAACCATTCGGTGCTTCCCAACGGCATAACCTTGGTAAGCGAGAAGATTCCCCACGTACGCTCGGTGGCCGTGGGGCTGTGGATAGCCCGGGGATCGCGGGATGAGCGGTCAAGCGAGAACGGCCTGTCCCACCTGGTAGAACATCTGCTGTTCAAGGGAACCCAGACCCGCACCGCCCGGGATATCGCCATCTTCCTGGAATCCATCGGCGGCCATCTGGACGCCTTCACCTCCAAGGAAGAGACCTGTTTCTACGCCCGGGTCCTGGACGAACACCTTCCACAGGCGGTGGACATCCTGTCCGACATCATCTCTCATCCCCGTCTTGACCCCCAGGATCTGGAGAAAGAGCGGAAGGTCATTCTGGAGGAGATCAAAACGGTCGAGGATACTCCCGACGAGATGGTCCACGAGCTTTTTTCCGAGGCCCTGTTCAGCGGTCACCCGTTAAGCTACCCCATTCTGGGCAGCCGGGAGAATTGCCAGTCTTTTAACATGGCGGACATACAGGCCTTTCGCCGCAAGAATTACCTTCCAGGAAACATGGTGCTGGCGGTGGCCGGGCGGGTGGAACACCAGGCCCTGGAGCAGCTGGCCCGGAGATATCTGGGCCGATACCAAACCTCCGCCGTTCCCAAGAAAACAGCCGATGCCGATATAAAGGCCCCGGGGTTATTGCTTAAAAGGAAAAAGACCTCCCAGGTGCACATCTGCCTGGGGATGCCGGCCCTGGCCTTCAGCGACCCAGGCCGCTATGCCCTGCTGGTGTTGAACACCATCTTCGGGGGAGGGATGAGCTCCCGGCTGTTCCAGAAGATCCGGGAGGAGGAGGGCCTGGCCTATTCCATCTATTCCTTCGCCGACCTGTATCGCGATACCGGGCTGTTCGGGGTCTATCTGGGGGTGGCGGTGGAGCAGACCAGAAGATCTTTGGAAACCACCCTGGCCGAATTCAAACGGCTGCTGGTGGAGCCGCCATCGCCGGAGGAACTGGAGAACGCCAAGGCCCAGCTCAAAGGCAATCTGATGCTGGGCCTGGAGAGCACTTCCAACCGGATGATGCGCCTGGCCAAGATGGAGATAAACCGGGAGCCCTACCGGGACCTGGGGCAGACCCTGGTTAAGATCGATGCCGTCACGGCCGATGATCTTTTAGCGGTTGCCCAAAGGGTGATCCGCCCGGAGGCTTTGGCGGCGGCCGTTCTGGGGCCGGTATCCGCCAGGGACATCTCATTGCCGCAACTGCGGGAGATGCTCCAGGGCAATTAAAAATAAATTTATAAATTCAAGTTTATAGGATGGCGATAATGAGCAAAGAGAAAAAGACGACCATGGGACTGTCCCAAAGGGCCCTGGGCATGCAGGCCTCTCCCATCAGAAGACTGGTGCCGCTGGCCGACGCCGCCAGGCAGAGGGGCACCCATATCTATCATCTCAACATCGGGCAGCCGGATATCGCCACCCCCAAGGACATCATGGATGCCATCCGCAATTTTGGCGAGGAGGTGCTGGCCTACGGCCCCTCCCAGGGGCTGCCGGCCCTGAGACAGGAGATAAAGAAATACCTGGAGCGGCAGGATATCATGGTTTCCCCCGATGATGTCCTGGTGACCACCGCCGGCTCGGAGGCCATCATCTTCGCCATGATGGCCATCGGCGATCCCGGCGACGAAATACTGGTTCCCGAGCCGTTCTATACCAATTATAACGGCTTTGCCACCATGGCCGGCATCAAGATCATGCCGGTGCCCACCGATGTGGAGGAGGGCTTCGCCCTGCCCTCCAAGGCCGAGTTCGTCAAGCGGATCACCGACAGAACCAAGGCCATCATGTTCTGTTCACCCAACAATCCCACCGGAGCCCTCTTTTCCAGAAAAGATCTGGAGATGCTGGCCGGCCTGGCCCAGGAGAAAAATCTCTGGCTGCTGGCCGACGAGGTCTACCGGGAGTTCACCTACGACGGAGGCTATCACACCAGCATCCTGCATATCCCGGGCATCGAGGATCGGGCCATTATGATGGATTCCATCTCCAAACGTTTTTCGGCCTGCGGGGCCAGGGTGGGCTGCGTGGTGTGCCGCAATCCCGAGATCATGCAGACCATGCTCAAGTTCGGGCAGGCCCGGCTGTGCCCGCCCACCATCGAACAGGTGGGGGCCATAGCCGGATACCAGACCATCGACAAATACCTCAAGAAGATGATCACCGAGTACCAGCGGCGCCGCGATGTGGTCTGCGAGGAGCTGGGGAAAATTCCCGGGGCCATCTTCAAAAAACCGGCCGGGGCCTTTTACATCATGCCCCATCTGCCGATCGACGATTCCGACAAGTTCGCCCAGTGGATGCTGACCGATTTCACGCATGAGGGCGCCACCACCATGGTGGCCCCGGGCGACGGCTTCTATGCCACGCCGGGCCAGGGCAAGCAGGAGGTCCGCCTGGCTTACGTGCTAAAGGAAAGCGACCTGCGGAAGGCCCTGAAAGTGCTGGCCAAGGGGATCGAGGCTTACAACCGCCGGAAATGATCCCGGAAAAATCTGACCACGGGGCGATCGGAGCATCGCCCCTTTGCATTTATTCAACAATTTTATTGTCAAACTAATGGGCAATTGATATAATAAGCAAGCGAACGGATAAAATAAATTATTAAAATTGTAATGAAATCTTTGAAAATAAAGATATCCCTGCTCTCCGATTCAGCCCGGATGCCGGAATATTCCACCGTCCATTCATCCGGGATGGACCTTAAGGCGGCTATCGGGAAACCCATAAAAATAAAACCCGGGCAGATAAGCCTGGTGCCCACCGGCCTGGCCCTGGAGATCCCGCCCGGCTTTGAAGGCCAGGTAAGGCCCCGGAGTGGCCTGGCCATAAAACACGGCATTTCCATCGTCAATGCCCCGGGCACTATCGACGCCGACTACCGCGGGGAGGTGGGGGTGATTTTGATCAATCTGGGAAAAAAAATATTCACCATTCAACCTGGTGACAGAATAGCTCAGTTGGTGATAGCTCCTGTGGTCAAGGCGGAGCTGGTCAAAGTGAGATCGCTGAACAATACGGCCAGGGGCCAGGGCGGTTTCGGCCACACCGGGGTGGGGAAACGCAGACAGGATTGACATGATTTCTTGCCATTATGGAAAATGACAGCCTGACAGAACAGATAATCAAATGTGCCTATAAAGTTCACAACACCCTTGGTTTTGGTTTTCCGGAAAAGACATATGAGAATAGCTTGATGATTGAATTGTCGAATTTTGGGTTAAAAGCTGAACAACAGAAGGCTATTTCCGTCAAATATGGAAGCACCGTGGTTGGAGATTATATTGCGGATATTATCGTGTAGGGATCAATTATTATCGAGGTAAAATCCGTGAATAATTTGGCAACAGAGCACGAAGTTCAATTAGTTAATTATTTGAAGGCAACCGTGAAAAGAACAGGCTTGTTGATAAATTTCGGCAAATATGTCGGGTAAAAAGAAAATACAGGGATCCCAAGTAATCATCATCATGTTAATCATGTCAAAAAATGCCTAAACAATCGGGACATTTTGCCGCGGCACTGTCGGAGCCCAAGTTCGCCCTGTTCGCCGCCGGGCAGCTGGTCTCCCAGTTCGGCGACTACCTGGCCCAGATGGCCCTGATCGCGGTGATCGGCGCCTACACCACCCGGGCCCCGCTGGCCTATTCCCAGATCACGGTGGCCATCGCCCTGCCGGCCCTGCTGTTCGGCCCCATCGTGGGGGTGGTGGTGGACCGCCGGGCCAAGAGCAAGGTGCTGATAGCGGCCGACGCCGGCCGGGCGGTGATCATCGGGCTGATCCCCCTGCTGATGAAACTGACCGGATCGGTGCTGATCCTTTTCCCGTTGGTGTTCATCTCCTTCCTGATGGGGCTGTTCGCCAGCGCCGCCCGGCTGTCCCTGATCCCCTACCTGGTGCCGCAGAACAAGATCTTCGCCGCCAATGCGGTGATGAACTTCATCAATAAGCTGGCCGGGATGGTGGGCTTCGTGGGCGGCGGACTGCTGGTGGTGGGAGGGTTCTGGCGGCATCTCAAGCTGCAGCCCTGGGAGGCCGGGTTCTATCTGGACAGCCTGACCTTCTTCATATCGGTGATCACCATTGCCATGCTCAAGACCGGGGAAAAAGTTATCGAGAGCCAAAAGGAGCCCGAACTGGTCCAGCTCTGGCGAAGGAGGATAAACAACCTGAAGACCGACCTCCAGGAGCTGTGGACCCTGATATTCTCCTCTCCCAAGGTAAAATTCGTGATGCTGTCGCTGCTGCTGGTATCCATCTTCGGCGGGACCCTCTATCCCCTGGTGGTGGTCATCGTCCAGAAGGGCACTGGCTCCGGCACCGGCGGGGTGGGGGTGCTGGGGGGCGTTTTGGCCCTGGGCATGATGTTGGGCTCCTTGTCCATCGGCTTTCTGGGACACCGCTACTCCCGCCGGATGATCATCGTCTCGGGGCTACTGGGGGTGGGGACCATGGTCAGCCTGTTCGCCCTGTGCCGCCACTACTGGCAGCTGCTGCCGGTGGGCCTGCTGATCGGTGTTTTTCTTTCGCCGGTGATGGTGGCCCAGGACACCCTGCTGCATGAATCGGCCCCCGACAAGCTGTGGGGGCGTATCTTCTCGGGACGGGACTTTGTCTTGAACGGAGGCTTCATGCTGAGCTCCCTGGTCTTCGGCTTCATGGCCCAGATCATCCTGCCCCGGCTGGGGACCACCAACCACGAGCGGGTGACCCTCTTCTGGTGCGGGATATTGCTGGCGGCCTTCAGTCTGGTGGCGGCCGGCATCGTGGTCAAGCAGAAAAAAGCCGAATCTTCTGGGGGATGACATCATGGCCACTGCTAAGGATTCCCTGTCCCCTGATTTTATCGCCCAGATAAAGGGGTTGGACATCAAGGCCCGGCTGGTGGTGGAGGGCTTTTTGACCGGCCTGCACAAAAGCCCCTATCACGGTTTTTCGGTGGAGTTCGCCGAATACCGCTCCTACATGCCGGGCGACGAGATAAAGCGGATAGACTGGAAGGCCCTGGCCAGGAGCGACCGCTACTACGTCAAGGAGTTCGAGGAGGAGACCAACCTAAAAGCCTATTTGCTGCTTGACAGCTCGGCCTCGATGGGTTACCATACCAGGGGCGGCGGGTCAAAATACCATTATGGCTCCTGCCTAGCGGCAGCCCTGAGCCTGTTGCTGCTGAACCAGCATGATGCAGCCGGCCTTGCCACCTTCCGGGAGGGCATCAGCAATTTCATGGCCCCCAGTTCCCGCCGTTCCCACTGGCGGCAGATGCTGGAGCTGCTGGACAAGGAGATCCCGGCAGGCAAGACCGATTTCGAGAGAATATTTTACGACCTGGCCGGGCACCTTAAACGGCGGGGGCTGATAATCATGATCTCCGACCTGTGGGACGGCTCCAATGCCGTGCTTAAGGCCTTGAAGCATTTTCGGCATCTTAAGCATGAGGTGCTGCTGTTCCACCTGCTGGACCATGATGAGCTGGCCCTGCCTTTTTCCGGCAAACTGGCCTTTGAGGATATGGAGACCGGGGAAAGGATCCAGCTGGATGCGGCCAGCGCCGCCCCGGAATACCGCCGGGCCGTAGCCAGCTGGCGGGAGGGACTGAGCCGGGAGTGCCGGAGGGATTTGATAGACTATATTCCGCTGGACACCAAAACCCCTTTTGACAAGGCCTTATTGTCTTACCTGCATAAAAGACAGCGTTTGGGATAATTAATAATTCCTATCGTTTTTGAAAGTCTTTTCGCGTCATTTTCGCCGAAGTAATAATAACCCTTAAATTAAGGAGGGATAAATATGCTTAAGGCAAATCAAACGCTGGATGACAGGCGTTTCGAAAACCGCCGCAAGAACCAGCGGCGACAATCACAAAACAACCAGGATAATTATAAAGGCCAGGCCGACCGGCGCAGCCTGGAAAGAAGATGCAACGAACGGCGTAAAGCGTAAAACCAAAACCAGAGGTCCATCATGCAGGAAAGAAAACTGGTCGCGCGGTACCTTGACGGACGGATAGTAAAAGGCCACACCCTGGACTTTTCGATGAACAAGGATGCCTTCCATCTTTTCTTCAATGGCGGGCCTGCCTCCTCATCCGAAGTCCGGATCGAGCAGCTTAAGGCGGTCTTCTTTGTCAAGGATTTCATGGGAAATCGCGAGTATGACGAGAGGCGTGATTTTGACGGCAGCTATCCGGTGAATTGTAAAAAGGTGGAGGTCACCTTCTTCGACGGGGAGAAGCTGACCGGCGTTACCGAGATGTACATGCCCAACCGAAAGGGTTTTTTCCTTTTTCCGGCCGACAAGAAGTCCAATACCGAAAAAGTTTTCGTGGTCAACAAAGCGGTCCAGGAGGTCAAATTTTTATAATGCAAAAATGCTTAAAAGGATGATATGAAAAAAACGGTTGCCGTTGTCATATTGGCGTTGGGCGTTTCCCTGGCCCAGGCCAACGGGCCGGTCAAGGGAGGCGGCGATTTCGGACTGGGACTGATAGCCGGGGAGCCTACCGGTATATCCTGGAAGCTGTGGAGCGGAAAAGAAAGGGCCTGGGATGGGGCGGTGGCCTGGTCCTTCATAGATGAAGGTTATCTGCGCCTTCATGCCGATTATTTATGGCATGATTTTCAGCTGATAGAGGTGGAGAGGGGCCAGCTTCCGGTATATTTCGGGATCGGCGGCACCCTGTGGTCCGGCCAGAGGGCTCATTATGAGAAACACTTCAATCTGGGGGTCAGAGGGGTGGTGGGCATGGAATATATATTTCCCCAGGCCCCGGTGGATATCTTCCTGGAATTGGCCCCCACCATAGGGCTGGTTCCCGAAACCGGCTTCGATGTCCAGGGCGGAATAGGTCTCAGATTTTTCTTTTAAAAATCGCCGGTAAATCGGCATCAATATACTTGACATTGAGCAGATTATTTGCTAAACTTATGAACGATATGCAGGTGCGGAGCATCTGTTTTGGGTACCGGTAAAAACATAAATGGGCCTGTGGCGCAGTTTTGGTAGCGTGCCTGACTGGCAGTCAGGAGGTCAGGGGTTCGAGCCCCCTCAGGTCCACCAGATATTAATTAAGATGCTTGCGTAGGCAATTGATTTACGGCTGAATTGCCGAAAAAACAATTCGGCGAGCGTCGTAAGGGTTGAGCACAGGCATACGCTTGTGCTTTGTTTTTAGGAGAGATCATGCCTAAATTTTTAAAGGTGTTGATATTTTTTGCCGTGCTCATTCTGCTGTATGCGGCGGTGGCGGTCAGCATTCCGTATATCCGTTTCTTCCACATCAAGGACAAGATGAAGGAAGCCGCCCAGAATGCCATGACCGAAAACGATGACACCATCGCCCGGGCCCTGGCCGAAAACGCCATGGACGACAAGATCCCACTAGTGGGAGACTATTTCTACCAAGTGCAGGATGAGAAGGGAAACAGGGATGTCTACGAACCGGAGTCCGAGGAGCAGCAGAGGGAATACCTGGAAGGAGCCCGGGAATATTTCCTGCAGAACATCATAAGGGCGGAGGGCCAGAACTATACCATCTCCATAGATTATACGGTGGAATTGTATTTTCCGTTTTATACTCATAGAATTAATTTCAGCCATAAGGAATCACAGCCGCTAGTCAGATAGGTATAAATAACAATCTGGGGCGCCAGGTGCTGGTGCTCAACCAGAATTATGAACCGTTGCTGGTCTGCAATGCCAAACGGGCCTTGGTTCTGTTGTTCCTGGGGAAAGCCGAGGTGGTCGAGAACAGCGATTATTTTGCCGCCAGCATCCGCCGAAGATTCATACTGCCCAGCGTCGTCCGTCTGGGCAGTTTCATCCGCCGCCCCCGACTGGAGGTCAAACTTTCCAAACAGAATATTTTCAGGAGGGATCGCCACGTCTGCCAGTACTGCGGCACCAGCCAGGGGACGCTTACCATCGATCACCTGGTGCCCAAGAGCCTGGGGGGAGATGACACCTGGGACAATCTGGTGTGTGCCTGCACAGTATGCAACAATAAAAAGGCCAACCGCAGCCTGAAACAATCCAGGATGACCCTGATTAAAAAACCCCGCAGGCCCCATTACTTCTCATTCATCCAGTATTCGATACATAATCCCGACGACAATTGGAAACCCTACCTGTTTTTAGGAAAGGCCTGATGATCAGAAAGATCGCATATATACAGGTTCTCATTTTAACCGGAATCCTTTGTGTGTCCGGCGCTTGGGGAGCCAAGACCGCCACCAAGAAGCCGGCCAAGAGGAAAGCCTCCAGCGTCTTCTATCTCCCCAAACCCACCGGAGATGTCCAGGAGGACCTGGATAAATTATTAAGCAAAAAACTAAACCGAGTGGGACGCTGGGGGGTGGCGGTTATGTCGCTGGATGACGGCTCTCTTATTTATCAGCATAATTCCGGCTCACGATTCATTCCGGCATCCAACACCAAGCTGTTCACCACCGCCGCCGCCCTGGAGAAACTGGGCCCGGAATACAGCTACCAGACCGAAATATATGCCTGTGGGCCGATAGATTCGGCCGGAGTGCTGAACGGCGATCTGCTTATCAAGGGATCTGGCGATCCCACCATCAACGATATCGCCACCATGGAGGATTGGGCCGACAACATCAAGGCCATGGGAATCACCGAGATAACGGGCGATGTGATAGGAGACAAAGGCGATTTCCTGCCCGAAAAGCTGGTCTCCATCATTCCCCGCTCGGCCAACAAACTGGTCCGTCCCAAGAAACGGCTGGCCTGGAGGCTTTCCGGCCTCTCCTTCAGGGAGAACGTGGTGGTGGTGACCCTCAAGGGAGGGAGGATCGGCCAGCCGGTTAATTTTTCCACAGATCCTCCGATGTCGGTCAACATCAGGAATCTCAGCCGGACCATAGCCGGCAGTTACAGCACCGTGAATAAAAAGGTGAAGAACAAGGACGGCACCTATACCACCAGGAGCCGCCGGGTGTATAACAACGGCAAGGCCTACGCCTCCTTCGACGGGGCCACCCTGAAAATAACCGGGAAGCTGGCAGCCGGAGCCTCTAAAAAATTCACTTTCTTCGCCAAGGAGCCGGAGAGCCATTTCGCCAGGATTCTGGCCCAACTCTTAAAGCAGCGGGATATAGCGATCAAAGGAGATATCAGGGCCAGCCAGGAGCATCCCCCGGTCCGCGAGAACAATACTTCACTGTTGTACGTTCATTATTCCGAGCCTCTTTCAGAGATCATAAAGGTCATCAATAAAAAGAGCCATAATCTTTACGCCGAGTCGCTGCTACAGACCATCGGTGCCGAGGTGGACGGTGAGGGCAGCCGGGAGAATGGTTCCTCGGCCGAGCGGAACATCATCAGTCAGATGGGCCTGGGGGAGGTGGATCTGTTCGACGGCTGCGGGTTGTCCCGGCAGAACGAGGTATCCCCGCTGCAGGTGGTCAATCTTCTCAAATACATGCATGAACAGCCTTACTGGGACGTGTTTTACAAATCGCTGGCCATCGGCGGGATAGACGGCACCCTGGTGGGGCGGTTCTCCCAGCCGGATTTCTGCGGGAGGGTATATGCCAAGACCGGATCCATCGGTGGCGTCTCGGCATTATCCGGCTACCTGACCGCCAAGAACGGCAAGATGTTCGCTTTCTCCATAATGGTGAACAATACCTACCGCTCAAAACTGGCCAGGCGGATCGAGGATTATATCTGCAAATTGCTGATAGACAACCTGAGCTGATGCTGGCATTCCCTATGCAACAAAAACTTAAAGGGAGGATGAAAAATTGCTGAAAATGTACTTTGACTACCGGGATATTTTTCGGGCGGCCAGGCTGGGCCTGTCGCCCAAAAAAATGTGGGTCCTCTTTTGGGGATTGGTGTGGGGTTTTGCCTGCTACGGAATATTTGGCTATCTGTCGCACCTGGCTGCCGGGCGCAGCCTGGCCGATGTCTGGGTGATGTTCGGGCTGGTGCCGGCGATGCCCTGGCCCGGCTCCGGGGCAATTTCCTGGGTGCTGTGGCTGGCCGGGATGTTGGGCGCCCTGCTGATATACATGATGTCCGCCGCGGTGACCGCCCGCCTGGCGACCGAGCAACTAAAGGGCAACGAATTTTACGAAGTGAAGGAGGCGGCCGGTTATCTGAAAGGAGCTTGGAAATCCATCCTGGGCGGACCGCTGGTCATAATCTCTTTCGTATCGCTGTTGCTGTTTTTTGGAATACTGTCAGGCTGGTGGGGCCGGATACCGGTACTGGGCGAATTGACCATCGCTCTATTAAGTCTGCCCATCTACTTGGTGTGTTTATTCCTGGTCTTCCTGCTGGCTTCGTTGGCCATAGGATTGTTCTTTTCCCCGGTAATCTCCGGAGCCACCAGGGGCGATGCTTTTGACAATCTTTTTGAGGTGTTCTCCTCCATCACCGCCCAGCCCTGGCGGCTGGTAACGTATACCGGGCTTCTTAAACTTATGTGCCTTCTGGCGGCGGCGGTCTTTGCCTGGTTCACCATCAGCAGCATGGGGATAGCTTACCAGGTCCTTTCCTGGTCGATGGGCGGTAAATTTGCCGACATCGCCTTGGCGGCATTCAACCTGTACACCCCGCCCCTGGCGACCAATTATGTCATGTTTCTGGGAATGGATAATCCCATGATATCCGGTCTCTCCTCATTCATGACGGCGACCCCGGCGCTTAGCTGGTCCGGCCAGACGGCGGCCTTCATCATGGGGATGTCCCTGAACGCCGTCCGGCTGCTGGTCCTGTCTTACCTGCTGAGCGTCTTTGTTACCGGACAGACCATCATCTACGGGATAATTGTGATGAAGAGGGACCAGCGCGACATTTTCGCCAGGGAGGAAGGAACCCCGGAGGAGACTTGCCAGGCAATAGATGATAGCGAAAGTCAAACAGAAGAAGCTGAGTCTCAGATGAATAAGAGACCCAAGAGGGTTTTAAAGAAGATCAAACCTGCCAGCAAGACGAAAAAAAGATAATGGAAGCCAAAAAAGAGGCGCCTTTCAAAGGCGCCTCTTTTTGATTTTACAGCCAATTGTTTACCGGATAGTTATTTTTATTCCGTCAGTTCCTGCCGGCAGCCCATTGATAGAAACCCGGACCATTATATAGCCGTCGGCTGGTAGTTTTGACGGCTGCCCGGCATGGAACAGGCCCGAGTTCTGATCGATATTCCCGAATCCGGCCACCGAGGATTTTACCTCCCACTCAAAAAAAGCCGAGCCGCTCAGGTCGTTTCCGTTGGCATCCCTTACTGAGGCGGCAAAGGCGATCTGCTCCCCGCTGTGGATGTTATATTGGTTGGGCGGGGCGTTGATCTTGACCTGGTAGCTGCTGACGGAGACCGGGGCGATGGCCCGGCCGGCTCCGAACTCCTGGGGAAACTCGGCGATGATAAGGCCCGACCTGGCTGCCGCGCCGGCAGTGAACAGACCCTGGGGAGTGATGATGCCGAGGTTCTCCGGCTGCAGTTTCCAGGTGATGCGCTGATCTCCGGCCGGATTGCCCCGGCTGTCGTTAATGACGGCGGAGAACTGAAGCATCTGCCCCGGCTTCAGGCTGGCCTTGGGTGGGTTTATCCGGATGGTGTTCCGCCGCTGGCTTTGTATCTTGACCGAGGCGGCATCCCGGCTCCGGCCGAAGTCGGCCGGCAGTTGAACCACTATTTTACCGGACAGGGTACGGTCACCCGCAGTGAACAGCCCCTGGGGGGTGATCGAGCCCAGGCCCTCGGGGATCACCTTCCAGTCTAGGGCCGGCGGGATCACCGGACTTCCGTTATCGTCCCACACCTCAACCTCGAATTTAACGCTGGATTTCCCCTCCAGCAGCACCTGGCGGGGTTTGATCTTGATCTGATAACGGCTGCTTTTTTCGGAGACTATGACAAAAACCCGGTCGCTGCCATAGGCCTGTCCGGAGGCGGCCTCAACCTTGATAACGCCCAGCCCGGCCTTTTCCCCAGCGGTAAAATTGCCGTCCTGGTCGATGGTCCCCAGCTCGGGGGGAGACAGAAGGTATCTGATTCTGGCTGGGACGGTTTTGCCTTCGGGACCTTGGACCTGAACGGACAGCCGGATCCGGTTTTTCGGCTGCAGCTTGATTCTTTTAGGAGAAACAACCACTGAAAGATCGGAGACTTTTCCGGAAGGTCGGACAGATATCTGAGCCTGCCCCAAACCATACTTTCCCGGTCCCTTGGCCAGGGCCACGATCCGGCCATTCCCGGCGCCGTCAGCGGTAAAGCTGCCCCGGGCATCTATGGTTCCCAGATCATTGGGGATGACCAGCCATTCGGTTTTGATATTTTCCTCTGGCAGCATAATCCGGGCGGTAAACCTTAGGGTTTCGCCGGTCTTGATCTCGGCCCTGGCCGGCGACACCGATACAATAAGGCGGCCCGGTTTACTCCCCAAAACTTTTATCATGGCGTGTCCCAGCATGGTCCGGCCATCCTTGCTTTTGGCTATGGCCCGTACCATCCCCCGGCCCGGCTTGCCGGATGCAGTGAAAAGCCCGCTTTGATCGATATTTCCCAGAGAGGCCGGAATGACCTCCCAGCTTAACGACCCACCGGGCTCCAGGCCCTGGACGGTGAAAGCGACGGCAGCATTGACCTGGGCCTCTGCCGGATTGGGCCAGATCTGAAGCCCGGCGGCTGACAGGGCTGCCGATGATATCAGCAGCCAGGGGACCAGTATTAGATGGATCTTTTTCATGATGGTTCCTCCAACAAGTAGAAGCTCCAACTGGCCGTTTGATAGCTTCCGTCAGCCTGCTGCAGCACCACCCTGACCATGTGTTCCCCGGCCCCCAGGGATTTGGGGTCATAGGAGATATATTGACGGCTGATGGTCGATCCGGCCGAGACATCGACATCGTCCAGCAGGATCTGCACCTTTCCCTGATGGTCGGGATAAAGCGAGGCCATGATAGTCAGATCCTGGCGGCCGACCACATCCTGGTCGGACGGCCAGACCGGATAGATCCGAGAGAAAAGATTTGATGATTGATTTTGGACAGATCCCGGAACGGGGCTATTGTTGCCCTGGCTCGGGGCAGAAGCCGGGAGTTCGGAAATATTTATATATTGGGGGCTATATTCATAACGCATCACCAGGGCGGTGAAAGCCACGACCAGAGCCATGGCCGGGGCGGCCAGGGTCAGCCAGCCCGGCTCCAGCATCCCTTTGCCGGAGGCTGTCTGCCGTCCCTCCAGCCGGGTCAGGGCTTTGGCGCCCAGGTAGGCCGGAAGCTCCGCCTGAGGAAATGTTTTTAGAACATCGCTCAGGGCCCCCTGCTCCTGCCATAGCAGGGAGCAGTCCGGGCATCTTGTCAGATGTTCCTGCAGTTCCCCGGGCAGCGGGGCACCGGGATTTTCTTGCAGATATTTTTCGATTTGTAGACAATCCATTTATCACACTCCTGTTTCTGATACGTAATCTTTCAATTTCCGGGCCAGGATCTTACGGCCCCGCCACAGTCTGGATTTTACGGTTCCCTCTGAGCAGTTCATTATTTTGGCGATCTGTTCGCAGCTTTGGTCTTGAAAATAATGTAGCACCACGGTCTCTTTAAAATCCTCCGGCAGGGCGGATACCGCCCGGGCCACCACCTTGGTTCTTTCGCTGTTTTCGGCCGGGTCGGCAGTTGCAATATCGGTGGACAACACCTCGCTTGAGACGTCCTCGAAGCCCAGCCAGCTTCGGACCCGCATCTTACGGGCCTGCCGGCGGTGATGGTTGACGGCAATACGGTATATCCAAGTGAAGACATCGGAGTCTCCCCGGAATTTGTGATATTCGCGGTGAGCTATCAAAAGAACATCCTGGGTCAGATCCTGGGCCCAGTGGTAGTTGCCGGTCAGCCTGAGCATCAGGTTGAATAACTTCTGCCCGTATTTTTCCAGTACTTCTTCAAATTCCAGCCGCTGTTTTTCAGGCATATTATCAATTATCTGTAAGTTAGAGTAATTTCGTTGCTGAAAAGTTCCGGAGAATATCACTATCCGCCATAAAGCTAAATCTATAGCAAGTAAGACTTTAAGTGTCTTAAGAAATTTACAATATTGATTAGAGTCCGCCAACCAGCTAAGGGTTCCTAAAATCTATAGCTAACCGAAAGCGATGCCAGCTGTTGGCGATAACTTTTATCCGGAGCCACCCGATCCTGATGCTGTATATTCCGGCAATCAAAGATGATTCCGGTATGGGTCGAAGCCTGCCAGGATGTCCTCAGTTCGGCAATGGTCCTGGCCTGCTCGGTCAGTCCGTAGCTGTCAAAAACCTGATAGTGCTGTGCCGAGGCCTGGATATATAATCTGTCCGCTATCAAAAAGCGGGAGAGGCCCAACATTCCGTTGTGAGACTGGGTCAGGCTGATTCCGGAGCTTGAGGAGTATGAATAAGAGGAGATAACCGAGAAGGCCATCAGTTTTGTCACGATGCTCAGGCTCAGGTTTCGGTTCTGGTATAGATAGGTGATATACGGCCGATAATTGTAATCCAGCCGCAGGCTGGCCGAGGTCAGCCGCCCCCGGGCATAATTCACTGTTCCGCCCAGCTTGAAGCTGCTGCCGGAGGCCGAATCGGTGAAGACCTTGTACACCGAGCCGTCCAGTCTGGCCGACAGGCTGCCGGGGAACCTGAGGTCCGCCGTCCCCAGGAGCTCGTTCTTGGCTGTTTCTAGGTAAGGATTGCCGAAGCTTTTAAAGTTACGGCCCCAGGAGAGGTACTGCAGCTCCAGCCAGTGGCGCCCCATCCCCCCTTTTACTCCCAAAAGATAACTGCGGTCATTTATGTATCCGGCCGATGAATCCGGCATAAAGCCCGATCCGGCATACTCGGTGCGGAACCGGGCTCCGCTGATCGGCCATTCCAGGGAGAACCAGCCGAGACGGTTCTTTCCCGACAACAGGGTGTCCACAGTTACCAGGGTATCTGAGAATCCGGTCAAAGTGTCGTTGTAGATATAGGTGGATGACCGGAAGCGCACCGAGTCCGGCAGGGAGCCCGGCTGGTCGTAGCCGTAAAGATATCCGACGGACAGCCAGAGGCTGTCGGCCAGAGATCTTTTTATACGGCCGCCGTACAGATACTGGGCGTAGGTCTGGAACAGGGTATCGGCCGGCTGGGTGCGGCAGGCGGTGCCCAGGATCCCGGTCTTTTGATCCTGCCAGGTGGCCAGCAGCCCCAGCGGGGATGTCCCGGAGAAAACCAGGGTCGAAAGCTCGGGGTAGAACTCTCCGGCGGACAGTCCGAAGGAGGAATTCTCGTACTGCAGCAGTCCGTGAATATATCTGTCATAGGCCGGATCGTAGGACAGGTAGGAATTGAAGAAACCGTCGTCCAGCTGTCCCGATAAATTCACGTCGCCCGAGGGATGCCAGCCGATGGGGAAGCTAAGGCCCAAACCCGATGTGTCCCGGTCGCACTGCGAATAGAACAGGCCGGCGGTAAGGGAGATATCGAAAGGGATCCTGACCGGCTCGGCCGGGACAGTATCCAAAGCAGCCGCCTGGAAGCTCCAGGAATTATCGAACACGGTATCGGCCAGGCTGCTCAACAATACGGTTATCCGGTGAGGGCCGGGAGTCGGCGGCTCAGGGGATAGATAGAAAAGGTAGTCCTTGGTCACTTGCGCCTGTGATGTCAGCTCAATGCCGTCCAGCAGCAAATGGATGTCCATGCCGGCGGCCTCCTCCAGCAGCAGGGAGATCTCCAAGGGCTCCCCCGATGAAATAATAGAATCTGGCAGAGGGGCCAAGATGGTGAAAGGCCTGAATTCGTCATCATTGCCGGGGGAGGAGGGTTCCTGACAATACCCCGGAGACAGAATAAAAAACAGACAACAGGACAATATGATAAGCCTGAATCGCATGAGATGAATTTTCAAGTATTTTGAACTAAAAGTCAAGAAGATAATTGAAATCCGGAGCATCAATTATTCCTTGACATTGACCTCCGGCTGCCATAAACTTATGAATATATGAAAGGAAAAATCACAATCCACAATGTTTTGGTCGGTGCGCTGGTAGTTTTGATGGTCATTTGTTCCACCAGCCGGGCCCAGAACAAAAGCATCCACCAACTGCAGTCGGAAAGCTATTCCGACAGCCTGATCATCAAGGGCCAGGAGGTAAAATACCCGCCGCTGGCCAAAGACAAATCGCCCCGGGTAGGCAAGACGGTGCTGGGATACGATCCCTACTGGACCAGCGACCAGTACCTGCATTACGACCTGATCACCCACCTGGCCTGCTTCAGCGCCGAGATGGCGGGGGACGGGAGCATCACCACCAGCCACGGCTTTCCCGGCACTTGGTCGGCCACCATCGTCCATGCCCACAAGAACGGGGTCAAGGTGCTGCTGTGCGGCACCTGCTTCAGCAGCACTGCCATCACCTCGATACTCTCCAGCGATTCCTTCCGCACCAATGCGGTGAAGAATCTGATAACCTTGGTTCGCAACGCCGGGGTGGAGGGGGTCAACATCGACTTCGAGGGCCTGGCCATTTCCCAAAAGCAGAACATGGTGAAGTTTATCCACGAACTGTCAGACAGCTTCCACAACTGGGATCCCGCCTCCTACGTCTCACTGGCCACTCCGGCGATTGACTGGGCCGGATCATGGGATTACGACAGTCTGGCCATCTATTCCGACGGATTGTTCATCATGGCCTACGACTACTTCTGGAGCGGCTCCACCACCACCGGGCCGCCGGCGCCGTTGGACGGTTATACCTATGATGTGGGCTGGACCATCCACGATTACTCGATCTATTCCGGCAACCGCCGCAATAAGCTGCTATGCGGATTTCCCTACTATGGCCGTGACTGGCCCTGCACGGGGGCCACCGCCGGCTCGGCCACCACCGGAGGCGGCAGCGCGGTGATGTTCTCCCAGGCCGAGACCCTGGCCTACGACTACGGCCGGCAGTGGCAGGCCTCGTCATATAGCCCTTGGTATTATTACAACGATGGGGAATGGCACCAGTGCTGGTACGACGACGAGGTCAGTCTGGGTTACAAGTACCAGATGGTGTGGGACAGCCTATTGGCCGGCACCGGGATGTGGGCCCTGTCCTACGACGGCAGCCGTCCCGAACTGTGGGCTGCGCTGAGGACCAATTTTAATATTCCAATTGATTCATTAATAAACGGCGGGATGGAGAATGTCTTCCGGGACACCGTGGCGGTGCCGTCCGACAATGCCCTCAAACCGTACGGCTGGCTGGAAGGGGACAATGCGGTGGCCGACACCGCCACCGACTTCGTCCATTCCGGCGGTTACGCCCTGCGGCACCGGGCCGATTGTTTGGGCAAAGATGTCCCCTTTCTGTCGTTCCTGTTCCAGGACGCCAAGGTAACACCGGGACTGAACTATTGCCTGTCCGGCTGGGGGCGCAAGAACGACGGGGCCGGCAACACCATGCGGATGCGGATCCAGTGGTTCGATTCACTGCATAAGAATCTTTTATTGGACGACACCACGGCGACCTTAAGCGCCGACAGCGCAGCGTACATCTTCCTGACCACCGGCACGGTGACGACGCCGGCCAATGCGGCCTTCGCCCGGATCAAGCTGAACATCTGGGCGGTTAACAGCACCGCCTACTGGGACCGGTGGGACGATATATCGTTTGCGCAGGTAACAGGCGTGGAGGGAAGGCCCGAATTACCAATTACGAATTACGAACTTAAACTGGGGCAGAATTATCCCAATCCGTTCAAACAGTCAACAGTCATCAGGTACCAGGGGACAGGGGACGGGCCGGTAAATCTTTCGGTTTACAATATAGCCGGGCAGTTGGTGAAAACACTGACCCCACCCAACCCTCCCCTCGAGGGGAGGGACCAGAGGGAGGGGTCGGGATCAATAACCTGGGACGGCCGGGATGACAACGGCCGGGCGGTGGCCAACGGGGTGTATATCTATAGATTGAACGCCGGCGGAAAAAGCATTTCCAAGAAAATGATAATTTTAAAATAAATTCAGAAGGAGCTTACTATGGCGGTCAACCCGAAAATTTTTAAAGCCTACGATATCCGCGGTATTTTTCCCACCGAATGGGATGAAAACCAGGCCCGGGAGATAGGCCGGGCGCTGGTGGACCATCTGGGCTGTCAGGAAGTGGCGGTGGGGCGCGACATGCGCACTTCGTCCGACGCGGTCTTTGCGGCCCTGTCCGAAGGCATCACCATGCAAGGAGCCTCGGTGGTGGACCTGGGGAAAGTCTCCACCGACGGGCTGTATTTTGCCGTGGGCAAATACGGCTACCAGGCCGGGGTGATGATCACCGCCAGCCACAATCCCAAGGAATATAACGGCCTGAAGATCTGCCAGAAGGACGCCATCCCGCTTTCCGGCGACCAGGGCTTGAACCAGATGCGTGACCTGATCAACCAGGGGAAACTCAAAGATAACGCCGCCAAAGGCTCCATCACCGCCAGGGATATAAGCAAGGCCTACATCAGCCACTGCCTGACCTTCATCGATCCCGCCAAGATCAAGCCCTACAGGATCGCGGTGGATGCCGGCAACGGAATGGCCGGGCAGACCGTGCCCCCGCTGTTCGCCAAACTTCCGGGCGAGCTGGTCCCGTTGTTCTTCGAGCTGGACGGCAGTTTCCCCAACCATCCGGCCAGCCCCATCGAACCGGAGAACATCTCGGCCCTGCAGGGCAAGGTAGTGGCCGAGAAGTGCGACTTCGGCGCGGCCTTCGACGGCGACGCCGACCGGATGTTCCTGATCGACGAGAAGGGGCGGGCCCTGGGCGGATCGGACATCGCCGGATTGGTGGCCAAGATGCTGCTCAAGAAGAAGCCCGGGTCCACCGTGCTGTACAATGCCATCTGCTCCCGCTGCGTGCCGGAGACGGTGGCCAGGGCCGGTGGAAAATCCATCCGCAGCCGGGTGGGCCACGCCCTGATCAAGCCTCTGATGCGCCAGGAGAATGCCATCTTCGGCGGCGAGCATTCCGGACATTTTTACTTCCGCGATTTCTGGTTCGCCGACTCCGGGTTGATAGCCTTTCTGGTGTGCTGGCAGCTGATATCCGAGGAGGGCAAGCCGCTGTCGGAGCTGGTGGCCGAGATCGACCCTTATCACCGCATCAGCGAGACCAACAGCCAGGTGGAGGACATCCCGGCCAAGCTGGCCGAGCTGGAGAGCATCTACCAGAACAAGGGGGCCGAGCTGGACCACCTGGACGGGCTGACAGTGTCCTACAAGGATTGGTGGGCCAACATCCGGCCTTCCAACACCGAGCCGCTGCTGAGGCTGAACGTGGAGGCCAACTCCAGGGCCCTGCTGGAGGACAAGACCGCCGAACTGCTTAATATAATTCGCTCCTAAAAACAAATTTGGACCGGCTGAAAAAAATATTCCTGACGGGGCCGGCCCCGTATCTGTGGCTGGCCCTGGCGATATTGGCCCTGTATGCCAAAACGCTGGATTTCGGGTTCACCTCGCTGGACGACGTTCACCTCATCCAGGAGAACCGGGAGAATATCGGCAGTTTTTCCAATGCCCTCAAGGCTTTCAAGACCGATGTTTACTGGGACAGCCCCGGGACCTACTATCGCCCGCTTTTAAGCCTGTCCTTCATGCTGGACCATGCCCTGGGCGGAGAGAATCCCTTCATCTATCACCTAAGCAATGTTCTGCTGCATATTGCGGCCTGCTGGCTGTTGTTCATCTGCCTGAATGCCCTTAATTATCGCCCGGGACTGTCTTTCATCTTTGCCGGGTTATTTGCGGTGCATCCGGCCCTCTCCCAAGCCGTGGGCTGGATACCGGGCCGGAACGACATCCTGCTGGCGATCTTCATCCTGTCGGCATTTATCGCCCTGATAAAATATTATGCCCGGCGAAACAGACGGTGGCTGGCATTGCACTTGGCGGCTTGGCTGGCGGGCCTGTTCACCAAGGAGGCGGCGGTCTTCGCTCCGTTGCTGTTTCTGCTGTATCTGGTTTTAAAAGGTAGATTCAAAGGATCCTGGAAAGCATTGGCGCCCGGCTGGGCGGCCATCATGATCGCGTGGCTTTTATCGCGGGCAACGGCCCTGGGGATGGAAAGGGCCTATTCCTCCCGTCAATATGCAGGGGCGGCGGAGGTCCTGGCCGGCCTGCTTTCATATATCGGTAAGATATTCCTGCCGTTCAACCTATCGGTGCTCCCGTTGTCGGGAGATATCAATATATTTTACGGGATCGCTGGCTTACTGTTGCTGACCGGTATCGCCTGGTTCAGGGGCATCAACGACAAAAATATATTCCTGTTCGGGGCGGCCTGGTTGGTTCTTTTCTTGCTTCCCACCTTCATTCCGGTCTCCACCACCATCAATTTCCTGGAACACCGGCTGTATCTGCCGATGTTGGGTGTCATTATAATTCTGACGGAAAGCAATATCATCAGGAATGCCTCAGCTAAATGGATGGCCACCGCCGGGGCGGCAGTCTTTCTTGCTTTCAGCCTTCTGGCTTTCAACCATCTTGCAGTCTTTTCCGACGGCAACCGTTTCTGGACCAATGCCGTCAAAACCTCTCCCCGCTCTGCTCTGGCCCATCAGATGCTGGGGCGGATGCATTTCAAATCCGGCCGCATGGAGGAAGCCCGCCGGGAATATGTCAGATCATTGGATATTGAAAAGGGTGTTTCGGCCCACAATGACCTGGCCCTGTTGTATCTGGAAACCGGTGAGCTTCGGTCAGCCGAGATGGAATTCAAAGAAGTGCTGGAGATAGATCCCACCTTTGCCAATGTTCACAATAACCTGGCGCTGGCATATTTCAACCGCGGATTATTCTCCGAAGCCCGAAACGAACTTCTCAAAGCCATCGAACTGGAGCCCCAGAGGGCTGATCCGCTGGTCAATCTGGGCATATTGTATCTGCAGTTGGGAGTGCCGGATTCGGCGGAGATCTTCCTTCGACATGCTCTGGCCATAGAGGGCAACAATGTCTCTGCTCACCATCACCTGGGAATAGTGCTTACCAAATCTAAAAAACATGATGAAGCTTTGATCCACCTGGCCAAAGCGCTGGAAATTTCACCACATGACCCGATGATAAACCTGCATCTGGCCCAGCTGTACCTGATCACCGGCAGGAAAGATCAGAGCCGGAGTCAGTATCAAAAAGCGCTGAATCTGGGCTGTCCCCGGAACCGGTTTTTGGAAAATAACCTGAAGCTGCAACTATAAAGTAGCTATGAATAAAATATATCAACATCGCATTTTTCCATATCTGCTGATATCACTGCTGATCATAGCCATCTACGGCCAGACGATTTTCTTCGATTTCAGCAGTCATGATGATGTGGAGCTGCTGGTGGAGAAGGCCCATTTTCTGAAGGATCCGGCCAATATCTTGAAGGCCTTCGCCACCGATGTGGTCTGGGGGAACAAGGGTATCTACTACCGGCCGGCGCTGACCCTGTCCTTTATGGCCGATACTTTGATCGGCGGCACCCGGCCGTTCATATTTCATCTGGGAAATATCCTGATCCACCTGCTGGCCTGCTGCCTGCTTTATCTGTTCCTCAAAACCATCAAAACAGAGAAAACTGCGGCCCTGGTAGCGGCGCTGTTGTTTGCCATCCATCCGGTGCTGATCCAGGCGGTGGCCTGGATCCCGGGCCGCAATGATTCGCTATTGACAGTATTTGTCCTGCTGGCATCCCTCTGCTTTTTGAATTACCGGCGGGGTGGGCGCATTCTCTGGGCCCTGCTGCATATCATTTCATTCTTCTTGGCCCTGCTGACCAAGGAGACAGCCATTTTGCTGCCGGCATTGCTTGTCTTATATTCATTGCTGCACAGGGAGAAAGGCAAGAAGCTATTCGATAAAAAGGCCTTTCTTTCATTGATCGGCTGGATAACGGCGGCGGCGGCCTACCTGCTGTTAAGGACATCGGCCTTGAGCGGGGAGCCCGGCCTGACCGATGCCAGGTTGAACACCTTTCGGGAAAGCCTGATCGGATTTATCAGCTATATCGGCAAAATATTCCTGCCCGTAAACCTATCAGGCGATCCCATTCCGGCCGACCTGCCGGTGGCTTATGGAATAGCCGGGCTGTTCGTGTTATTGGCAGTGATATTCTATCTTAAGATAAAAGATAAAAAGCTGTTTCTGTTTGGAATATTTTGGTTTCTGCTGTTTCTGGCTCCAACGTTTTTAGGCAACACCACCTACGCCAACTTCGCCGAGCACCGGCTGTACCTGCCGCTGATAGGTTTCGCCATCATGCTGCTGCAACTGGATCCCGGCAAGCTGAGACCGATGCCGGTCCCGGTAGTCCGGATCGTCATGGTTTTGATCTTCATCTTTTTTGCCGGGATCAATATTTCCTACAGCCGCAGTTTCCGAAGCGGCCTGGCCCACTGGAAGAAGACCGCCGAGGTCTCGCCCCATTCCTACGTGGCCCATACCATCCTGGGGCGCAGTTACGCCAATCTGGGGAAAGCGGATCTGGCCGAGAAGGAATTCATCACCGCCTTCGGACTCAATCCCAAACATTATACCGCCTACAACGATCTCTGCCTGCTGTATCTCAATAAAGGGGAATACCGGAAGGCCGAGCAGCTGGCCCTGGATCTTTTGAACCGGGAGCCCGGCAACGCCGGGATGCACAACACCCTGGGGTTGGTCTATCTCAACGCCGGAAGGCCCGATCTGGCCGAGTCCGAATTTCTTAAAGCCGTCGAACTGGGGCCGGACCAAGCCGAGGCGGCGGATAATCTGGGATATCTCTACCTGACGAAAGGCGACTGGGCCAAAGCCCAGAGATACCTGCTCCAGGCCCACCAAATCTCACCGGTTGACAGCAAGAACCTGTATCATCTGTCCTTTCTGTTCTATTCGCTGGGCGACCAGGCCCGGGCTTTGGAGTATTATCGTGCTGCGGTAAAGAGCGGACTGAAGGAGGACCACCGGGTGCTGGAGATGCTGCAAGCAAGATGACTTCAACTCCCATGACTTATTTTAAAAGAAGACAAGGAAAATGAAAGCTGCGAAATATTATGCCAACAACCGGGAGCTGTGGGACAACTGGGCCGAGATCAACTACCAGACCCGGGAATACGACGTGGAGGGATTCTTGAAAGGGCGGAGGGCACTGTATCCCATCGAACTGAAGGCTCTGGGCAATGTGAAGGGCAAAAGCCTGTTGCACCTGCAGTGCCACTTCGGGCTGGACACCCTGTCCTGGGCCCGGCTGGGAGCCAGGGCCACCGGGGTGGATTTCTCGCCCAAGGCCATCGTCCTGGCCAAAGACCTGAACGCCCGCCTGGGCCTGGATGTCGAATTCATCCATTCCGACGTCTATGAGCTGCCCCAGAAACTCCATAAAAAATTCGACATCGTCTTCACCTCCTACGGGGTGCTGTGCTGGCTGTCGGACCTGGACAAATGGGGCCGGGCCATTTCGGGCTTTCTGAAAAAGGGCGGGACCTTCTTCATATCCGAGTTCCATCCCTTCATGATATTGTTCGACGAAGATTACAAGAAGGTCTCCTATCCCTATTTCAAAGGCAAGCAGCCCATCATGGAGATCTGCAAAGGCAGCTACGCCGACCGGAGATCAAGTTTCATCCACAAGTCCTACGAGTGGCCCTACCCCTTGAGCGATGTCATCAACGCCCTGGTCAGCAACGGCCTGCGGATAGAGCGGATGGAGGAGTACCCTTTTACCGTCTGGAATTATTACCGGGACATGAAGAAGGGAAGGGACGGGTACTGGCGGCTGAAGGACCAAAAGAACACCATCCCGTTGATGTTCTCCATCAAGGCGGTCAAGGAGTGATGTTGGCAATTGCCAAACCGGGTGATTTCTGATAGAATAAGCTTTCAATTTCAACTTCGGGAATAACATGCAACTATTCGGGGAGCTGATCAACAGCGTTTCAAATTTCAAGGCCTACGGATTTTTCCGCCAGCAGAGATTTTTACGGACCCTGGGCTATCTGCTTTTTTTATGTCTGGTGTTCGGGTCCATCAGCTTCATCCGGCCCTGGAAGACCTTCAATGTCGACGCCGACGATCTGGCCGCCTGGCTGACCGGCCAGGCCCCGGATTTCGCCCTGGCCAAGGGGATGTTTTCCACCAGTCCGGAGACCACCGCGGTCTATCGCAAGGAGGGGGATCTCATTCTGGTACTGGGCGCCAAAAGCAATTTCAACGACAGCCTGCTGGCCGGATTCCCCCGGGGCATCCTGCTGTATGCCGACCGGGTGGTGATCAGCGGGGGCGAGGGACAGAAGCGGGAGCTTTTCTTCAAGGATTACGGCGACCTGAAAGTGGACAAGAAGGAGATCCTGGCCGCCCTGTCGAACCGGGGGATGCTGGGCTTTTTCATGGCGGCCTTCTGGATGATCATCTACCTGTCCGGGAAACTGCTCAGCGCGCTGTTCATTGCCGGACTGGGCATGAACTTCAAGGCCATCCTGCGGATGAACCTGCCCTTCGGCGATGTTTACAAGCTGTCCCTCCGGGCGCTGTCGCTGGGGATCATTCTTGACGCCCTGCTGAGCCTGAGCGGGATTGATTTTCCGTATTTTTTCATCCTTTACTACCTGATGGCCGCCTCCTACCTATGGCTGGGTATGAAGGCCGTCAGCGATGAGGACATGACCGCCGCCGGGTTAAAAGTCTAAAAGTTACTTTACTTTAAATCATTATGAATCCTGAAATATTAAAATATCAGATAGGCGCCATAGACACCCACCTGCACAGCAGGCATTCCTGCGACTCCAAAATGGAGCCGGCCGCGGCCTGCCGGCGGGCCATGGAGCTGGGCCTCAAGGCGCTGGTCTTCACCGAGCATGTGGATTTCGATCCCTCCGACCAGGGCTATGGGGTTTACAACGACAAGGCCGTCGAGTCCAGCCTGGCCGACTGCCGGGTGCTGTCCGGGAAGCACCTCAAGATCTACAAGGGGGTGGAGATCACCTACCAGCCGCAGTACCGCGACCAGATCGAAAAATTCATCAACTCCCACAAGTTCGATTTCGTGATGGGCTCGGTGCACATGGTGGGGTTGGACGATGTCTCCTGGCCGGAGCTGGCCCAAAAATACTTCGGGCGGATGGAGGAGGAGCAGGCCTACGGGGCGTATTTCCAGGAGGTGCTGAAGCTGGTGGACAGCCGGCTGTTCGACTGCCTGGGGCACCTGGACCTGTGTAAGAAATACGGCTTCAAGCATTATGGCGCCATGTCCTGGCAGAAATATCAGCGGCCCATCAAAAAGATCCTGGAGCGGGCGGTGCAGCGCGACCTGATGGTGGAGATCAACACCTCGGGCCTGCGGCACGACCCCCAGGAAACCTACCCCGGACTGCCGGCAGTGATGGAGTATCTCAAGATGGGCGGCACCCGCCTTACCCTGGGCAGCGACGCCCACCAGGCGGAGCATATCGCCCACGGCTTCACTGATATCTTAACTAAAATTCCCGAACTGAAAGGGCTCAACAAGAAATGAAAGTGGCTCTGACCATCGCCGGCTCCGACTCCGGCAGCGGGGCCGGCATCCAGGCCGACCTCAAGACCTTCGCCGCCTTCGGGGTCTACGGCATCAACGTCATCACCGCCCTGACCGCCCAGAACACCCAGGGGGTGTTCGGAGTGGCCGAGCAGGAGCCGAAGTTCATCGCCAAGCAATTGTTCGTGCTGATGAAGGACATCGGCTGCCAGGCGGCCAAGACCGGGATGCTCTACAACAGCCAGATAATCGAGCAGGTGTCGCATGAGATCAAGAAATACAAGATATCGCCGCTGGTGGTGGACCCGGTGATGGTGGCCAAGGGCGGCCACCTCCTGCTTAAGGCCGAGGCCGAGGAGGCCCTGGTGGCCTGCCTGCTTCCGCTTGCCAACCTGCTGACGCCCAACATCGACGAAGCCCAAAAGCTGTCGAGGATGAAGAAGATCGAAAATCTGGAACAGATGAAGGAGGCGGCCCTGAAGATCTCGATGCTGGGCCCCAGGGCCGTTCTGATCAAGGGCGGGCACCTGCCGGGACGGGCCACCGACCTGTACTTCGACGGCCGGATTTTTAAAACCTACGAGAGCGAAAGGATCGACACCTCCAACACCCACGGCACCGGCTGCACCTATTCGGCGGCCATCACCGCCTGCCTGGCCCGCGGGCTGAAGATGGAGCCGGCCATCGACGAAGCCAAAAAGTATGTCACCGGCTGCATCAAGAATTCGGTCGGCATCGGCCACGGCTTCGGCCCGCTGGACCACTTCTGGAGCGGAAAGATCCGGGAATGCTGATCCCCTCGGACCGATTGAGCTGATATGAATTTCATCTCCTTCCAAAATCCCGCCGCATTGTTCTTCCTGCCTCTGGCCGCCATGCCGCTGGTGATCCATCTGCTTTGGCACAATAAGGCCAAAGTGATCCCCTTTCCCAGCATCATTCTTTTGAGATCCACTCATACCAAAACCTGGAAAAGAAGCCGGCTCCAAGAATGGCTGCTGCTGCTGGTCCGAACCATCATCCTGCTGTTGCTGGTCCTTTTGATGGCGGGACCGTCGGTGAAGGCCGACCTGCCGTCATGGATGGCGCCCCGGGAGACGTTCCTGGCGATGGTCATCGACAATTCGGCCAGCATGTCGACCATCGAAGGCGACAGCAGTTTATTGTCACGGGTCCGATCCTCGGCCCTCAAGACGGTCTCCACCCTGAGCCCGGACAGCCGGGTGGCGGTTATCTGCGGCTCGCAGGGGAATAAAATATTATGCGGCCTGGCGGATCCGGCCGAAGCGGCCAGGCAGATAAGATCCATCGGGCAGACCGATCTGGGGACCGATCTGGCCGGGGCTGTTCTAAAGGCCGACGACCTTCTGTTCTATGCCGGAAGGACCGGGGCATCAACATTGATTTTTTCCGACCTTCGGAAAAATTGTTTCGGCGATAATGTTTCGCCTCTTCCGGCCCTTAAATCAAAGACCCATCTGGACCTGGTGTTGTCAGGCGGGGAAATGAACGGCAAAAACCTGGAATGGCGCAGCGTGAGGTTCTATTCCCTCAAAAAGAGACTGATCATCCAAGGAAAAACAGCTCCGGGCCTGGAGCATAGCCTGAGCCTGGTCAAGGATGGCCGGACCGTCCATAAAACCCGGATCGACCCCGATTCCGCCGGATATTTCTCGGCCGGCCTGGGCTGGGACGGCCGGGGGCCAAGCTTTCTGGAGTGCTCGGGTGATGATATGCCGCTGGATGACAGATACTATCTTCCCTCCGGCAACAACGACAGCATCAAGGTCCTGCTGATAACCGAGGGCAGCGGCATTTTGAAACAGGCCTTTACGGCTTTGTCAGGTGCCGGGTATCAATTGAAAACAGAAAGCCGGCCCACTCCCGAGGCCATCGCTGCTTCGGATCTGATCGTCGCTGCGGGACTAGCAATAACGGACAGGAAAAGCAATCTTTTAGAAGCAGTGAAGAACGGAGCAGGCCTTTTGTTCATTCCGCCGGAAAAGGCCGGCATCGATGATTACAATCGTCTTTTATCAAGCCTGTCCCCGGGGATGCGGATAACCGGAATATCGGAGGATCCCCTGCCGGGGGCCCTGGAGTTTGGCTCGGGGGATTATTTTCAGGACATCAGTGCCAGGGACCTTAGGCACATCACGGTATACAAATATTGGCGGATGCCGGCCAGGCTTCCGGCCCTGCTTACCATCGGACGTAAGTTCCCGGGCTTGGTGATCATCGATCAGGGGTCGGGCAAAGCCGGCCTGTGGCTGTTCGGGACCGATCCCGGGATGACCGACATCGGTTTCCACCCGGCCTTTTTGGCCCTGTTGAACCAGACCTGCCGGGGGCTGATAAGATCTGCCGGCCACGGCTATCTCACCGGCCAGTTTTTGTCCGCCGCCGACATATCGGAACCGACCGCCCCGGACGGCAAAAAGGTTCTCGGCCTTCCGGACGTCCAGGGAAGGGTCAAATGGCTGCTGGAGAAAGCCGGGTTTTATTCGGTGCTAAAAAATGATTTAGGCCAAACCCTGGCGGTGAACATCCCCCCTGATGAATCCGACCTTACCATCCTTGAGGATGAAAGCTTAGCCAGGATCATGGGAAAAAACCAATGGAGCCGTCAGCTATCCCCCGAAAAGGGGCCGGCCGGCCAAAGGGGATTGAACAACATCACATTGTTCCTGACCGGGCTTTTCCTGATGATGGAACTGGTGTTAAGAAGCAAACTTAAAATATTTCTTAAAAAGCCATTGACAACATAGTGGAAAATATGGTAAATATATAGTCTAACAATGGTTTATATGGAGGGGGCTATGGCGGATAAAAACGCTGTTAATTTGAACGGCTTGATGATCACTCTGGCGGTGATTGCGGTCTTGACGGTGGGCGGCGTCACCGGGATGTCGGTGGCCATCTGGCCGGGCTCCAGTGCCGGTGCCGGGAACGAACAGCGGGATAAACAGCTTGAGGTGCTGGCCAAATCCGTGGCCCGGCTGTCGGCCAGGGGGATCCTGGATTACGAGGACGCCATGGAGCGCCAGTTCTTTCTGGACAAGGTGGTCAAGGACATCAGGGCTGATTTTCCCGAGATCAAGGACATCTGGGTGCTGGACGACAAGCGGATGGTAGTGTATTCCGCCAAGGAGGACGAGATAGAAAAAACCTACCAGGTCCCGTCCGGGATGAAGCCGGACGCCGGAGAGAAGTTCACCGTCAATGAACTCTCCGCCGGCAGCGTCTGGGTGGCCACCCCGATAATCTCCATGAAGACCATCATCGGCGGCCTGCGGATGGTGGTGGAGATCCCGGCGGCCAAGGGCGGCGGCGGCGGCGGCAAAAACCTGCTGATGATCATCGGACTGATAGCCATGATAATAGGCATCGCCGCACCGGTGGTGCTGGTCTCAGCTAAATCCAAAGAACTGGCCGGCCTCAAGGCCGGGCCCGGCGGGGCGGCGGTGAGCGATGCCAAGCTGAGCGCCCTCAAAGCCGAGGAATCGGCCGTATCGGCCAAGCTGGCGGCTGCCAAGCAGCAGCTGGCCCAGTCCGAGCAGTTGCAGAGCCAGCAGACGGCCATGGAACAGCAGATCGAAGAGATGAAGAAACAGCAGTTCGAGGAGACATACAAGCTCGAAGGCCTGAAGAAAGAGGCTGCGGAGCAGGCCGATCACATCGAGAAACGCAAGAAGATACTGGAGGCCAATCCTTTGGAACGCCAGGCCGCCCTGACCAGCGAGGAGAAGGAGCTGGCTGCCAAGATTTCGACCCACAAGCAGGAGGAGGTCAAGCTGGCCCAGAAGATAGAATTGATCCGTAAAAAGGTGATAGACCTGGACCGCCGAATCGAAAAACGGCAGAAGGAAGAGCAGGAGATCGCCGAGAGGATCGAAGCCCGCCGGAAAGAGGAGCTGGAACTCAACCAAAAGATGGGCAGCTGAAAATTTGAAAATCGGGAGACCAATGCGACGGGGGTGAGAATATCTATCCCCGTCGTTTTGATATGAGAAAACTACTTAGCCAAAGCCTGGATACCCTGATCAGCCACCTGGGGGTGCTGGCCGTGGGGATGTTTGCCAGCGTCCTGATAAACCGGGCCCTGGGACCGGAGCTTAAGGGGATATTCGTCTCCTGCCTGCTGATCCCCCAGACGGCGGTGGTGTTCGCCGAACTGGGGCTGGGGACCTCGGGGGCCTACCAGCTGGCCAGAAAAAAATATCAGCCGGGCTCGGTGGTTCTGTTCCTGCTGCTGGCCAGTCTGGTCCTGGGCGGCCTGGCCATGATCATCACCGGGGCGGCGGTGAGATTGCCGGCCGAGGCTTGGGGAGGCTTCAACCGCTGGGTGATACTGAGCCTGATCCCTCCCGGCCTGTGGCTGACCTTCCTGCCGGAGATCTTTTTGGGCCTGGGTCTGCTCCGGGGCTTTAACTGGTGGAGGAGCGGCTTCCAAGCATTCCGGATTTTGATATTATTGGCTTTCCTGATCCTGCTCGGTAACAAGCTTCAGGCGGTGATCCTGGCCTCGGTGATCCTCAACTGGGCGGCTTTCATCATCTCGGCCGGCATCCTGTGGGTTCATCTAAGGCCCGGATCTGCCGCCCTGTCCTTAAGGCAGACAGCGGATTTTTTCAAGTTCGGAATGAAGATCTTCGCCGGGGAGATCCTTGGTTTCCTGCATTACCGGGCGGATATCTTCCTGATCCTTTTGTGGAAGGGCAATGTTCAGGTTGGCCTTTACGCCACGGCGGCCTTTCTTTCCGAGTTGCTATGGATGATACCCCGGGGGCTTTACGCCCCGGTCTTCTCGGGGCTGGCTCGCGACGGCCTTTCCCGGGACATTGTTAAAAAGGCGGCCCTGCTGACCTTGGCCGCCACCTCCGGCCTGGCTTTGATAGCGGCCTTTTTGGTCGGCCCCGCCATCCGGCTGTTATACGGAGAGTCCTTTAGCGGCGCCGTCTGGCCGTTTATTCTGCTTCTGCCGGGAACCGTAATGCTGTCCCTCCCTAAATTTCTGGAGGCGCCGTTGATAGCCGAGATGGGTTCCCCCGAGGTGCTGGTCTGGGGCAAGGCGTCCGGACTGCTCTGCAATATCCCGCTTAACTTCTGGCTGATCCCGAAATACGGGATTTCGGGAGCCGCCGCCGCTTCCAGCATATCCTACACCATCCAGGCCCTGATATTCGTCGGACTGTTCATCAGAAAAAGATCCCAGGTGATGTCCCCGGAGAAAACCGGGGAATATGCCATTATCAGCCAACACGAAAGCGGCCTGAATGAGATCGCCGATTGATATAATAAAAAACAGTCCTCCCCTGAATGCCGTCAGGCGGAAACTGCAGACACGGCGGGTGGAGGCCCTCCGGCAGCTGGCGTTGGATGGCGGGAAAATACCGCTGCCCAGGGGGCTGGTGTTCGAACCCACCCAGCGCTGCAATCTGTCGTGCATCATGTGCTGCCACCGGCAGCATCACACCGAGGGCTCCTGCCAGGAGATGGACACAGGGGCTGCGGTCGAATTCATAAAAGGACTGAAAAGACAGCATGGTTTCCGGATCATCGGGTTCATCGGCTCGGAGCCGTTTGTCAGAGCCGACCTGGAGGATCTGATGAAAGCGGCAGTGGGGCTGGGCCTGGATGTTTCGGTCCAGACCAATTCCACTCTGCTGGACGAAGCGAGGATCAAGACCTGGTCCAGACATAGGTGTCGTATCAGAAGTTTCGGGGCCTCACTGGAAGGAGTGGCGGGCGTTGATGACCGGATACGCCCGGGGAAAGATGTCTTCAACCGGGCCCGCCGGGGCATAGAGCTGGCGGTGCAGGCCGGACTGCCGGTGACGGTAAGCATCCTGATCCTGGACAGCAATCGGGAAAAGCTGGGGGAGCTGATAGAACTGCTGAACGATCTTGAAGTAAGATCGATGGATCTTTCATTGATCGTCAACCACAGCCGAACCGACATAGAAGAGACGGTCCGTTTGTCCGGGATGGATGAAAAGGATGTCTGCATAACCTCGAAGCCGGAGCTGGAGTACCGGACCCCTGCCGATGTGCTGCTCGACGACCTGAAAAAGGGGCTGGCCAGGGGCCGAAGCTTCGGCATGAGGACCAGCACCAGCCCGGAAGGGTTTCTGGCGAATTACCCGAGTATCCGGGACGGCAGCATCAGAAAGAAACGCCGGCTGACCTGCGGGGCCATGGATACCGTAAGAGTGGACCCTTCGGGCCGGCTGATACATTGCCAGCATTTCCGGCAGAGCTTCGGAGATCTCCGGCAGGTAAAGCTTGCCGAGGCCTGGAATTCACCGGGTTTCAGGAATTTCCGCAAAAGACTGGCGGAGGAAAACCTGTTTCCCATCTGTGTGGACTGTTATCGGATGAGGGTCCTGGGATGAAGAAAGTCTTGGCCCTTACCGCCATCGAGGCTCCCTTCCGGTCCCGGCTGATAGAGACCCAGTTTTTCGATCCCCTGGTCAGGGCTCGGAATCTGTCAAACGGCCGGTGGCAGTTGTCCTTCCTATCGGTTATCCCGTTGGCTTTCTATTTGGGCCGCCGGAACCCTTGGCGGCAATATGTCAAGAATTCCAATCAAAATAAAACTCTGCGGTCAAATTTAGCCTCGAAGGGCGTCAAGTACCGGACATCCCTGGCGGGATTTCCGTTGTTGCCCCGGCAGTTCAATCTGAGGAAAAATGAAACGGCTTTATTTATTGCCGCTGCCCTTCCCCGGCTGATCTTCAAACTGGCGTTCTTGAAACCGGATCTGATGATCGCCCGGAGTTATCCGGCGGCCCTGCTGGCCTGGTGGGCCAAAAGGATATCCAATATCCCATACCTATTCGATCTGCGGGGGATGTATCCCGAGGAGTCGGTAAATGCCGGCAGGTATGAAATTAATTCCCCCGATTATCTCTTCTGGAAGGGCTGGGAAAAGAAGCTTGTCTCTTCGGCCCGATATTGCCTGGTGGTCTCCCAGCCTTTTGTGGAGCATGTTCTGGATATCTATCCAGGGGCCAGGGTGGAAATGATCCCCTGCTGTGTGGATCCCGGCAAGATCAGGCTGCCGGACAAGGAAAAAACCAAGGCCAAATACGGACTGGGGGGTCGTTTCGTTCTGCTGCACCTGGGCTCCTTCGGCACCCCCGGCGACCGGGGCCTGGCGGGAAAATATTTGTTGCGTTTTAAAGAGGTCAGGCCGGATGCTGTTCTGGTGGTTGCTTCGGGGACTGCCGCCTTCGGCCCGGCTATCAGAAAGGCTCTGCTTGGCGAGGGGCTGGGCTCTGACGATTTCAGGATATACCACCCGGTCGGGCCGGAACTGGAGGAGATGCTGGCCTTGGGCGATGCCGGCCTGATCCTGGAGCGGAAAGTTGCCAACACCAAGGTCTGCCTGTCGGTCAAGCTGGGAGAATATCTGGCGGCCGGGCTGCCGGTGATCTGCACCCCGCATGTGGAGGGGGTGGCCCGGCTGATTGAAAAATACCGTTGCGGGCTGGTGGTCGATCCCGATCAGCCGGAACCGCCGGACAGGGCAGAAGAAATGCTGAAGGATTATGAAAAACACCGCAGCAACGGATTCAAAATGGTAGAGGAGATCCTGGCCATAGATCGCTGCGCTGACAAATGGCGATCCGTCATTGACCAGGGATTAAAGACTTAATATTTTACAGGAGCGGTATATGTTTAAAAAAACTCTGGTGCTGGCGCCGCATACCGATGATGGGGAATTCGGCTGCGGCGGCTTTATGGCCCGGCTGCTGGAGCAGGGGGCCGAGGTCTGCTATGCGGCCTTTTCCTCGGCCGAGAAATCACTGCCGCCCGGTGTCCATCCCGACACCCTCAAGAACGAACTGAACGACGCTCTGGACAGCCTGGGAATAGCCGATAAGAATCGTTTTGTATACGATTACAGCGTCAGGGATTTTCCCGAGCACCGCCAGGCGTTGTTGGAGGATATGGTGGCCCTCAAGGAGAAAATAGGTCCCGATCTGGTATTGATGCCCTGCTTCAACGACACCCACCAGGATCATCTGACCATTGCCCAGGAGGGGTTTCGGGCCTTCAAGGACCGGACCATACTGGGCTACGAGATCCCCTGGAACAACAAGACCTTCAACACCGAATCCTTCGTCCTGCTGGAGGAAAAGCATATTCAGGCCAAGGTCAGGGCCCTGAAGTGCTACCAGTCGCAGCTGGACCGTTTCTATGCCACCGAGGAGTTCATCCGGGCCCTGGCCAAGACCCGCGGGACCCAGATCGGGGCCGCCTTTGCCGAGGCCTTCGAGGTAATTAGGTGGGTGATACGGTAGATCTGAATTATTAATTACGAATTACTAAGTGCAAAATATGGAAAAGAAAGATATTTGCGAATGAACTTTTAAATTCGCTATCGCTATCATTAAGTTTTGCCGAGCAATAGATAATGGTCAGAATATTGAAAGGCTTATAGCAAGGCAGCTTTTTCGGTCGGGAACATCCATCGGTGCAAATGTTGAAGAAGCCCAGGCCGGCCAGAGTAAAGCAGATTTTATATCAAAAATGTCGATAGCCCGAAAAGAAGCTAGAGAAACGAGATATTGGCTTGCCCTCTGTAACAGCGTAAACATAGGAATCCTCCGGGATATTGATGTTTTGCTCAAAGAAGTGAACGAATTAGCCGCCATAATGACGGCGATAATTAAAAAGACAAAGTCTAATTAAGTCGACAAATTCAAATAGTTGTCATTATTAATTTGCAATTAGTAATTAAATGATATTAGCCGCCCATCAACCCAACTATCTCCCCTGGGCCGGATACTTTTACAAGATGGCCCGCTGCGATGCTTTCGTGTTCCTGGATAGCGTGCAGTACTCCAGAACCTCGTATACTGCCCGCTGCATGATAAAGGGGGTCAGCGGCCAGCCCCAATGGCTGTCGGTGCCGGTGTTCAAAAAGGGGCGCTACCATCAGGATATTTTGGATGTGGACATCGATAATGAGTCCGGCTGGCAGAATACCCACCAAAGGACCCTGGAATCATCTTACTCCAAGGCCCCGTATTTTGAAGACTACCAGCGGTTGAACGACCTGGCCTATGATAAAAAGTGGGATAAATTATCCCTGCTCAATGCCGAATTGGCCAAAGCAATTGCCGCGGATCTGAATATCGCTCCGAAATTCACAAACCTATCCGAACTGGATATCAGCTCAAAATCCAGCGAGCTGCTGATAGATATCTGCCAAAAAATGTCGGCCCAGGTATATCTTTCGGGACCAGGCGGAAAAAAATATCTCGATCAGAACAAGTTCAAAGAGGCCGGGATAGAGCTAAGGTTCGCCACCTATTACCCGCAAGCCTATCCCCAGTTGTGGGGGGAATTCGTGCCGGGACTGTCCATGATTGATATGCTGTATAATTGCGGACCGCAGGCGGTGAAAAGGATCATCAAATCCGATGTCTTATAAATATAAAATCTCGGTCATTATTCCTTCCTTCAGGAATCTGGAATTTCTTAGGCTTTGTCTGCCGGAATACCTTAAAAGCAGGCATTATCAGGTCGTCATCGGCCTGGACGGGCATAACAGCCACTATCTGGACTACCTGCGCAATTGCCCGGTTACCGTGAGCATGACCGGACACCGGCAGGGGCTCTGCACCGCCACCAATCTGGCGGCAGAGCAGGCCTCCGGCGAATATCTTTTTCTTTGCAACGACGACATGGTGCCGGCTCCGGGTTGGGACGAAGCCCTGCTATCATCGGCCGGCCCCGGCCATATAATCAGCGGCACGGTCTGGGAGCCAGGCCTGATCGAGGTTCCGCCCTGCCATAAAAAAGTGGATTTTGGCCATATTTCGGGCAATTTCAGAAGGGGCGACTTTATCACCCAGGCGTTGCAAACCATTCAAAGTCAAAAAGAAAAAACAGAACCGGGGATCAACTACCCTTTTTTGATCCCCACCTTGCTTTGGAAAGCATTATCCGGACTGGATGAACGCTTCAACCCCGGCTCGGCCTCCGACCCGGATCTTTTCATCCGGGCCGCATTGTTGGATCCGGCCCCGGAGATGATCCGCTGCAAAGATGCCGTATTCTACCATTTCGCCGGGCGCTCAGGTATTTATGCCGGGGACCGGGTGTCCCTGTGGTGGAAATTCCATTGGAAGCACTCCCGGTTGATGTTCCGGCAAAAATGGGGCAGGATGTGGGAACATAAATTCGGGCAGGTGCCGGACGTTTCGGGATGGAAAAATATCAGAGGAAGAAAGGAACCGTGGCTGGCTGGAAGACTGTGGCGCTTGGCCTGGTTCGGTCCGGCCGGCCGGCACTCGGTGATAAGAGGGGAGGGTGCTTTGTGAGACCGGCGCTGATTGAAATATTGAAATGCCTCAAATGCGGGGCCGATGATCTCCACCTGATAGTAAAGAGCAAAGATGATCTGGAGATAACCAAGGGTCTATTATCCTGCCGCAGATGCGGCCTGACCTATTTGATAAAAGACGGCGTTTTAAATTGCCTGGTATTTGCCGATCCTTCGATAAGCGCGGCCCGCAGGGCATATAGAAGATCGAAGGAGGTCCTGGGCGACACCCCCCCCGAAATGCTGGCCCGGCGCGGGCACATGAACAGCGCCTACCGGCAGGATACCGAGGCCAACTGCCGGGAATTGCTTTTCCGCCTGGACCCCGGTCAGGGCTGGGCGCTGGATGTGGGGGCCGGCACCTGCTGGACCACGGCCGGGCTGGCCGGCAGGGGATACCGGGCGGTGGCCATAGACATCTCGGCTGACAATAAGCTGGAGCTGGGTTGTCAGCATTTTGATAAGGATGTTTATTTTGACCGGGTGCTGGCCGATGTCAACCAGCTGCCTTTCAACAATGAGGTATTCAGCCTGGCTTTCGCCTCGGCCGCCCTGCACCATAGCCGGGACCTGGATTCCAGTTTGGCGGAGATATCGCGGACCATGGCATCCCGGGCGAGACTGGAGATCATCAATGAACCGGTCCGGGGCCTGGCCGAAGCATTTCAGAAAAATACCGGACAGCTTGAGGGTCCGGAGGGGATAGTTGAAAAGCATTACGGCATTTCCACCTGGATAGGATCGCTGGAGAGATCGGGCTTCAAGGGCCGCTGCCGGTTCCCGGCAAATATCAGGGAAAGGCTGACGGCCGACAGCTTCACCGGCAGGCATAAATTTCATTATCTGGCCGGGTTTATAGCCAAACTTTATAAGTATCAGTGGGCTAAATTTATACTGGAGAGGATATTATTTTATTTTGGGATGCATCTGCTGGGATTGCCGCTGATATACAGCGGTGAAAAAACATCAGCCAAAAAGACCCCGGTCGTTTATGGTAAAGAAAGATAAGATGCCGCCCTCCAGGGTTCTGATCCTGGTATGGGGCGGGATCGGGAACATGGTTATGGCCCTGCCAATGATCAACGCCGTCGGACGGGAGCTGGCCGGGAGCACCATCACGGTCCTGGCCCAGAAAGAAGTGATGCTCAGTCTGCTGGGGGACGACCGCCGGTTCGCCGGGATGGCGATGGACGATCCCCGGTACCAGGGATTGCTGGGAAAACGGTCACTGGTAAAAATGATCCGGCACCAAGAGCCGGAGATCTTTATCACCGCAGTCCCGGCCCCCAACCACCGCAGCGGGCTGCTGGCTTTTTTGAGCGGGGCGGGAATTCGGATCTGCGAAAAAAAACATGCCAATGCCCTGTTCGATGTTCGGTCGGCGGGAAGCAATGGCCGGAGTATAATCAGCCGGAATATGGCGCTTTTGAAACCACTGGGCATAGAGGCCAAGGTCCCGGAATTCGGCCTCCGCCCTCCGGCGCAGGACCAGGCCCGGGCCGGGGATTTTCTTGATAAAAACAATATATTCCGGGATAAGACCGTCATCGGGGTCCATCCCGGATCGGGGATGGCTCTGAGGCGCTGGCCGGAGGAAAGGTTTATTGCCGCGGGAAAGGAACTGGCCGCCCAGGGACACCCGCTGATCATCTTCGGCGGCCCGGAGGAGGCCGGTCTGGCTGGCCGGGTGGCCCGGGGCATCGGCCCGAGAGCTTGCCGATATCTAAGCGGCAAAAGTTTTGGCACCACCCTGGCCCTGATCGAAAGCTGCGGGCTTTTTATCTCCAACGACAGCGGACTGGCCCACTGCGCTTCGGCCCTGGGCGTGCCAACGGTGGTGATATTCGGACCGGTGGATCCGGAAGTATACGGCCACCGCGCCGCCCACGTCCGGATCATAAAAAAACCAACCGATTGCGGGCCATGCTACGATCCGGCCCGCGGGCTGAGGTGCAAATGGGTGGTTCAAAGATGCCTGGACATTCCAGTGAGCACGGTTCTGGAGGCGGCCCGGGAAATGGCGAGCGCAGGCAGATGACGCCCGGAAAAACAAAAATCCTGTTCTTCGACCACTCGCCTATCATCAGCGGGGCGGAATACAGTCTGCTGGATATTTTGCAGGGGTTGAAAAACAAAGCGATGGATTATCGCCTGCTGACCGTCCAGGGCAGCAGGCTGGTAAAACGGGTAAACGATATCGGAATAGGGACCATAGAAATATCACTGCCGGAACGATTATTATATATCAACAAAAATGATTTTCAAAAACATCCTTTTAAGATAATCCGAAGCGCAGGCAGCGTCATAAAAACGGTGATTGAAATATCTGGTATACTGCGCCGGGGAAAATACGGCGCGATCTATACCAACACCCTGAAAAGTCACATTCTGGGGGGATTGGCGGGAAGAATGGCCGGAGTCAAGGTGATATGGCACATGAGGGATATCCCCATCCAACCAAGGCCGAAAAGGGTCGTACAATTGGCAGCGACATTTATCCCGGATAAGATAATAGCTGTTTCTGAAGCGGTGGGCAGACAGTTTGGCGGCCGAAAAGTGTCGGTGATCCATAACGGCATCGATGCCCAGGCGATACAAAAGAAGGCGGCCGGGGAAATGCCGGCCGAAATTCAGCGGGTAATTAAAAGCTCCGGCGGTGGTCCGCTCATAGGGATGGTGGGGCAAATTGCCCGGTGGAAGGGGCAGGATGTTTTTCTGCGGGCCGCCAAACTTCTGGCCGATAAAATGCCGCGGGCCAAATTCCTTATCATTGGCGAGGCTCTTTTCGATGAAAGGGAATTCAGGCTGGAACTGAACAATTTTGTTGTCAACAACGATCTGCAGAAACGGGTGATCTTTACCGGGCATCTTGAAAATGTATATCCCATATTGAAACAATTGGATGTTTTGGTCCATTGTTCGGTGGAACCGGAACCGTTCGGCCGGGTGATCATCGAGGCGATGGCCCTGGGGGTTCCGGTGATAGCCACCAGGGGGGGGGCAGTTGAAGAGATCATAACAAACGGAGAGAATGGACTGACAGTGCCTCCGGGAGATGATCAGCAATTGGCCGGGGCCGTTGAAAATATATTGACAGATAAAACGATGCGCAACAGGATCGCAGGCAACGGCGCTATAAAAGTGCTGCAAGATTTTGGTTTGAGGGAAATGTTGGATGAAATACACGGTTCAATCGGACAGTTGTCTTAAAATGACGATTTTCCCCAAACATAGAGCGGAACAGTTCCTGTACAGCTTTTTCCCGGTGGTTTTACCGCTGGCCTCCGGCTTCATCATTCATCTGTTGATGGCCCGGAGCATATTGCCGCAGGACTTTGCCATTATCCCCCAGGCTCTGGCCCTGGTAAGTCTGGCCACCACCATCTCCTATTTCATCAATCATGATGTCGCCGCCAGGGAGATAGCCATTGCGGAGGATCCCCGGAGGACAACGGTGGCTTTTTTCATGGGAAGAATCATTTTCACCCTGGCCGGAGCCATTGTCTGCATTCTTGCTGCATTTTTGATGTATGGATCGGCCATAAAAACCATGGCCCTTTTTTTACTGTGGTTTGTTGTCAGCATCGGGATAACCGAAAATCTGGGCCAAGCCTGGCGGTCCAATGGTCAATATAAAAAGGCCTCTTTGCTGTACCTGATAAATTTCCTGTTATTGTCGGCCGGGATCATATATATATATCACCACCAGGCCACTCCACGGAAATTGGCGGTGGTTTTGCTGCTGAGCGCCGTAACTGCCACAGCATTTTTTGCCGGGTCTATAATAGGCTGCCTTAAGTTGCCGGATCTAACGCTGCTG